>NZ_CP013232.1:2799864-3110960 GCF_001584145.1 Collimonas fungivorans | reverse complement strand
GAGTTAGCAGCATTCAAGTGGCTAGAACCCTGGAGCTCGATCGATGATGCAACTGCGTCATTCAGTGATACGTTTGTGCAGCAGCTCAGACGCGAGATTCGTCGTGGCCATCAACTATACGATCTTCCAGTTCGCCTCATTGGCAGAGGTAATGGCGATAATGCTCTCTTTGAAATCCAGGACGGCACCGGAAGAGTCGCCGTCGTGCATTTGGTTTGGCAGGGGCGTCAAAAATTACCTTGGCCAGATACGAGAATTTATACCAGTCTGGCATCGTGGCAGGAAAAGTGCATGATTCCAGAGAACAGAGAGTGGAAAGATGAATAGTGTTCAAAAGAATTTTGAATCGAGCAGCAAGTTTCTCAGTCTAGTACTTCGTCACAAACCTGAAGAAATCGGTCTAGCTCTTGATAGTGAAGGCTGGGCGTTGATTGATGAATTAATCAAGTTGGCAAATGCTACTGGTCAAAACTTTGATCGACAAACAATTGAGATGATCGTTTCCACCAGCGATAAGCAACGTTTTGCATTGAGTCAAGATGGCCAGCGAATTCGAGCCAATCAAGGGCATTCTGTAAACGTTTCGCTAGGCTTAAAACCCGTGATTCCTCCAGATACGCTTTACCACGGCACGGCAAGTCGTTTTCTATCGTCAATCCATCTGGACGGTTTGCATTCCGCACAGCGCCAGCATGTACATTTATCGAGCAACGCAGAGGTCGCAGAACTTGTGGGGGCGCGTCATGGCGTGCCAGTTGTACTGATCATAGATGCAAAAGCAATGAGCGGACATGGACATTTATTTTATCTATCTCAGAACGGTGTTTGGCTCACTGAAACAGTCCCGGCCAACTATATCCGCGACCCATTGGAATGAGCAACAACCACTTTCCTCTTGCTCTCCGCAGGTCTTTTAGGTCGATATGAATCGATTCCGAATTTCTTAATAATTTTGGCAAAACGTGGAGAAAGTATTCTTCCGCTGCCGGCCAGGAGCGGCCGGTCACGAATTTATCCGAAAGCGGTCAGCCGAATACGTGAGGGGATACAGCTTCAGGTAGATGTCTCTGCGGCAAATCTTGGATTTGCTAAAAAGCTTTGTGCTGGCATACGCCAATTATTTTTAGCCACTGTTAAAGTGAAACGCAATCCGATGACACACAAAGAATTTCGAAACAAATCGTTTATGATTTTTCTGCTAATAGGGCCATTAATTCCGGCAGCGATGTTGGGTTTTTTTGCATTTCCGCCATTGCTTTTTTTCGCTTACATCGTAGGTGCGCCAGTAGCCGGGCCAGCTTGGCTTTTGTATTACTTGATGTATTTAGCCTTTGTTCCGATTGCAGCGAAAATTTCTGGATTTCACACGTTTTATTACTACGGCGGCGGAATTCTAATAAGTATTTTGACTGGTGCTCTAAGTGGATACCTGCCGATAACCATCTATCGTTGTTGGTCATTGGGCTATGCCCAGCAAGAGGGGTTCGCTTGTTTAGCGAGAGCTCCTGAAAGCTTGTTGCTGACATTTGCGCTGCCAGGAGCACTATGTGGCTTTGTCTCTTCAACGTGGGCTACCCTTTCAGGCCCGCCAATTGACTAGCAACTTTGCATTTGCTGGGGCATTACATCCTTGCATCGGCTCATTAATAAATATTCTTAATAGCCTTTAAGGTTCGTTGTCGGCCAAACTAGGATACCTAGGGAGTCTCATATACGCCGTTCAAATCGGTATTGAAGGTCTGCTCCAGGTGGAACTGGCCGCTGTGGGTCGGAATTGACCTGTTGCGGCTGGCTCAAAACGGCCAGAAGCGGCCGCTCAAAAATGGAATCAAATATGCGATTTAAATTAGAGTATGTGTCGACTGGTAGTGCTCCGTACGTATTGGCACGTCAAATGGACGGTGGCAGTTTCACGATAGGTCTCGATTCGCGTCTTGGTGGTGCCCGTATTAAGATGAGTCTTTCACAACCTCGCTCATTGCGCCCTGACGGTTCACCAGACCTGACCGTATTTGCTTTTCAATTGTTGGGAGCTTCAGAGGTGTCCGTTTTGAAGGTCGGCGAAATGGTAGATCTGACTCCTGGAGTAGGTCAGTAACGGCCAGTAGCGGCCCCAAGTGCATAGCAGGACCGCTGTCGGCCAAAAGCGGCTGTACGAGCAGGCGACCAATTTAATACCTTTACAGTAACCTTCCTTAAGGTGGAACAATGCGTCACGAGTTAGTCGACCTAATTGAACGAATGACAGTCCGCGAGAAAATCATCAATTCGGGCGATTCGATTTCCTGGCATGCGTATCGCGAAGCAGAGCGGCTTGACGACAAATCCATGGTTGATGAACTCGATGAATATCTTGCGCAAAAGCCAACGAAAGATCAGCGATCAGCAGCCTACTTCATCATTGGTAAGATCGCAAAGAACTGTGCCAGCCTAGAATGCGCGTCACGCTTAATTGCATACTCATCTAGGGAAAAAGATAAATATGCGCTCGCAAATCTTCTTGACGGGCTTGCAGAAATACCAAAGCCCGAAAGCCTCGAAATCGAACCGCTATTCTCTCTCCTACAAGATAGTCGATGGCTTGTGAGGCATGCTGCAATCCGGTCTCTTCAAGGGTGCGCGAGTTCCGAAGCTGAAGATAAGTTGTTGGAAGTGCTAGCCAATACGTCTGATCCCGATGACGCGGTTTACTGCCACAGCACTCTTGGCAGAATTGGATCATACAAAGCCCTACCCGCTCTTGCGCAGGGCCTAAAATCTCGAAAGCGCGATGTGAAGATTTCAGCCCAAGCGGCAATTACGGCGATTGAGGTACGAAATGACCGCTTGACCGAAGAAGCTATAGTGGTCCAGCTTTAGCATTGAGCGTCTGGTTTGCAGCAAGGCGAATGATATTTTTGGGTCGAATTGCAATAGCCTGCTGCCGGCCAAGAGCAGCCGGTCACACATGTCAGCTAAAATCGGGGCGATTCCGACAAACTATTTCGTTACGAATGAAACGATGGACGATCCTCAGAGCCTATGGCAGTCATAATAGCTAAATCCGTACAAGAGAACGTACAAAAAGAATTTCATCGCACAAAGTGAATAGTACGGCGGCTCCAACCTTCCATCGTGGGGCTGGCCAGTTTCTATGTCGCATTTATATATTTTTTTGCGCGAGAGCATGCCAAGACCGGGGCGATTTTAACTCGATGGGTAGGTCTGATTTTTAACTTTATATTTCAAAATAATGAATCCGCCTTGGCTTAAATTTCCAAACATACTTTTTCGTTCAATTGGATGGCGCATGGGTTTTGGCGAAGAATATATGCGCCAATGGGAAGCCCATTACTTCGCTCTGAGTATAGACGAACGTAACGACTATAAAGCTTCATTTCCTGAGCCAGAATCATGGCCGCACTGGTATTCAATTGTTGAGCAAATCCAACGCACCCGCATTGAAGACGATGCATACTTTGCGGACCTCAAGTCAAAAGATAATGCTTCTTCTTGAAAGTGAATGTCCGGTTGTGGGAAGCACCAGAGTCCGCAACGGGTCGGAAGTTGCCGGTCGTTGGACGTCGTGTGTCAGGTCAAGTCTGAGCTAGTACACTTAAAGCTCTTCAAACAACGGTAGATTCCCACCTTTGTCGCTCAGCGCGCTTATCACTCTTGTTGGCGGTTGCGTTGCGCCATTTAGCAGGACGCTCAAAGCCGACTCCACATTTGCAGCCTTTTCTAGCGATCCAACGCGAACCCCTATAAGGCGCAATCGTCGTTCAAGCGGCACACGCTTTAAGCATTGTCCGGCAAGTCGCCGAATGACTATTTCATCATTCGTGTAGCTGTCAACGGTATGATCACGTGTCGCGATCTTAAAATCGTCATATCTGAGTTTGATCCCGATCGTTTTTCCAACATAACCTTTACGCTGCAAATCCGCAGCAACCTGTTCGCAAAGGCGAGTAAATATCGCACCCAATTCTTCTTTATCGCGCACGGCATGCATGTCACGTTCAAAGGTGGTTTCGCGGCTCATTGAAACCGGTTCGCTGTGCGTTTGGACCGGACGATCGTCCTTACCTCGTGCTGCATTGAACAGCCATGTGCCATAGCTTTTGCCAAAGTGCTGTAACAGCCAGCTATGTTCTCGCATCGCCAATTCGCCAATGGTCCGAATTCCGAAACTCATCAGTTTTTCATCGGCTTTGGGTCCGATGCCATTTATCTTGCGACAGGGCAGTGGCCAAATCATCCTCTCGACGTCCGTCTCATAGACGATAGAAATACCATTTGGTTTATTAAACTCACTTGCCATCTTGGCTATTAATTTGTTTGGGGCAACGCCGATCGAACAGGTAAGCCCGGTCACTTTCAAAATTGAAGCCTGTATAGCTTCGGCTAGCATGCGCCCACCGTCGTCTTGCGCCCCTGGTACATTCGTCAGATCAAAAAACACTTCGTCGATTCCGCGATCCTCCATGATTGGCGCGATCTCGATTATTTCCGATTTAAACATTCGCGAATACTTGCGGTACTCGTCAAAATCAACTGGAAGCAAGATCGCTTGAGGACATTGCTTTGCGGCCTTCATCAGTCCCATCGCAGACCCAACGCCGAATTTCCTAGCCGCGTATGTTGATGTAGTAATCACACCACGGCCAGTGTAATCTTTCAAAAGAGGGAATGCTGAGATCGGGATATCGCACAAAGGCCGTTGGCCTGCAGCTTTTAACATCGTATCGTCGGGTCTCCGACGTGAACCGCCGATTACAACCGGCAAGCCCATTAGCTGGGGATAACGGAGCAATTCCACCGATGCATAAAATGCATCCATGTCGAGGTGTGCAATTCGGCGAGTCATTGAGCGATGGAGCAGCTATAGACGAACGACGCCAGAAATAATTCGACGTAAATTGGTCGACGTTCCGGCGACAGAATAGAATATTATGAACTTCATCATTCGCACATAATACTGTATAAAAGAACAGTGGTGCAAACTCTATTGTATCGTCAAAGGACAGTCTGATCCGATGTGCTGCCCAGCATCTCGCAGCGACCTGAGCAGTTTAAAAAAACACCAAATCTGCTGCAGGGAAGGCTGGGTCGGTATGGTCAGTCAAGGGGTGTTCATAAAAGTGGTACATAGAAGCGATTATATAAACTCCCCAATGACGACCCTTCGCTCAGGACTTCGCCTTGTAAAAATCTCCAAGCAGCTTGCGCAGGTCACAAGGGGTATTCAGGAAGACGTCAAGCCTATCAATCTGTTGAGCTCTGACCTTTTCAAGTTCTTCCTGCAGCGCGAGATTCTTCGCCTCTAGGTCACCGATACGTTTTTGAAGTACTGCGCGCGGAGCAGTCTTGTATTTGAGTGTAGTGTTATTCTGCGTCTGCCTTTGCACTTCTTTGGCCTCGCTGAATGCCTCGGCAATGAGTTTTCTGCCGTTCCACTCCTTCTGAGAGAGCATCTGGCGGTTGAACCCATGACCTACTTTCTTTTTTGCATGGGCTATGATGCTCTCCCATGTCACGGGGATTTCCGCATCGGGCATACGTTCGATCATGCGGCAAATCTTCCTTGCCACCTGCTCGGTTAGAAGTTCCTTTCTTCCGGCCATCCTCAGTCCCGTTCCTCGTCATCATCAGCTTCGAGCAGGTGTCGCTCATCCTTCAGGCCCATCGCCTTTGGTGCGAACTGGGGGAAGCGTTCTATCAATGTTTGTTCATCGCGTGCCACCTGATCCCGGCCTCCGTGAGAATCGAGAGCGATCTCCAGTCCGGGGGCGGCATGTTGGGTGGCGTTGTGGTATTTGAGCAGCGCCCCATTTGCCACCTCGGGATCATCCAATATCTGAACATATCCATTTGCCACAAAAGCTTCATGAAGACGATTGGCTAACAGCTTGTCCTTGATCAAATGTTTGATCTCGTGAAACTCGCGGATCAATTGGGTGGCGACTTCCTCCATCGGTTCACTGTTGAGCCCCTGCTTGATCAAGGCCAACATGTGTTCACCCAGGGCATCCTGGTCGTCGGCAACATGGCGATTGTGAGCGTAAGCCAAATTCTCCAAATGACGGACTATCGAAGTAACGAGAATTTTATTTCGGTTTCGAACGGCATCGTTCGTCGGGATATGTCCTTTGACGACACCGCCGTCGTCGCACGTCACGCACGAGTTACTGTAATTCCGACAAGGTGTTTCGTGATGTTGATGGAAACATATCCCATATCGTTGCGGATAGATAATGATGATTCCATGGCTCGTTCTGGCGATTGGTCGGTCGTCAATGGCCTGTGCGATGTGATCCATCGAGGTCATGCTGATGCCGGCATCATGAACCGTGACGATGGTTGTTTTCAGGCCAAATTCGTTTTCGAGCTTATGGGCCTTATCAAGACCCATCGACAAATCGGTTAGTTCGGAAATTTCCGGCATGGCCGAGAACTCAGCCAAGTTTTCGGCGGTTCGAAAGTCGTAGTATTTAATCTGTGACAGTCTTGACCGGTTGGCCCACTTGTTGACCAGGGCGTCCGAAAGTTTTTCTCCGTACGTCAAGGCCATGGTCGTCAGCCATCGGCGCGGGTCGTGAGTATCGATTTCGGCAACCTGAATCCGGCCATTCACCGGCATGCTGATGCCTAGCTTTTCAAAGATGGATGGCTGCGCGTCTTTTTTCCTGCTGGATGTAGTAGATCGCTTTAACCTTTTGTTAATATGACCATAGCTAGTGGCGTAAGGCAAAAACGGCACTGTATCCCGATCAAACAGGAAGAGCATTTTCGATAGATCACCCTCGTAATGGTTAGTGGAAGTCACTTTGCGGCAATTGACCATAGCTTGGTGAACCTTTTTTAACAGCAACTCCTCGATGGCGGCCCAGGGTAGGAAGTCGATCATTGGTCGAGTGACGAGGCACCCATTTATTTGGTGGGAGTTAGGATTTGGGGCCTTAAATATCCGGCTTTTGAGTTCGTTGAAATATCTTCTTGGCGAGGAGTTTCTTGCTTCGGAAGGCAGATTTCCCGTCATATAGATAATTTTTGCTAGATCGTGTGCGCTTAGGTCTTGGCCCCGCATGTATTCCAATTCGGGGGGGAGATAGAGCATTGCGGGGTATTTTTGATACCACTTAACGAGCATACGCGAGCGCTTGCCGTGCTCCAAGATGACGCCCGTAGCGTAGTGAAACGCATCGATCATGAATTTGAGAATCGGTTTGGCACTCCACTGGGCTCCTTTAGACCCCTTCATCGTCACAAGCAGCATCTGGTGAGCGCGTAGCACGTCGCTGGTTTCTGCGCACGATTTTTGCGCATAATCTTCAATCGTCACGTGATCATCGATGCTAGAACATAGGACCTCATTGATTCGTGAGGGAGCACATAAGTCACGGATTATTGCGCAAATGACAACTTTATCATGGGCATCGAGTCGTGAGTCGTTGTCAATGAGAGCGTTCATCGCGTCGTTGAACGCTTCCATTTTTGTGTTCAGTAAGTCACCTCGTCCCTTGCGTCGTGCAGCAAAGTGGCATCTGACAATGTCTGAAAGTTCGGTTTTGGCTTCGACCGAAACGTTAAATCCGATGCGGGGAAGCACACCTTTCGCAGCGAGCTTAACAATCAGTGTTGTCCGGGCATTCATAGCATTTCGAATTTTATTTGCAGAGCTAGGGTTAGCTCTTGCCAGAATCAAGCTGTCCTCTTCGATTTTTCGCAAGTCACTGAGGGTGAGATCAAAGAGTCGGTGGGCAGACGCTGTCGCCAGCGGACGGAAGACATGTATTTGGTAGTCTATAGATTTTGGTTTTCCAGCAATCATGAATTCCGCCACAAGACATCGCAGAACATCGCGATAACTTTCATCTTTTTCGGCAAAGTCGGCAAACGGTTCGGTAAAATACCAATCCCCTTGTGACGTCTGATATAGTGTCTTGATTGGCCAGTAATCTGCGTCAAAATCGATTTTCGGAAAGCGTAGTCCCATTCGCCGTTTGCATTCCGCGCGCCACAGATTCAGAGCGTTCCGCCGCTTGATCATGTCAAACTCAATTGGCTTATTCATCACGGCGCCTCCGAGGTTATTGCTTGCCTGTAGCGATCCGCTGCGTTCATCACAAAAATAATTTGGTACTTGGCTTCCTGTGTCTTTTGAAGCATGTGATGAAAGGGCTTACCTCTTTTCTTAAAGTCTTCGAGGTCCAATTGCACCGTATTCAGGTTCACGCTGTGATCCGCATCCCAGCAAGGTGTGAAACGCCAGCATCCATAGCAGACAATAGGTGCGTGTTCGCACTGAATTTGCCTGCCGCATTCTCCGTTAAGTTCAATTTTTCCGCTGTCCAGATCCTCCGACCGGATAGCCTTATCGATCGAGACTGGATCACTCTTTGATCGGAACCGTTGGAACGCCGGAAGATGGCTTTGGAAGGCGGGTTGCATCGCATCGCTCAGTTCGTTGAATAAGCCCTCGAAGGCAATGTCAACGTAGGCTCTGCAGACAACTTCGCTCGAATGTTTCAAAACGGCTTGAATGGTTTGTGCGGATGCACCTGTGAGAGCCAGTTGCGTCCCGACCGTGTGTCGCAGGACATTGGCATTTAGGCTACCTCGGACATCGGGAAGTGCCTTTTTAATAGCGTGCAGGTAGGACCCATGAAAGTTGTCACTGGTCTCAATTCTGCCGAAGTTTTGATTCGCATTGCGACTGATCCAAATTGATTTTCCCTTCCCCAGTTTCCTAGCCGGAAAGAGCGCGAGTCTACCAATATCATTCGGGCCAACCAAATGGCCGTAGCGCTCGATCACATTCTGTCGTTGTTTTTGAAGCAATACACCCACGGGCTCGTTGAGCCTATAGCAAATTTTATCGGGGTGGTGCACGCGGGTCTTGGTCGGGATGATGTAGATGAAGAAGGAATTCGATTTCTGATCAAACTTTAGGTCCTCCAACCGAATCTGACGGTAACTGTCAGGACGACAGAAGACAGCAAAAGCCAGATTGACGAAAGAGAAATGCCCAATGTCCATTTCGCCAGTGTCATAGGCTTGCTCACATTGACTTAAAATATGCACGCATGCGGCGCGGGTGAGCGCCTTCGCGAGAATCCTGTCGATCTGCCGACCATGTCTTCCCTTACTATCTCTTTTTTCTGGAAAGTCACTGTCGTGTAGTCCCGGCGCAAACAACTGTGAATAAGGGTTGGCGGCGAATGTTTTTTTTAGAACGCATAAGCAACCGACTGGTAAATTTTCTTTGACGGTGTGAAGCTCAAGCAGAAATGACTCATCAATGATCGAAATCTTTCGATCGAAGATTTTGAATCCAATGACTTTGCGAAACAATAAACATATATAAACGGCATCGGTATTAATCGTCGATAGCATAACTTTGTTGCGCCGTCGGATTAGTATTTCCTTGAGGTGTTGCAGAAAATCGTCCTCGAAGCCTCGTCGAAGGTCTGACAAATCTATCGTGATAGTTTTTTCTCTTCTGTCGTCAGCAGGACCGGAAGTTTCGTGCATGGTAAAGACAAATGGAGTCGGATCATTCCACTCCACAGTTGTGTTACCAACTGTCTTATAGACCATCAATATTCTCCTATTTATGCTTTTTTGCTTGCGCTTCGGCGATCAAGTTTTCGCTGAATTCCATCAGATTGATGTTTGCTTGATCCGATATTGTTCGGGCCGCATAACGTTCTGGCATGTTGCTGTTATGCGTCCAGCCGAATCGTGATTTCATCTGATCCTTGGCCCGATCGTCCGTACCTTTGTGTTTCAGGAAGAGGGCGGCTGAAGAGTGACGCAGAACGGACCCGCAAAAGTCGTATTTCCTTACGTTCGGGAAGTACGGGTCGTCGCCCACTTCCAATAGTCCTAGTTCTGCTAGGCGTATGCCGAGTCGGCTAAACATGTCGGTGATGCTGGCGCGGTGTTTAAACGGTTCACCTTTTTCACTCAGAAAGAGAAATCCATTGGATTGGTTGGTTAGTCGTTTCGATAGAACGGCAACTCGCTCGATATTGATGTAGTCGTCAATCGCCTCGATGGTGAATGGCCAGAGCTGGATCATCGTTTCACTTGCACTGTTGACGCGTGTGCTAGCGCCCAGTTTCAGCACAGGAGTATTGGCAGTGACCCTTTCGCGGCGTTTGACGCGGTTATCGGTTATAACCAAATGGCTTGACTCTGGCCTGTAATTCGTGCGCGTAACGTTGCCAAGCGTCCCAGGTCGCAAGCCCTCGCAAGCCAATAATGCCATTGCCCGATCCCGGAGAAGGTTTCGTGAGATTTTTCCTGATTCACTCAGGAAAAGTTCTTCAGGCCGGAGAAATATCGCTCGAATTACCTCGATAAATTTGTCATGTGGCAGGCTCTTGATGTCATGGTGATGTCCCTGCTTTGTGCCGGTGATAGTAGTATTCATTTGATGTCTAGTTATATTGTATGCACGGTCTAAATCATTGCGTAGCGTGCTGGATCGAATATTAGGATCTAGGAACACTTCAAAGAAAAATTTGAGGTATTGTGAAATATAATTTGCCTGCTTGGACGCCGTGTTCGATTCGACTGCATCAGGTAAGTTGATCGGAGCTTTGCCGGCCTTCGCGCCGGTGAGAAAGACCACTTTTTTATCGGACATTGCCTCGATTTCGGGGATGGGGCGATAGCACAAATCTACCAGTTGCTTAGTTTCATCGAAACTTAGACATCGCCCTTCGACGGCTCGAAGCGCGAGTTCGATGCGATGAGCGCGACAGAACACATAGAGGATTCGGAGCGACTTACTCACAGCGCCGTGCGTGTGCGGATTGATGAACTTGGATGACAAAAATTTTGAGAACGGGTAGTGAATTGTCCCGTCCTCGTGCAGGAGCATGTAATTTTTTTTGGCAAAAATTTGTCTCATAATCAAATCGCCTTAACGTTAGGTCGAAAGACGAATGGTGTCGTGAACATTAGAGTTAAGCTCAGCCGGAATCGACCTGTCGCCCTCAAAAATCTGAGTCTATGTATATGATCGTTTTTGCCCATTTTTCTCTCGTGTCGGTAGGTTCGAAAACCGCGTGAGCGATCCTCGAACATGAAATTCGATGAAATGATTTTTTTTGCGAAGGGCGAAAGCAGGCAGCCCCACATCGGGCCACTTGACAAGGCCGGAAGGGGGTCGTAGAGTTGGTTTATCTAGGTCAAATTAGATAAACAGCCTCAGGCCGGCCCTCGTTTTCGCGAACGAGGGCTTTTGCTTTACCCAATCGATTTAACTTGTGGGCATAGGGTCTCCTTTCTCGTGGGCGCGAGCCAGAATGGCGTCGAGCTCCACCAAATCCTCATTTCTGAGCTGGGTTACATATTTCGAAAAGCGGTATGCGACTTGATAGGCTTTTACGCTTATTTCACCTCGCAGCTGAAGCACCTTTTGCGATTCGTCTGCCGCTTCAATAAGGCGTTCTTTTTGAGTACCTGAAAGCGTTAATGCTGATGCAAGTCTTTCAAGGAAATTCCTGTCTGTGGGCGCGCTTTTCCCCGTTTCTATTCTGCATAGATAGGGAGCACTACATTGTGTTTTTTTTGCAACGTCCTTGAGAGTCAATTTGCTCCGAAGGCGGTGCGCGCGAATTTCATTTCCCAAGGGATGGATGGACATAATGTATTGTCAAATTTTGTTTCGACTACTATGCCCGATCTGATTGTTAACTTCAAGCGCGTAATTGAAAAAATATTCAATTAAATCAAATACTTATGAGAATTAATTTGAAGTTTTTTTTCTATTAATTTTCGAGAAGAAATCTCGAAAATGTAATTTTTTTTATTATTTTCGGTTTAATAATTCATACCGATAATATTTAATATTCAAATTTTTATCGGTTCTCGACTCGATGCTGCCTTTACTGGCATTTGATCAATTGAAGTCGGGTAGAGAATCTTTTGGCGCCCTCTGCAATTCTTTACTTTGGAATGATGAATGAGCTATTACATTCGTACTTTTAGTACCTTGAACGGGTCAAATTCACAGATCTGGAAAATCGAGAATGACGTTGCCGTTCGGATCGGGGTCACAAACGCTGAACAGACTCCAGGAGCTTATTTCAAAGCTGCGCCTGGCGAGACGATTTGGGACGCGATCCGTCGTGAGTTGCCGTGGTATGAACCGAATGGGCAATGTCCTTTTCAAAAAACTACTCTTCAGCCGGGTGAGTATTATCCGCGAATGGCACGGCCCATCGATCAACATCCAGCCGAATCTCCTGGTTGGAGCCCTGGTGTGGAAAAAGAAATCAACGTCGTCGCCATCGCGCTTGGTCGGCTATCCATCAATATGAGCTTGAGTCAGAATTATTTCTGTATCGGCGATTCTTAAGTCAATCTATCGCCAGCAGAATCCTTGGTGACAGCGAAGATTTCGATTAGAACCCAAATACTAACTAATACGAAAGAAACTGGAAATTTGAAAATGAACGCTGCCAACATCATTAGAACCGTTGTTAGTATTTGTGCAAGGCCGCGTCCCACATAACCGGCATAGAAATTGTGAATACCTATGGCTCCGATGAGCAATGCAAGGACAATGTAGATCCAACGTCTCTTTCTGCTTTTGGTGGGTTGATATGAGGATCTGTTTAGAAATGACGCTCTGTTTTTGTGGCTGTAGTAGTCATCTTGGCCTGCTTGGCGATCATAGTTCGGATTACCACCAAGAAGGCGAGGAGGTTCGTCACCTAGTCTGGCGGAGTAATTTGGATTGCCGTCCAGAAGACGTACCGGTGCAGGAATGGGGGACGCTGCAGGAGAAGGGGACGAAGCATGCTGCAAATTTCTCTTGGCCAACGGAAAGCCGCAATGAATACAATTGGGAGCTTGATCGGAAATCTTGGCTTCACACTCGGGGCATGCAATTAGCGTCACTTGTAATTCCTGTTGAATTTATTAAGACAAAAGCATACACCACCGTATAAAGCCTTGGACTTATTCCAGTTCAGGAGCAGCTCTGTCTTTCGCGCCGCGTTGTGCTTGTCGTGCTTGAAAGCTCAGCTGGCGGGAGATCGACGAGCAGACTTTCTTCATTTGTCACAATTGCGCGGGCAAGTATGGCTTCTTCCTCTGCAGTGATTTCACCGTCTTCCATGTTATAGACTTCAAGTATGTTAAACCTTGGCCGACAGTGTCAACGAATCATACACAGAGATAATCGCCACGAATGGCTGCTTTGGAATCAAAGAGCGTACGACCGTTTCTGGCCGATTGCGGTACGTTGCGGGCTGACAGCATATCGTCGGCACAAGCCCTTGGTAAGCACGTGCTATCACTCAGGTATGGTGAGTGTCCGAACAAATTTGATCACGTCATTTTTCTTCCTGCTCGGGAGCCGATGAAATGTCAGCATCAGCTCAGCCAAATTATCTTCTTCTGTATAAAAGTAACCCGTTGGCACGCTCAATATCTTGGATAAATTCTGAACGATCCTATAGTCGGCTTTATGAACTCCTAATTCGTAGCGATTAATTCGTGGGCTGGCGACGAATTCATCCAATCCAGCTTGGATTCCAAGCTGTTTTTGCGACAAACCAGCGGCAATACGGGCTTCTTTGAGGCGGCGCCCCCATATTTCATTGGAATTGCTCATTACGTAGTTCTCAAAATATATAAGAACTACGAGATTCGTAATTATTTGCTATCCTAGATACTACGTATATCGTAGTATTCGATCTTGACCAAATCGACAAGGCGCCTAAGTATCAGGGCTATTGAGGATCGTCCTTAAAGCAGATTGATTGGGTTGGACGGATTTCGACTGATGACGGTCCCTGGATGATCGTGTCGGCGTAGTCACAAGGTCCGCATTCGCCCGGTAGCGCTGCTCCAACAATTTTATAATTTATGATTCTTTCGACCCTTTACATCATCACAGTATTTGCTCTGTGTGTGCTCATGACGCGTTATGCGCCGCTTCCATCATTTGATCGCTTCGATTCAATAAGCAAAAACTTCTTCCTTGCATACTTGGGATTTGCCGCATTTGCAGGATGGGTGCTTCCTCACGAGCTTCAGCAATCATTTGGTTGGGACTTTGGTGCAAATTGGTTATCGCGTGTGGCGCAGATCTTCGGCGCAATTGGAGCCGTATATGTGGCGGCACGCGGGTTGATTATTTGGGGAACAGTTATTGTTTGCGGCTTACTTATCCTTGCAATTGGCAAAGTGGGGACATTCATCTTCGGATAATGCCCATTCGAAGATGACAAGCTTAAGACATTTTTACGGAAATCTCAGGATTTCAGCGATCAGCAGGCAGATATAAAACGTGATTTTGTTTCTTGATTTTGACGGTGTGTTACATCCGGACGCCGTTTTTCTAATTGGCGGACATCCCATCCTTGCAAGGGGAGGGAAAACTTTTATGTGGGCGCAGCCACTCGTTGATTTGCTAAGTTTATATCCAGAAATATCTATTGTGCTATCAACACCATGGGTAGAACATATAGGATTCTCACGCACGAAAGCCGTGCTTCCTGAGCCGCTGAGAAAACGCGTGATAGGAAGCACTTGGCATTTTGCGATGATGCCTAACTCAGGAGGCGTGTTATCCGATTGCGAGGATTGGTATGACACCGCAACCCGCTACGAGAAAATTGCACGATCACTTAAACGCACCAACCTATCTAGTCGAGATTGGGTAGCCATCGAGCATAATATTCAAGCGTGGCCACAGGAGATGCTGCATCACCTAGTTAAGGTAGATCGTAAAAAGGGCCTCTCCTGCCAAGTCTTTTTGGCGGAACTGAAAGCGCGACTTGTCGAGAATTACCTCGCCCATACCAGTCGGGGTACCAATATCAATTTCAGAGCGCCTGTGCAATTGGAGACTAATATAGAAGCATGAAAAACCGTTTCCGCTTTGTCAGATCATGAAAATCCAAATTGCTTCCGACTTGCACTTGGAATTTCTGGACCAGAGATTCCCCGATTATCGCGTGATTCAACGCGCGGATACGCATGTCCTGGTTATTGCCGGTGACATCCACCGCAATACCAAGGCGATCACTGCCTTCGCAGATTGGCCGGTGCCGGTGATCTATGTGCACGGCAACCACGAAGCCTACAAGGAAAAATATTTTGATTTGGTTGAAGAGTTGGATAATTTTGAAGCGAGTGGCAACGTGCATTACCTTGAACGTAAAGAATACATTCTCGACGACGTGCGTTTTCTTGGTTGTTGCCTATGGACAGATTACTGGGTGGATTCGTCGAATCCATTGAGTGCCATGCGAGAAGCGGAACGGAATCTGAATGATCATAAAGTAATTCGTGGCAAGCACGGACGGTTTACTGCGCAAGATGCATTGAAAATTCATCAAAAATCACGCCTGTGGTTAGAAGAAAAACTGAATGAGGATTTTGATGGTCGCACGGTGGTCGTCACCCATCATGGGCCGCATCCGAATTCCATCCATCCACGCTTTGCCGGTACATTATTGAATGCAGCGTTTGTGAGCGACTTGACGCCTTTGATTGAGAACGCGAATTTGTGGATACATGGGCATGTGCACGACAATTTCGATTACCAGATCGGCACTACGCGCGTCATTGCCAATCCACGTGGCTACCCCGTCAATGTCAGAACGGCGCCGCATGTCGATCGGCTTGAATGGGAAAACGAAGCATTTGATCCAGCGCTGGTGATCGAGATCTAAAGATGACTCTAAAAATATTTCTCGACACGGAATTCACAGACTTTATTCGCCCACATTTGATCAGCATCGGGATGGTCGCAGATTCCGGCGAAGAGTTTTATGCGGAGATTCCGTATCCGCATGGCGGATGCAGCGATTTCGTGCGAGAAACCGTTATCCCGCTGCTCGGGCGGTTTCCTGCTGCGATATGTTCAAAGAACGAATTATCTGTCAGATTGCGAACCTGGTTAGAACTGGTTAAAGCACAAAGAGACTATGTCGAGATCTGTGTTGATTCTCAGACTGATTGGGATCTATTGATCAATGCCCTGGAATATCAGGTGCCAAAGTGGTGTCGGCAAACGTTAGTTGGTAATAATATTGACGAACTGCTTTGCTGCGAATTTTACGAGAAAAATAAACTTCCTGAGCATCATGCGCTTTATGATGCCATGGCGAATCGCTACTCTTTTCGAGAATTGCCGTTTCAGCCACCATAAGCTCCGTGCTTTTCATAAACAGCTGCAGGAACAATTTCGACTACTCCGATAAAGTTCTACGCATATGGAGGAGATGCGCAAACAATCTGAAGGGGTTGAATATGAACATCAACATTAAACCGATCCGAACTATGGAGGATCATCGCGCAGCGCTGATTGAAATTGACGCATTGATGTCATCCGAGTTCAATACGCCGGATGGTAATCGCCTGGATATTTTGGCTACCTTGGTAGAAGCATTCGAAGTAAAACATTTCCCAATGGAATTGCCTGATCCAGTCGATGCAATAAATTTCGTATGGGCTAAAAGGGATTAACCCCCAAAGACCTTCAGCCAATGATTGAAGGTCTCAATCGCGTATATGAAATTCATATCAGCCAGGTAATCTCGTGACCCCAACTCAAGCACTAACGGTTTTCCCTGTCCCTACATGCCTTACATACGGTATCAGAAAGCACCATAGGAACGTTTGCGGCTGCAAACTGGGCAAACATCATTCAGCCAATAGTCTAAAGATGCAGCCGCGACCTTGAGTGCAGTTACATGTTTGTGGGTAATTATTGGCCTTCGCGAGGTTTCGTACCCGCTTTACCAGTGTATGGATTTACATTGCCTTTAGTACTGTAATTATCGTTTCTCGTGGAATTGCGATTGGTCGCACGGTACGAAGGAACATGCGTGCCATTACTACGTGTGTACTCATGAACTGTATGGTTTGAGCCGTAATTTGAAGTCGAATGGGAAATGTTTGAAGAGTGGGATGATGAATGTCCTCCACGAGCATAAACGCTACCTGAAAGTCCGACTGCTATTCCCAATGCCACGATGCTGAGAACCTTACGCATATTGCTCCTTGTGAATTGGTAAATTGAAAACAATCAGAGTAACATGCTTTGTTGCAACATTATTTATCAATTGTAATTGTCACAATGCAGATGCCGGATAAAGGTAAAAGAAGGTGAAATTGTCTCTAAAGTACCGAATTTTCGTGTAGTTATCTTGGGAGCAACAGTATCCTATGGCAAAATAACCCACCAAATATAAAGCCACAGGGGGCATGAATGGAAACTGCACAAGCAACGCTTGCTGCAATACGGGCAGGCGTGAGCCAGCAAAGCCGTCTGCTTAAGCTCGATACACCGCTCGGTGCCGACGTTCTCCTGCCCCATCGCGTTGTTGCCCATGACCGTTTAGGCCGTGGTTATACCTACACCCTGGATGTGTTGTCCCTGCAGGACAACATCGAACTCAAGCAGCTGATTGCCCAGCCGGTCACGCTGTGGATACAGCAAGCCGACAAGCGCAGCTATTTGCCAGTGCATGGTTATGTGCACCAGGCAGGCATGCTTGGCCACGACGGCCAATTCACGGTGTATCAGCTGGCTTTTTCGTCCTGGCTGCATTTCCTGCAATTCCGCCAGGATGCTCGCATCTGGCAGGACCAGACCACGGAAGACATCATCAGCGAGGTATTCAACCAGCACACTCAGGCACGGGGCCACTTCCGTTTCGACCTCACACAGGCTGCGCCGTCACGTTCGTATTGCACCCAATACGAAAGCGACTGGAATTTCGTGATGCGGCTGATGGAAGAAGAGGGCTGGTACAGCTATCACGAACAGAAAGAAGACGGTTCCGACCACACGCTGGTGATTACCGATTCCGTGCGTCAGTTAAAACCGCTGGCGCCGGAAGACATCCGCTTTCATCGTGCCGGCAGCAATGACGAAGTCGACAAGATCACCCAGTGGGGAGGCAAACGAACGCTGCTTAGCCGACAATTGTCCACTGTTACTTACGATTACAAGGCACCAAGCAATAACAAGGCAACCAACACCTATACCTTGGATGGACACGGTGAGGTGCCGAACCAGTTGGAAGTTTATGAATACACTGGTACCTACACCTATCTGGAGCGGGACCGCGGCGACAAGTTGGCAAAGATCAAGGTCGAAGCCTGGGAATCACAAGCAAAGCGTTATTTCGCTTGGTCGAGCGTTTCCCGGCTCGCCGCCGGCGTTGGTCGCTGGTTCAGCCTGGCGGAGCATACTGATCATGATCGTGACAGCGCGGAAGATCGCCAGTTTTTTATCATCGGTCTGCATTGGTATATCGAGAACAACCTGCCGCTGTCGACCACGGTCAATCATTTCCCTGGCAGCCTGGAACAGCAGATCGCTGACGTCAAGAATCAGACTGCGGCCAGTAGCAAAATTGTGAACGAACAAAGCGGTTATTGCGTCAACAGCATTGAGGTGCAGCGCCGAACCGTTGAATATCGCAGCCCGCTGGAACACCGTAGGCCGGATATGCATGCGCAGATTGCTACAGTCGTGGGGCCTGATGGGGAAGAGATTTACACGGATTCGCTCAATCGAGTCAAGGTCAGATTCCCATGGAATCGACTGAATCAAGGTGACGAAAAAGCTTCGTGTTGGGTGCGGGTCAGCTACCCGAACGCCGGGCAAGGTTATGGCGCCCTCAATGTTCCGCGCATCAATCAGGAAGTGGTGATTACCTTCCTCGGTGGCGACCCAGATCGTCCACTTGTTACCGGTCGCATTTACAACGGGGAACAGACACCAGACTGGCATACTGATGGCAAGTTGTCGGGATATAAATCCAAGGAATACAAAGGTTCTGGCTTTACTCAGTTGGTGATGGACGACAACTCCAATCAAAATCGTGTTCAGCTCTATAGCAGCAACACTAACGCGCAGTTGAATCTGGGATATCTGGTTGGACAACAAGGTAATGCCCGCCAGGCTTTCTATGGTTCCGGCTTTGCGTTGAATTCCGACGCTTATGGAGCCATCACTACTAATCAAGGTTTATATATCAGTACCTTTGGCCGTCCTGGCGCGCAAGGGTCGCAGCTTGATGTCAGGGAAGCGCACCAGCAGCTGGAGGCGGGCCAGAACCTGACTAAATCCATGTCGGACACCAGCAGCAAAGCTAACGCTGAGGCCTTGAATGGCCAAGAATCGCTGAAAAAATTCACCGAAGCGACGCAAGATAAATATGAAGGCGAAGGGCAGCAACAAGCGAATCGTTTCAAAGAGCCCGTGTTGCTAATCGCTTCGCCTGCCGGTATTGGTCTCGCGACTCCGAAGAGTACGCATCTTCATAGCGGCGACTCCGTCACGCTTTCGTCGGGAACCGACACTAATCTGGCGATTGGCAAAAGCCTGGTTGCCAGCGTTACCGAGAAAATCAGTCTGTTTGTTCAAAACGCAGGCATCAAGCTGTTTGCTGCCAAGGGAAAGGTCGAGATCCAGGCTCAAAGCGATGCTTTGGACATCATTGCCGAGAAAGTGTTGCGACTCATTTCGACCACCGACAATATCGAGATCTGGGCAAAGAAGGAAATCACTATAGGAGCTGGCGGCTCTGCGATCAAGATCAATGAATCGGGGATCACCGACATAACGAGTGGTCAGCGGATTATTCATCAGTCTGATTTCTCGCTGACCGGTCCGAAGACATTGCCTTATGCGGCTCCGGAACTACCCACAACATCGATGACACCGAATAAGCTGACAATCGAACGTCTTTATCACGACAAAGAACCACTTGTTGGCGCCCCTTTTGCGGTGGATTTCCCGGGAGGCATCACACGTACAGGCACATTGGACGGCGCAGGACGTGCTGTCTTGACAGATGTTCCAGCCGGGACTGGGCAAGTGCGTTTTGGCTCTATGCCAAGTAAGTATGCGCGCAAAGATCTACGTCCTACGCCGAATTACAACGCGAAGCCTAATCAAAATAGTATTGATGCATTGATCGACAAATATAGCAACAACAAAAATTCAGGGGAAGTCTGATGGCTTCTCTTTTTAAACAGGCACGTCGTCATGTAGTCCAACAGGGCATGTCGGCTTCATCAGGAATGAAGAAATGAGTTCATCATCCGCACCGGGCGGTCTTTCACTTAAAGCGGCCGAACTGCTAGCGGTCGAAATTGGTAAATTTCTCTGGGGTACGGCTCAAGGTGCGTTCAATGAAAAGCAAACCTTGCCGCAAATTATTACCGATGCCGGTATTGGCATGATCCCAGTTGTCGGCGACGTTACCGCGATTCGTGATTTGGTGGCAGTTAGTCTAGGTTTAGCCACCAAACCTGAAAAACGTGAACACGTCATGGAATGGGTGCTTTTGGTGATTTTTGTGTTTGCCCTGATTCCGGTTCTAGGTGGAGTGATCAAAGGTGTTGGACGAGTAGCTCTCAGAGTGGGTGCTGATGTTGCTAGAGATACCGAAGCGATTGCCAAGATTGCGCATGAAGTGCTCGAATTCTTAAATCGAATTGGTCATGGTAATGAACAATTGTGGCTCAAGACGATGGATGTGATGAAATATGAAAAAGAGCTGATAACCAAATTCAGTGATTTTTGCGACATGATCATCATTTCCATTCATCGCTATGGCCTGCGCTTTAGTGCGATTCTCCCGCAAAGTATGATCTCGAGGATGGAGCAAATATCGAACGGCTTCAAGCAAATAAAAGAGCTAATTGCCAGCAAGTTACCAGAAGGGCTTAAAGTATTTCAGGAGAAATTAAAAAATCTTCAGGAGCTCATTCACAATGGTGGAGTGCCGCCGATAGACAAGGCTAAAACATTGGCTGTGCAAACTGGACAAAAGACAGTCACTTATGCGGAAGAAGCGCGGTTGATTGAAAGCGGCGCGGCAAAAAAAATCGTTCATGGCGGAACATACGCGCAGAATGCAGCCAACGCTGATGCCAAATTTGGTCGCTCGATTGATGAAGTTTATAAGCATAAAGCAGGATTTCCGGATTTAAAGGATCGGGTTGAAACTGTTGGAGGAGTGAGTTATTACCCCAAAATTGCAGCTTCCTCGGGGCCAATAAAAAATGAATTGCTTGAAGGTGAAACATTGTTTAGGGCATTTGGCGAGAAGGGTTCGACACACGGTGTCGAAGTTGGAAAGTCGAACCCCATCGGTCCCTTCTGGGGACGCGGCGCGCCGCCCAAAACAGCGGCAGAATGGCGAAAAAAATATGCCGTTATTGATGAATGGAATCGTAATGGCTGGTTGTCCATGGTACATATTCCACCCGGTGTAAAAATTCCTGCGTGTACTAGTACGGTTTCTGAACAATTCAGTAAAAAAATTGGCGGGCAGTTTTTGGAAGGGGGCGGCCAACAGGCCGTTGTAACAGCTTTTTTTGAAAAGCAAATTCTTGAGCTGACCGATCAATTGTACAAACGCGGCGGCGGTAAAGCTACCATCGCGATGGCAGATGGCAAATCCATCATAGTCGAGGTTAAGCAGAGTGGCTGGAAAGGTATCAACGGCAAAATCGGCTATGGAGAAACCGTGATACCTGGAGCAGCAAAAACAGAACGATTGGGCGTGACCGAGATACAAGAAAAAGTCAGTGTAGAGTCGGTCAAGCAAAGCGCAGCGGCTGGTGCCGCCAAAGAGCAGCGTGCTAGCGAAAACAGAAAAACTCTTAAAGGAACATGATGGGGCTGTTCGATATATTTAAAACTCAGTGGTCAGCAGGGAAAATGACGCCTGACGACCGCAAAAAATTGTTCTGGTATCTCA
This sequence comes from Collimonas fungivorans, assembly GCF_001584145.1. NCBI lineage: Bacteria > Pseudomonadati > Pseudomonadota > Betaproteobacteria > Burkholderiales > Oxalobacteraceae > Collimonas > Collimonas fungivorans. The sequence continues at coordinate 3,089,220 of NZ_CP013232.1, read as the reverse complement.
AGCGTAGAACGAGTTACACGGCATGGAAACGAGCCGCCGATGCTTTCGATGCGTTTGCAGTGATTTTTAAAAAACAGATAGTTGAAGAGCCACATGCAAAGGGTTTAATGGACGGAACCTATTGGGAACCGTATTACTCCGAAATTCTTAAAGCCCAAGTACTATATGAACAAGGATTAGAGCTGCTATTGCAGGGTGACCGGAATGTGTGGCTCTATAACGACAGAGGTATTTTAGGGGATGCGGGAACCATTGCAAATTCTTGGTACAGCGAATTGGTGAATAACGGAGCACGTGGCGATCATTTCTATGACGGGAAATATGTCGATGAAATGACAGACGCAATCAAGGTGTTCGATATAGCCTCACGTGATGCCGGTTATATACAATCTATGATGGCGGATGCTCCTGCACCAGAATGCTGGACCACATTTTGGCATGACACATTTGCCAAGCTACCTATACCTGGTCAACTGCCGGATGTTCCGATTCCAACGTCAGAAGTATTGATTAAAACAAATGATGAGGTGGCGGTTTTCGGTATATACGAACCTCAGGTAAAAGATGGTTGCATGAATTACCTGCTGGCGGGGGCGCCCGCGCCGAAATTGGAAGTTACTGACGGTACTTATGTCGTAGGACAACCAATTTCTGTAACTTGGCGTCTCATCTGGGAAGACACTCGCTATTTTGATGGAGCAATACCGGAAGAAGAGTCATTATATTTTCCGATTGAAACCAAAATTGCCAAACCGGCTGTTGTACCAACTCTCCCAGATAGTCAGCCAAGCGCGGCCACCGGTGAGCCGTGTCCTCAATCTGGCAATTGGGTCGTCCTGGACGACATCAATGGCAAACAAGCGTTCCAAAAGGGCGAGCGCTTACCGCAGTATCAAGGACGTGATGTCATCTGGTTGCTTGTCAGTAGTTGATCCAAAGACATGGCGCTTTCTATCATTCGCTTGGGCGACAAAACCACACATGGGGGCGTCGTCATCAGCGCATCGTCGATCCATCTCATCCACGGTTTGGGCATTGCCCGCGTTGGGGATATGGTAACTTGCCCAATGCCCGGACACGGCATAAATCCGATCATTGAGGGTTCACCGACATTTACTATCGATGGTCGCCAGGTTGCATTGCACGGACACCACAGCGCTTGCGGTTGTGCTTTGATTTCCAGTATACCTACAGCTTCGCAAGGGTAAAATTTTGAAACTGCCAGCGTTCTTTGTTTCATCCAATGGTGTTGTACGTGGGATCACGTGGCTCGTCACTTTTTTATTGCTGACTGCGTTTTGGATATTGTTGCTTCCGTTATTCTCACTGAATAATTTATACCAATATCTCGGAAGTCTGGGTATGACCGGTACTCAAAGCGTCATAACGATGACGCTGCTGCCGTCGACGATACTGACCTTGATTGGTTGGATCGGATTGCATGTCTTCACCTCCTCAGTAGCGTCAAGTCCGGCAGTAGCGGATGCTGCGAATGTCCAATCGTCGCCGCTCTCAAAATCTACTCCAACTACGTCGCTGACTGGGAAGCTGCGCATCGGCGCATGGGGTTTAGTAACACCTTTCGGCGACGCCAGCGCGACGGTTACTCGTAGTCGGAAACAAGAGAGGGCTTTTCGTCCCGACAAGATCATACGAAATGAAGATGGACACCCAGTTCATGCGGCCGTTGTCGAAGAGTTACCCTTGGAAATACTCAATTATCCTGTAGAGACTCGCTCTCGCGCTATGCGAGTGTCAGCGATGTTGGTGACCGTGCTTAATACCTTGTTCGATCAGCAAGCGGACTTAGCTCGTTCTACCACTGCTCCGGCTAAGGTCTATTGGCTGGTCCCGGAGGCGCTGCCATTAAACAATGAAACGCGTCTCAGTTTCTCGATAGCCTGGACGCATTCACTCTGGCGCAATGTGGATTACGACTTGCAATTGTTGCCTGCTGCAACAGAGAGTGCTTATGGTGTCGTGAATGCCTTGCAGCAGCATATGAGTCCAAGCAAAATGCCTTACGTGTTGCTGTTGGCAGCCGACAGCCTGGTGAACCCTGACGAATTGCTTACGTCGTTGGCACTGGACCAGGTGTTTTCCAACAGGACACCGGACGGTTTCGTGCCGGCCGAAGGTGCGGCCGGCTTGTTGCTTGTGGATGCTGCTTATGCTCAGGCTTCGGAACTCGTCGACGGTTGTACGCTTGGCACAGTCCATCGAGGGCAGCGGACCGAGGATCGCGGCACCAAAGGAAAACTTGATTCCGGCACGTTGGTTACCTGCATCACCGAAGCGATGGCCGCTGCACAAACCACGGCAGACAAGATAGGTATCGTAATCAGTGATACGGATCACCGCATGCCGCGCAGCCAGGAAGTAATACATGCCATGGAAAAGGTATTACCCAACCTGGATCCGTTGTCCCAGCGGATCGCACCGATGGCACTTGCCGGGTCCTTCGGCGCGGCCTCGGATCTCATTCATATTGCGCTAGCTGCCGAGATGGCCGCGACAACAGAACAAGCGGCACTATTTGTCAGCGTCGCCAACGTGCGACAAACTACAGCAATGGTGATTATGCCGGATACTGTATAAAAAATTTACAACTGATGAAGCGGCGATAGCCCAAGGTAACGATGGTCTCAGCAGTTCGACATACACCTGATCAGATCGGTATTTTTCGGATGTTTCATTCCCAGGTAAAAAGCTATTACGTGGTGGTGATGATTAGGCGCAACGGTAAATCGTACACAAAGCGATTCTATGAGAACCGCTGTGGCGGCGAACAGACGACGTTGAAACTGGCTCAAGCCTGGCGTGACACTATCATTGCCGCGCACCCGCCTATGTCTATGGCGCAATTTTGCGCAATAGTACGCATCAACAATAGCTCGGGTATTTCTGGCGTCTTCCATAAAACACATGCCAAGCGCAAAAATAGTCGCGGTGAGCCGGAATCGCACGCCTGGGCTGCCCGTATCCCCTTAGGCAATGGTAAAACCCGTATTCAAAGTTTTTTAGTCCAGACCTATGGTGAAGCTGGCGCCAAGCAACGCGCTATTGCTGCCCGTGAACAGGGGCTGGCAGCTCTTGGCAATACACTCTACAAACCAGAGCAGCAGCCAGAGCCGATTAGCTCCGCAGCGGATATTGAGCAGCTTGAAGCCAAGTTGCGTGCGCCGGAAGAACGACGCAAGCAACGCGCTGCGAAACGCATCGCCAAAGATCAGCATGTTGCGCAACTGGCAGCAAAGAAACAAACGGCGGCAGAGATCGCAGCAGAGCAAGCGCTCCAGAAAGCGACAAGCAGTGGGGAGCCCTATATCAGCCGCTACATCGGTGCGACTGAACGCAGCGGTTTTCGTGTCAGCATCGTGCGTCAAGGTCGCAGCTACAGAAAATCCTTTGCCGATGGCATCTATGGTGGCACGACGGCTGCATTGGAAGCAGCCAAAATCTGGCGCGATCAGACTTTTGTTGCGTTACCGGCCATTAGTAAGGCCCAAGCTGTTACACGCATCCCGGCAGCGAATACCAGCGGTGTGGCCGGCGTTTATCTCCGGCGTGAGGTGGTAGACGGCAAGAGGCGCGAAGCCTGGGTCGCCTACGCGCCCAAGCAAGCGGGGAAGCTAAACCGCACCAAGGGATTTTCTATTGCCAAATACGGCGAAAAGCAGGCGTTTGCACTGGCGGTCCAGGCCCGACGAGCGTTTGTTGCGGAATTGACCGATGTACCTCACTTGCCTAAACACGCTGCGAAGCAAATGCTATTTGCCGTCCAGCTAGCCATGTCTGAGCCGGTTATTACGGACCAAGATCGCGATGTCGGTTAGATGTTGCGCCGGGCCTGCCTAAATACGATACAAGGTGCGTTACTTTTCGTCACGGTAATCCCACCATTTTCTGGGATCTCGGTGCTGTCTATGTGAATTGGTCTGCGATAGTTGTACTTTATGCTAGATTGCTTGCGTAGCTTTCCTTTCAAAAAAATTACCAGAAAATTCGAATGGCAAACACGACAAATATTCCTAAAACAGCCTTAAGAAAAAATCGCGCTTCAAAGCCGGCAACCGCACAAAAGCCTTCGGTTGATTTTGTCAAATGGCTCGCGTTTGTTATCACCTTGTTGGGGATACAGGCATGGATTGCGGGAGAGGCTTATTACTCGGGATATTGGGGGCGGCTTGGGTTAGATGGACCATTTTCACCAGTCTCACTGCAACGGACGGCATTTGTTGGATTTTTGGGGGTATTTACCCATTGGGAAGCGGCAGCAATTATCATCATTCTTGCGGGAGTTTATGTTTTTTTTCTGAGTCTGACGCGAAAGAATCAAACTATTGGGAAGCGTTCACGATTGTCTATGAAATTTGACAATTGGTTTGAGAAATTTACCGTTGAAAAATCCGTCGGACTGTTCAGTGCGACGATCATTATGAGTGGGTCTTTGATCCTCTGTTTGTCACTTCTTCTTTCTCCCTGGATCAAAGCTGCATATTCAGCTGGGGCCGACAACATCACATTGCAAATATGTGATTTGAGAAAAGGAAATTCCGTGATTACAACAGCAAAGCTCCTAGACGGTACAGTAATCAGCGGCCTGCTACTGGATCGCTCTGACAAGTTCACTGCCATCACGGATGCCGCGTCTGTCCATGTATTGACTGTCGGCGATAAACCGCAGTTGCTTTACTCCATACAGTTACGAAAGATGAAATGTCCGGCGTGATCCAGACGAATCATCGTCGACTCAAATGTTTAGTCCGATACTGACTATTACCCGACATCGTTTCTAGTAACTTGCTATTCCGAATTACAAAATTACAAAAATTCATATGCGCTTTAATCTGATTAACTACGGGAAAAATTTAACGTTCACTTCCCGTTGTTATTTTCTTGGAACTACGTTTGCAGTTATCGGATTCATCATCTTCCTAATAAATGCGAAATTCGTTCTTGTTTTTGAGATTTGTGCACTTTTAGCGAGCATATCTTTTGCAGCTGGTTTTGCAGTGTGGTGCAGCCCCTATCTGCGCGCCGGTTGGGACTCCCCTATTGGTCGGCCTGTCTTGGCGTTGTTGCACGCATTAGTGCTGTTGCTCGCAATTTTCCCCGCTAGATTCTTTGTTGCTCAAGCGATGAAACTGCCGCCGCAATATTTTGAGGTGACCGTCAGTATTTGCACGTTACTCTTTTATCCCGCAATGTGGCTGTTGGTGCTGTCATTCATCGCACTACTATTGGTGATATTTTTTACGCTGACTGGCGCTGCAGTTCATTGGACTACTTTCCCTTTTTTTGACGAAACTTTTACGTTGCTTGGAAGGGTTTTTCCTGCAGAGTCATCTTCGCGGATTTTTCTTATTGAAGGAAGGAAGCGAAGTGCTTCTCGTCTAAATAGTCATTCCTGTGGGGCGCTAGCTATTTTTGCTTTCTCCCTGCTTGGATGTGGTTTGTATATTTCATCAACCGAGAAATTATCTCCGGCCATCAAGTGGATAGCTGCGGCAGCGGCTTATCCAGAGCTACCAGGCTGGTGTAAATTTGTTGGGGAGTGGGTTACTGAACTTGCGTTTCTGCCCTTGTCAGCCGAAGAGATTACTATTTTACTTTTTCATGTTGAAGTTCTTTGCAATATCGTTCCTGAATTGTGGCATACATGTGGAAGAGCACAAGCAGGACTCAAAGCAGCATTGGGGGTATGACCAGTGCACGCGTTCCGTTTATCTCCCAAAGCTTGCCTTATGGCATTATTCGGCCTACGCTGAACTGAGTCTGAGTTCTGATCAGTTTCAACATATGCTTCAATGCGCGGCACATTGAAATGTTTGCGTCTGTCCGCTAATGACTACATGCTCTCCAAAAATGTGGTGAATGGCGCATATGAAGAGTGTCAAGAAGATGCGGCCGAATACGGCCAGTCGCACCCCTGATCGATCTAGACTTGACCGGGCACTTCCTGTTAGATTGAGTTTGAACTAATACACATCAACTACTGATCGTTCACAGATCTTTAAAAGCCGAACTTCCGCTTTGGGGCGAAACCTGCCGGTGGTCCGATAGTATCTGTCACGTCAAGTCTGAACTAGTACAGATAATTGCATGTTGGGTCGATGCCATTGTTGATCCCACGGACAAGAGTCGACGCGATTACCAAACGCCGTCTATCGAGGGTGCACGCAGCGTTAGTTTCTTCGTCGGGCCATGGCTGTCTGCCAATGCAATTTCCCTGAGTGGCTTCGGCGGCCTGCGATACCAAGTCACGCAAGCATTCATAAGATCAAGAAACTGAACGCCCTGGCCATCGATGAGCGACTCAGTAAGGGCGTGATCGTGGTTGACAAAGAACTCGCCAACCTGCTGAATCTCGCCGAGACTGTTTTTTCGATCATCCAAATGCTTTTGCAACATCCGACGAGGAACTGGCCAATCAATGCCGTCTTGGCGCAATGCGACACCCATGATAGGGGCCATGAAATCGATCAGCCAGCCATCGCATTCAACCCATGCATGAAACGCCGTTTCATTGTTCACAAATATGCCGTTTTCGTCACGGCCATACACAACGACGTTCGCTTGCTGCTCGTCAACCATGAGCGCCATACAGCCAGCACTGATCGTCGCTGAAAGGGCGTGGTGCGTTCGTAGAATGTTCGCTCCAACCAAAGCAAAGAAAATGCAGGCACGGTGCGTGACGGCAATCCCCGATGCCTCAAGAACGCTATAGATGACCTGATAAATTCGTTGGTAGTCAGATAGCGGTAGCAGTGTTCGTCGCTTCATATCTTTGTAGCCCCGTCTAGTTTACGATGAACATAAGACAGGATTCCAAACACATCGATTGCATCCTGTTCCGGCATTGCCCAGGTAGTCTTCGGCGCATGTGCGACGGGGTTCCGAATCGCACCGAAAATGCCAACCAGCATGTTAGCGATTCCTTTCTGCTCGCTCAGCTCGGTGTCAGTCTTGAGTGAATTAATGGCTAAGATTGGCGACTTAACCGAAAACACAGCGTTCACGAGTTCAGCACCATCAGAGCCAAGCCCTGACATGAGTCGCAATCGCTCCGCGACACCCTTCACAGCTTCAAGTACTGCATGAAAGTAGTTTTCTTCAAGTAGCTCTGCCTTACAATACTTAAATACCTCGGCGTGGATGCCGCGGCTTTCAAGTAATGAACGCAAACGGCCAGCGCGAGCACGGGCACCATCTATAGTTGATTCTCGCGTAGCATGCGCGACTAGTCCATCCTCGCGCACCCTATAGCCTGCAAAGGCAAGAGCAACATTAAGACCGTCCCGCCGCCAGCGAAACAGTTCCGGTGCCGATACATACCTAACTGGGGTCATGGCCTTGTTGATGAACTGAATCACAAAGTTTCCAGCTTTGACTTGGTTTTGCTTCTCTACCAGTGCATTGTAAAGACGCTTCCACTTCGTCATGGAGGGGGCGGTGTCGGCCACACCAATTTCCAGCAGTAGATGCCCGATCTCGTTTCCAGACAGCCCATTTGTAGTATCACCAAGCACTTTGCAAGCTGCCTCAAGTTCGGCCGAAGCAAGGCAGGGCAGATTAGCCATAGTTATTCACGCACTTTCATTTCGATGAAATGCAGCAGGGATCGGATCAAATTGATGAGAAACATCGCTTCGGCTTGAGGCATGACTTCCTCATTAGGGTGTGCAACGCTGGCATTGTTTCTTAGTGTGTTAACGGCTTCGATGATCGTGGCAGCGCCTTTGAAGACCATCCCAACCTCATTTGATCGAGGTCCGTCGTACAAGAGCTTGGGGTGCTGTTCTCGGAATTTCTTGAAGACTGACGTCATTTTTTCGCCGGGATCAACTGCAATGCCGGCCTCACGGCAAAGGACATTCAAATATCCATGCAATGCCGTATGTACCCGATCCAACGCGCTTGTTGCACCTTGGCCGGAAGCGATCAACTTGTCAGCATCCTCAAGCGCACGTTCCACCGTGCTCGACAAAATACTCAGGTCGGGTGATTCGACGGCATTCGGCATATCGTCAGTATTCAACCGGACAGCGATGAACCGGATATAGCCGCTGGGCAGCAGGTCAGTGGTGGCGTTCGCGATCAGCCGATAGGTATGTTCTGAATTGCGGTCACCAATCTGTTCACCAAGTTGCGCATAGTCTTCGAAACCGACTGTGGCGAGCAAAACGCAAAAATCGTCCCCAAAGGAATTCGTCGCGGCTTCCACTGTGAAGGGCACGGACTCCAACTTGTCGGCGGATTCAAAACTGCCTTTATGTCGGAGTAGCTTGACTATTGATGACCTTAAGCGTTGCCATTGATTATCTGGTAATGCTGGCCCCTGAAGATCAATTTCACCCGATCCACTACCTGAATAGAGTTGTAACATATAAACGAAACCATTCTAGTTTGCCAGAACAGCAACTATACGCCGGAAATTGGTGTCGGCCTGGCAATTTTTCAGCAGACATCCGAATCTTCTGCAAGTGATCTCGTCCGTTAAATCGGCACGAAGTCAAAGCCGGCCTGGATAGCGACAAGATCGGCAGCAGTCTGACGGCGTATCGCCTGAAGATTTTGCCAAATTGGATGAGGAGCAGTTATCCCCGTTGCGTGGGGATATTCTTTGACGAATCGCGATCGTCTCGCGAACAAAAAATACCTCGCTGGGGCATTTTTGATTTGCTCTAGTTCCGGCTTGTTTCGACATTCAAAGTGCACTTATCAGCTTGTTCCAATCGTCAAGAATAAAAAGGCGAGAGTCGACGAATGCTAGCTTATCAAAAATATTCTTCCACGACCGTTCCGAAGGGAACAATACAATGTTGTTGTATCCTGGCTTTATGGAGCTCGGATAGATAAGCCCGTCGAGGCGCCGTCCCCGATCGTCGATCTCGAAGACCTGCGCCAAGTATTCGCAGACCACTTGAGATGGAACATATTCTATGTGTTCCATTCCGTTCTTTTGAATGGGCCTTGAAATCTGACGGGTAAATTCCCACAGAAAAAGAATGGCCTCACGCTCATCGCGCTGAGTACCGTCAAATATGGAAGGAATTGGTGGACGTTTCGTTAAATCCGCCACTATCAATGGGGCAGTTATCTCGAATGCCCCCATTGCAACCTCTGTAGGAGGGTGGGCCACGACTTCAGCTATAGCCGTTCCACGTTCAAACGCACCATAAAAATATGCAATGCCGGCGGGGTTCATCCTACCTGAACTGGCGCGTTCCGAAGGCGGGGCTCCTAGTTGGACTTCGTCTAGCTTCCACTCGTCATGGCTACCCCTAACTCGACATCTGAAAATAGAGGTGCCCACCTGGACCTCCCTAAGCATCCCAAATCTTCGAAGATATTCAGCGATGGAACTCAATACTTCATCGGGGGTAAGGTAGTTCCTATCGTAAGCCTCCCCATCTTTCTGTGTGAGGAAGTGAAAACGGGTTCGATGCTTTACTACTTCTACAAACGACTTCCACGCGCGGGATAGAAGCTGATTTTCCCGCGTTATACCCCAAAAGCCTTCAGACTTTTCTACCCAGCAGGAATTGTGGAATCCAGATATGACATCGTCCAAGAACTGAGCCTGGCAACTGAAGTCCAGTCCCGATAGAACTTCGAAAGTATCCGATGTTTGAATGGCCCATTCTCCATCTTCATACGGCACACCAGTGTCCTGCGGGGCTGCATACCAATAGAAAACAGTATCTGCAATTGCCTGCATGATACATTCAGTGGGTGCAGCAATCGATGTGTTGCAATAACTACATTCGCATTCTCTTTGGTTCGCCGTGATCAGTTTTTTGAGAAAGGCATCTCCAACGCATTCCGTGCACACCCAGGTATCAGGTGCGTCCCATCCTTGGGCTTCGGATTCCATAATTGCCGTCTTCGTCAGTCCCATTTTTGCTCCGCGAAGGTTATTGAATCATATTTTATTTATGGTTGCTGGCAGATTAGTACGTAGTCTTTTGTAAAGAGGTCCTTTCTGTCGACCACTTTGTTTATTCGAAGTAAATTGGCTTCGGTGTCCAAGCCGGTGGCAAGCAGTGTTTCGTTATCGTCCAGACCATGTTGAAAAACGTGTATATTTTGCCGCGCCAAGCTGAAGTTTTTAAGAAAAACTAATCATAGACGCTGATTCTGACCTTTAACAACAAGCACGTCGTGATCGGAGGGATGATATGGGTTTTTTGAAATCTGCATATGCGAGCATTGCTCGTGCGGCCAAAATGGGAAAACTAAAGGACGCTTTTGAAAAAGAGTGCCCTGGCGAGTCGATGATCGGGACGTTGGAAGGTTATTGTGGTACAGGAATGATGGTCGCCCAATCTCTGAATGATGGCACATTAGATCGATTACGTTTTATCGAGGCATTTGAACTTGGGCTTGCACAAGAAAAAGAACACCATCGTGCTTTCGCAAGTCGGGCCTATGATATAGGCGTTGATTCAATGATCAAAGTAACTTGACGGTTACGTCCATGTTTTGGGAGTCCCCTGCATACGCCAGTCTGATTTAGTCACCCGTTCCAATTCGTTGTGATCAATAAATCCAGTTGGAGTTGCGCACTTAGTCCAGCACCGAGGTCAATATGGATAAGCATCAATTTATCCCTCGCCGTGCAGTATGCTGGCTATTCAGCGTCATCACGACGGGCAAAAGTCTTTTTCTGGACCGTGGAGTATTCCACGGCGCTCACCTCAACGACGACAACGTCGGCTGGAGAGATTTTCACGTCAAACTGTGGTTTCCACTTTACCCAAGTCCGCTCTTCCTCAGTCGCGGTATCGAACAGCACATAATTGATTCCATCAGCGCGCTGCCCAGACCGAAATGCCAAGCCATCGAACGTCTCTCTGCAATCAAAACGAATGTACTCGGCGAACGCTTGTGTCATCAGGTAATCAGTATCATGTGTTTTGGCTGGCCGACTTATTTCGCCGTGCAGGTATCTCAGCAAAGTCCGTCGCTGGTTTCTAATTTCGTAGGACGGATCAAAAAAGCTTAGCGGCTGATGGGACAAACGACCAGAAAGAGCAGTCAGATCAAATATCCGCAATGGCTTGGTAGCTTTGAACCGTCCAACTACCACCGTGTCTCCTATGGATGGCCGCACTTCCGCAACGCAAGTGCATTGGTCGTCGGCCATATATAGAAACGGTATTCCAGCGGGATTCATCCTGCCGTTCGTTGCACGCTCCTTTGGTGGTGCCCCTAATTGGCCGGTAGGATCTGTCGAAAACGCCTGCTCTTCGTCGAGATTGTTGGCCACTCGCGCACGGAAAAATTCAAAGCCGATCGGCACATCCTTGACAATCGGGCGAAGGCCATCGCCATCGATGCCCTTTGCCGCAAGAGCCTCGTGTAATATGCCCTCAAAGAGCTCACGAACCCTCTCGTTAAAAAACCTGCGACCGTGAGTAAGCTGCGTTGCGGCGTGGTGCCAATCGCCAACCACATACCATCGCTCATGTTCCTCATCTTCAAACGGGCTTTTTACCCATTGATAGTCTTGGCCCGTCGCATAGAAGTGGTCCTTCTCCGATTCAGATTCATCTTCCTCATCATCAAGAACTTCAAGCCACTTCGCCACTGATTCCTGCACCATGTGCTTGCTGCAAATGCGTGCTTTGCCTACTATTACAGCCAGGGTGAACTCATAACCTGGGAAGTGGCCTTGATCGATCTCAAAGTGACGCGGGAGTACTGGCCTGACAAGTTCTGCCAGCCTTTTCGTCGTAATTGCTTGCCTTACCGTCTCCCCGCATCCCACACACATGCGAGGGGATTGCAAATGGCTCGCATAAGGCTGTAAAAAGGGATCTTCAATGCAATTGGAGCAGACAAAGTCTCTCTCCTGATCTTCGCGCTCTCGCAACTCCTGTCGCATTTTCTCAAGTGTTTTAATCATTTCCATTTACCCTGAAACACTAGTTGCGAAGCCCGGCACATTCGCAGCGGGCTGGGACGGACGAATCGCATCACCGCTCATACTTGACCAGGCGATCCAGCTGCGCAGCTAGGCCGTAGTCATACCACTGTAATGGGAGATATCAACCAGTAACAACAAAAACAACGTCTTGAGGAAGCGGGCTACGCTGCGCGACGCCCGTCACCCGAATTCTACCTAGCACTGAAACGTGAATGGAAAAGAGAAGTATCCAGAGCCTCAACGGCTCTATTTATTAACCCGGATTTGTGCAATTTTAAAGCGCTATTTGGTACCTCCCCACTCCGACATTGGCAGGGTCTAATTAAATACATCCCCCTATAACATATGAAAGCACAAAAACAGCAAATAAAAAAATACATAAAGGCATTGTCATTTTCCGCCAAAGTACGTAATTACTCTAAGAGAACGCGGGAGTTTTATTACTTAAAGGCTATATTCTCGCCATACGATTTCGTCGATGCCACGGTCTTCTATCAGCGGCGCGATCTCGGCCACTGCAGCCTTGAACAGCCGCGAATAATGGCGGTAAGACTCGAAATCGGTTGGCAGCAGGATCGCATCCGGCGCCAGCTTGGCGGCCTTCATCATGCCCATCGCGGAAAACACGCCGAAGGCGCGCGCTTCGTAAGTGGAGGTGGTGACGACGCCGCGGCCGACATAATCGCGCAGCTTGTGATACTGGAGCTTGCCGTCTTCCCCAGGCTCGGGCTTGTGCCTGGAGCCGCCGCCGATCACCACTGCTTGGCCGCGCAGCTCCGGGTAGCGCAGCAGCTCTACCGACGCGTAGAAAGCGTCCATATCCAGGTGTGCGATACGACGAATGGGCGAAGGCATGAAGTCAATGTGTTTGAATGCTTAATACGGCGATAGCATATCACTACTGTATATAAATACAGCTAATTTAATGAATTTTTATCCAGATAAATATTGTCTTTAATATAAATTTATCTAGTGGGTTCTGAGATCGCTTCGTGAACATAGAGGTCTGGGATTTCTATCTGGAAGTGCGTCAGGACAAATCAGTGGTCTGTGCCAAGTCAACCAGCCGTGGGGTTTGAAGTGCAATATCTTCGATTCCTGGCATAGCCAACAAATCCGCGATCTTCGCTTTGCCGCCGCTGATTCTTTTGTATTCATCAATGGTCAATAGCACGTGCGTCGGTTGCCCGCGATCAATGATAAGTACCGGACCAGCTGCCGCAGCTTTTTTGGCTTTATCGAGATTTTGACTGAACTGGCGGCTTGAAAGAGTTGTGATTCCCATTTGAAACCTCACAGTCGATTCTCGACAGAGATATTTGTTACGGAATGATGAGGGGCGAAAAAAAGCAGTGTTATCCCCGGGTCTCGACTACTTTACAACACGGGGCTGAACAAGCGAGCAACATGGATCAGCACTCGATACAGGTAATGCAACCGCGCATATTCGCCTGCATCGATTTCAATCGCCTGCTCAAAATCCGTCTTCAGCATCTGCTCGACCTCGCCGGCAAACACCGTATCGATATTCAAGGCAGAGATCTCGAAATTCAACCGCAGCGAGCGGTTATCCAGGTTCATGCTGCCGACCGCCGCCGTGTCGTCATCGATCAGCAACACCTTCTGATGAGTGAACCCAGGCTGATAGCGGAACACGCGGATGCCGGCGCGCACCGCCTCGTGTGCATTCAAGCTCGATGCCAGGAACACGGTGCGGTGATCCGCGATGGCCGGGATCAGGATGCGCACGTCGACGCCGCGGAACACCGCCAGCTGCAGCGCGGCGTTGACGGCCGAGTCTGGCACCAGGTAGGGCGTGGCGAGCCACAGCCGGTGGCGGGCGGCATGTATCGCCTGGACGAAGAACAGCGAACAGGTTTCTTGCGCGTCGGCCGGTCCGGTGGCGGCGATCAGGCTGGTGGCCTGGCCGTCGCCGGCGCGCGGCGGCAGCAAAGCCAGCGGTTCGCCGGTGATCCAGTGCCAATTTTCATCGAAGGCCAGCTGCAGGTCGGCCACTGCCGGGCCCTGCAGTTCCATGTGGGTATCGCGCCACGGCGCCAGCGGCGGCTTGAGGCCGAGGTATTCGTCGCCGACGTTGAGGCCGCCGACAAAACCGCGCCAGCCGTCCACCACTACTACTTTGCGATGGTTGCGGAAGTTGAGCTGGAAGCGGTTGCGCCAGCGCCGTGTGGCGAAGCGGTGGATCTGGACGCCGCCGGCGCGCAGGATGGCATCGTAGCTTGCCGGCAGGTCGTGGCTGCCGACGCCGTCGTACAGCACGTGGACGCGAACGCCGGCGGCGGCGCGTTCCAGCAGCGCCGCTTGCAGCCGGCGGCCCAGTTCGTCGTCGTGGATGATGAAAAATTGCACCAGCACATAGTGCTCGGCGCTGGCGATGGCTTCGAAGATCGCATCGAAACTGGCCTTGCCGTCAACCAGCAAACGCAGGCGGTGGCCGCTCAGGAACGGCACGCCGAGCATTTTGCTGATGGCCTGGTAGCGCTGGGCGCCGGCATGCGGCGGGTATTGCGCAGCTAACGCCAGCTGGGCCGGATCGTCCAGCTGGCGCAGGCGCGCCAGCCGTGAATGATGCAGTTCGGCGTAGCCTGTGAAGCGTTTACTGCCGAGGAACAGGTAAGGCAGCAGCGTGAAATAGGGCAGCAGCACCAGCCCGAACACCCAGGCCACCGCGCCTTGCGGCGTGCGGGTGTGCATCAGGGCGTGGATCGCGGCGACGACGCCGGCGGCATGCAGCAGCAGAACGAGAGTGGAAACCAGGGCAAGCGGCAAATACTGCATTCAGACAGCTCCGAATTTCATGGGCAGCTTGCATATTAGCCAATATATCGGTCAATAAGCAGGGCCGCCCGCTTATTTTTTTGCCTGCAGCGCAATCCGCACCGCCAGGCCGGCCAGCACCGTGCCCATCAGCCAGCGCTGGATCAGCAGCCAGCTGGGCCGGCTGCCCAGCACGCCGGCGATCGAACCGGCGGCCAGCGTGACCATCGAGTTGACGGTGATGCTGACCACGATCTGGATCACGCCCAGCACCAGCGACTGCACCAGGATGCTGGCGCCGTTGGGGTCGATGAATTGCGGCAGCAGGGCCAGGTAGAGCAAGGCGACCTTGGGGTTGAGCAGGTTGGTGAACAGGCCCATCAGGAACAGTTTGCGGTTGCTGTCGGCGGGCAGGTCACGCACTGCGAACGGCGAGCGGCCGCCGGGTTTTACCGCTTGCCAGGCCAGGTACAGCAGGTAGGCGGCGCCGCCGAAACGCAGCAGGTCGTAGGCCAGCGGCACGGCAAACAGCAGGGCGGTGATGCCGAACGCGGCGCACAGCATGTAAAACACAAAACCGGTGGCGACACCCGCCAGCGACACGAAGCCGGCCTTGGGGCCTTGGCAGATCGAGCGCGAGATCAGGTAGATCATGTTCGGTCCAGGCGTCAGCACCATGCCGAAAGCCACCAGCGCAAAACCCAGCAATAAATTAAGATTCGGCATACACGATTCCAGAGGATTGTCAGGAAGCCCGTCTGGGCCAGCTTGCGTATTTTGAGCTAAAACTTGCCGGCTCGCATGGGTATTTCGAGGCAGGGCGTTTTTAAAAAAAGGAAGCAACAGATGAAGCTGTTACGAGTGGGTCCCAAAGGCCAGGAAAAACCGGCCATGCTGGATGGCGGCGGCAAGCTGCGCGATTTGTCGGGCGTGGTCAGCGATATCACCGCGCAACAGCTGACGCCCGCCGGGCTGGCGAAGCTGCGTGCGGTCGATCCCGCCAGCCTGCCGGAAATCGCCGCTCCCGGCCGCATCGGCACGCCGTTTACCGGCCTCGGGAAATTCATGTGCGTGGGCCTGAACTACAGCGACCATGCCGCCGAATCGGGCTTGCCGGTGCCGCCGGAGCCGGTGCTGTTCAATAAGTGGACCAGCTGTTTCGGCGGCCCCAACGATGCTATCGTGATGCCGAAAAATTCAGTCAAGACCGACTGGGAAGTCGAGCTGGGCGTGGTGATCGGCAGCAAGGCGCGTTATGTCGCGCTGGACCAGGCGCTGTCGCATGTCGCCGGTTATTGCGTGATCAACGATGTCTCCGAACGCGAATACCAGATCGAACGCAGCGGCACCTGGGACAAGGGCAAGGGCTGCGATACTTTCGGACCGGTCGGGCCGTGGCTGGTCACCGCCGATGAAGTGGCGGATCCGCAAAACCTGTCGATGTGGCTGGAGGTCAACGGCAAACGTTTCCAGAACGGCAGCACCAGGACCATGATCTTCAATGTCGCTTTCCTGATCCACTACATCAGCCAGTTCGCCACCCTGTACCCGGGCGACATCATTTCGACCGGTACGCCGCCTGGCGTCGGCATGGGGCAAAAGCCGCCGCTGTACCTCAAGCACGGCGACGTGGTGCGGCTCGGCATTGACGGCCTGGGCGAGCAGCAGCAGACCGTGCACGCCTGGGACGAGAGTTTGCTGGACTGATTTATTTGTGCTTGGATGGCACAAGTGTTGTTCTGATTTCCTGGATTGTTATGTCTACGGGAATAAATAATAATAAATAATCATTCCGGCAGTCAATGTTTGACGCGCTTATTGTCAACAATGGACGCCAACATACCGAGGCAAAACCATGAAATCAGAAAACATCAGCCATCTGCTGACACGTGCGCATACGCATGACATTGTCTACCTGGCAGAGGACCAGACCATCTCGATCCAGAAAGCCTTGAAACAAGGCGAACGGATCAAGTGTCTGAGCGGCTTGCTGTGGATTACCGCCGAAAATTTCAAAGGCGATATTTTCCTGAACGAAAACAAGGACGTTGAAATGCACGGCGCCAAGCACATCGTGATCACCGCCCTGAAACCATCCAGTTTCACTTACGAGCAAGCGGCGCTCTAGTCGATAGCGTAATATTTGGCATTGCTCGCCGCTACCGGCGAGTGTCTTGGCCTGATCGAGGCCGCGGAGAATGCCAATGTCTTTTGATGTCGACCTGTTTGTCATCGGCGCCGGTTCCGGCGGTGTGCGCGCGGCGCGCTTTGCCGCCGGTTTCGGCGCTCGCGTAGCGGTGGCGGAAAGTCGTTACCTGGGCGGCACCTGCGTCAACGTCGGCTGCGTGCCGAAAAAATTCCTGGTCTATGGCGCCCATTTCAGCGAGGACTTCGAACAAGCCTCCAGTTTTGGCTGGACTGCCGGCAAGCCGCAGTTCGACTGGAACACGCTGATCGCCAACAAGAACCGCGAGATCCACCGGCTCAACGAAGTCTATCGCGGTCTGCTGCTCAACAGCGGCGTCGCCTTGCATGAGGGCCATGCCAGGCTGCTGGACAAACACACGGTGGAGATCAACGGCCAGCACATCAGCGCCGCCAACATCCTGGTCGCCACCGGCAGCTGGCCGCAAGTGCCGGATATCCCGGGCAAGGAATTCGCCACCACCTCCAACGAAGCGTTCTTCCTCAAGGAATTGCCGCGCCGCGTGCTGGTGGTCGGCGGCGGCTACATCGCCGTCGAATTCGCTTCCATCTTCCATGGCCTGGGCGCGCAGACCAGCCTGCTGTACCGCGGCGACCTGTTCCTGCGCGGATTCGACCATGGCGTGCGCCAGCACCTGAACGACGAATTCAAGAAGAAGGGCGTCGACCTGCAGTTCAAGGCCGATATCGCCAGCATCGCGAAACGTGCCGACGGCAGTTTGCAGGCCACCTTGAAAGACGGCCGCGTGCTCGATACCGACTGCGTGTTCTACGCTACCGGCCGGCGGCCGATGCTGGACAACCTGGGCCTGGAGAATGTCGACGTGGCGCTGGACGCCAAGGGTTTTGTCAAGGTCGACCAGGAATACCGCAGCTCGGAACCCAGCATCCTGGCCTTGGGCGACGTTATCGGCAAGGTGCAGCTGACGCCGGTGGCGCTGGCGGAAGGCATGGCGGTCGCGCGGCGCTTGTTCCGCCCCGAGGAATACCGTCCGGTCGACTATCACCTGATCCCGACCGCGGTATTCAGTTTGCCGAATATCGGCACGGTGGGGCTCACGGAAGAACAGGCGCAGGCCGCCGGCCACAAGCTGAAGATCTTCGAGACAAAATTCCGGCCGATGAAGCTGAGCCTTGGCGACTATCATGAAAAAACCATGATGAAGCTGATCGTCGACGCCGATAGCGACAAGGTGCTCGGCTGCCACATGGTGGGGCCGGACGCCGGCGAAATCATCCAGGGCATTGCCGTGGCCTTGCGCGCGGGCGCGACCAAACGCGTGTTCGACGACACCATCGGCATCCATCCTACTTCTGCCGAAGAGTTCGTCACGCTGAGGACACCGCGGCCGGATTGACGGTTTCATGAGCAAAAGATGAACGTCTGCTGCTAACATGGCAGGCTGCAAACCAACATCAAGAAACTGAAACTGCGCATGAACGAAAAACCGGAATTGATAGAAGAAGACGAGGGCGCCGGTTTCACGCGGCGCCGTTTCCTCGGCACCGTGGTTGCGGCTGGCGCCAGCCTGGCGCTGTCTGACTGCGCCAGCGACGGCAACCAGCAGATCGCCGCTGCAACCCAGGAAAAACTGCTGGACCAGAAGCTGCAATCGGCCATCAAGCATGTAGTGGTGATCTACGCCGAGAACCGCAGTTTCAATAACCTGTACGGCAATTTCCCCGGCGTGCAGAGGCCGCTATCTCAAACTATGCAAGCGCGCTACACCCAGCTGGACCGCGACGGCAAGACGCCGCTGGCGCAGCTGCCCAAGATCTGGGGCGGCCTGGTGCCGCAGGCGCAGGAAGTCGGCGGCCAGCGCTACATGATTGCCGAAGACCAGATCAGTGGCCTGCCGAACGCACCGTTCAAACTGAGCGACCGCCATGGCAAACCTCTGCCGCAGGGCGTGATCACGCGCGATCTGTGGCACAAGTTTTACCAGAACCAGATGCAGATCAACGGCGGCAAGAACGACCAGTTCGTCGCCTGGGCCGATTCCGGCGGCCTGACCATGGGCCACTACGGTGAAACCGCCAGCAAGCTGCGGCTGTGGAAGCTGGCCGAGCAATATACCCTGTGCGACAATTTTTTCATGTCAGCCTTCGGCGGTTCCTATCTCAACCACATCTTCCTGGTTTCCGGGCAGACGCCTTTTTATCCCGACGTCCACAACAGCCCGGCGCGCCACAACGTGGCGACCGTGGAGGGTGACGATCCCAAAGGCACGCGCCTGAAACTGGATGACAAGAATCCGGCCTCGGCCATCGATGGCCCGCCGAAATTCCTGCGCGACCGCGCCATCACGCCGGACGGCTACGCCGTCAACACCATGGCGCCGCCATACCAGCCGAGTTTTGTGAAACCGGCCATGGGCGGCGATGCGGCTTACGCCAACGTCGACGATCCGATGGTGCTGCCGCCGCAAACCTATGCAACCATAGGCGACCGCCTGTCGGAAAAGGATATCAGCTGGGCCTGGTATGCCGGCGCCTGGCAGGCCGCGCTGGAAGGCAAGGCGAACGACGATGCCGTGCCGAATTTCCAGTACCATCACCAGCCGTTCAACTACTTCAAGAGCTTTGCTCCCGGCACGGCGTTGCGCGAGGCCCACCTGAAAGACGCCGGACTGGGCGACGATCCGGCCACCAACAAATTCCTGGCAGAGATCGACGCAGGGCGTTTGCCGGCAGTGAGTTTTTATAAACCGCAGGGCAACCTGAACCTGCATGCGGGTTATGCCGATGTCGAGTCGGGCGACCGCCATATTGCCAACGTCATCGCCCACTTGCAGCGCGGGCCGCAATGGCAGCACATGGTGGTGATCGTCACCCACGATGAGAATGGCGGCTGGTGGGACCATGTGGCGCCGCCCAAGGGCGACCGCTGGGGACCGGGTTCGCGGATTCCGGCCACCGTCATTTCGCCATATGCAAAAAAAGGGTTTGTCGACCACACTGTGTACGACACCACCTCGATCATGCGTTTCATTACCCGCCTGCACGGCTTGCGCAAACTCGATGCTCTGGTGGCGCGCGACCAGGCGTTCCGGGATAACCGCCTGGCGCCGCTGGGCGACCTGACCAATACCCTGGATCTGGCATAGGCCGCCGCCAACACTATTTACAGGAGGAAGAATAATTGGATCAGGTTGAAATGATTATCCGGCTGCTGATAGCCGCGGCCCTGGGCAGTGTCATCGGCTTCGACCGCGAACGTTTATCCTGGGCCGCCGGCCTGCGCACGCACATGTTGGTGTGCGTCGGCTCTGCGCTGGTGATGATCGTCTCGGCCTACGGTTTCCAGGAGGTGGTGGGCAAGCCGGGGATTGCGCTGGATCCGTCGCGGATGGCGGCCCAAGTGGTGTCCGGCATCGGTTTCCTCGGCGCCGGCTCGATCCTGCTGCGCGGCGAGGTGATCCGTGGCCTGACGACTGCCGCCAGCCTGTGGTCAGTGGCGGCAGTGGGGCTGGCGGTAGGCGGCGGTCTTTACATCGCAGCGGCGGCGGCGACGCTGATCATCCTGATCATCCTGGCCGGCCTCAAGCCTCTGGAAAAACGCTTCTTCGTGGCACGCCAGCGGCGCGAGGTGCGGCTGGTGGTGCGGCGCGGCGCCATGACTTTCCAGATGTTCGGCCAGCTGCTCGACAAGGGCACGGCGCAGATCGAGCAGTTCATCGTCGAGCAGAACGCCAACGACGCCGATATCGAAGAAGTCACCGTGGCGTTGCTGCGTGTGCTGCCTAGCGAATTCGATGTCATCCTGGTCAAGCTGAAAGCGCTGCCGGATGTGCATGAAGTGAGTGAAATCCGTTTGCCGTAGATGCGGATTGTCGGCTGAAGTATTGAGGCGGGCTTCACATTGCGTGAAGCCCGTTTTTGTTAACGCTGCTTATTGGAACTGGTAGCGCATGTTGGCGTAGATGTAGCGTCCTACCAGGTCGTTCTGGTTTTGCACGAAGTCATCCTTGTAGGCCGTATTTGCATATACCGGGGCCTTGTCAAACAGGTTGTTGACGCCGAAGTTTAATGTCAGATTTCTCATCAGCTTGGTGTTGAAGTTCATATCCCACACAGTGTATGACGGCACGCGCGCATTCGTGATGGCAGGATCCTGGGAGTGGGTCGGGTCGTCGATATTGCGGGTGCTGGCGTAAGTTCTGGCGGTGAATGCCAATTCGTTGCCGGCATATTCGTATGCCGTGCGGAAGGAATTGCTCCACCTTGGATGATTGAGCGAATCCAGCCTGCTCACCGGACCGGCTCCCGGCGTGGTGCTTTGCTTGAAGCTCAGCGTATAGTTGTTGACCTCACGGAATTTGAGCTTGCCCCAGCTGCCGAGAGCGATATCATATTTCACATCCAGGTCAAGACCCTGAAGATCTGTTCTGCCCACGTTAATATAGGGAGAAGTGATGCTGCTGATCCGCCCCTTGTTGAGTCCCGGATTACGCGCTTCCAGCGCCGCATTGCGCGGATCGCGGCCAATCAACGCTGCATAACCGGGAATGATGTCCTCGTTGTCCAGGATGTATTGCGGATCGAGCGACTGGATCGTGTTGCGCTGTTTGATTCCATACCAGTCCAGCGATGCCGACAGGTCCCTGATTGGCTGCCATACAACGCCAAACGAATAGTTGTTGGCTTTTTCAGCCTTCAGATCCGGATTGCCTTGTAGGTAAACTCTGGGACTATAGCTGCAATTGGCCCCGACATACCCGAGCGGACCGCAACGGGCACGGTCGGCTACCGTGGTATAGGCGGTCGTGGTTGATGCAATCTCTGGCAATGTCGGCGCCTTGAACGAGGTAGTGGCCGAACCGCGCAGCAAGATCTGATCTGACGGTCTCCACGCTAATGCAATTTTGGGATTGATTGAATTGCCGAAGTCGCTATAGTGATCGCCGCGCAACGCCAGTTGCATTTCGACCTGTTTCATCAGCGGGACATTGAACTCGCCATACAGCGAATAGACAGAGCGGCTGGCTTTGCTGCTGTTGGCGCCCAGATTGGTGATCTGTCCCGCGACAGCCAGCGGATCCGGTTGGTCGTCGATGGATTCATGCCCGGCTTGCGCGCCCCAGGCAAACCCGACCGGTGCGCCATTGAACGAAAACAAGTCTGGCGCCGACATTTTCCAGTCAATGGTTCCTAGCCGCGATGTTGCCACCCGCTCGGTAGTGGTCAGCAGTGGATTGACCACGCTGGCTGGATTCCAATAAGCAAAGGGATCATAGCCGCCATTGCCGAGCAAGCCGCTTTGCAGCGATGCCGACGATACATCTTTCAAGACGGCATTCGAGCCGGTTTCTTTGAGGCGGTTCTGATTGAGGCTGATGGCTGCCTCGCTGTCCCAGCGGCCGATTTCGCCACGCCAACCACCTACCAGGCGCACACTGTCGCTGGTCACTTTACTTTGTTGTGGGGCAGCTTCGTAAATGCCGCGGTACAGGCGCAACTGGTCGCCGGGTGTAAAGCCTTGCAGTGAACCGTCTGCGCTGGGGCCAGGCAAGTTGGCAAGGCCCGGATTGGTCGAGCCAGCGGTCTTGCCAATGAATGCGCTGTCAAATTGCGGGAGGCCTCGTTCAGTGGTGCTTTCGCTGTGGCTATATGAGGCTTCGCCAAATAATTCGTCGCGGCCGTTGAGCCGTTTGGTAAAAATCGCTGAAATACCGCCGCGCAGCACTTTTGGCGACAAACGCACCACGGGATTAGTGAAACAGCGTGTATCACCTGTGCCTGCGCTGATGCCAACGGTGCCGCGGCAGCCGGGTATCGGGATGCCCGGTTCGGCAGTGGTAAGGTCGTTCAGGCTGCCCAGGTAGCGGTTTATGCTTCGGCTGTCGCCACCCCCAAAACGACTGAAGTCGCGATTGGCGGTAGCGTCGTGTTTGTCGCTGGATAAGGGATTGCGGCGCAGTACGTCGACTGTCAGCAGCAGATTTTGTCCATCTTTATCCAGGTCGCCCCAGCCTGCGGTGATGCTGGCGCCGGCCGTGCCGCCGTCGCCTTTTTCATTCGTGCCAAGATTTGCTGTGGTTTCGATGCCTTGGTAGTTGCGCTTGGTTTTGAAGTTGATCACGCCGGCGACGGCATCGGAGCCGTAAATGGCGGAGGCGCCGTCACGCAGGATTTCGACCGATTCGATCGCCGCCAGCGGCAAACTGTTGAGGTCGACAAAGGTATCTTCTGCGTTATTGGCAAAGCCGTAATTGGCCAGGCGGCGGCCGTTCAACAATATCAAGGTGTATTTGGCGCCCAGGCCGCGCAAAGCCACCGAAGCAGCTCCCTTGGCGAATGAGTTATTGTCATTGCCGCTCAATTCCACGGAAACCGACGGCATCTTGCTCAGCAGCTCAACCACGGTGCTGGCGCCGGATTTTTCAATCGCGTCGCGTTTGATGATTTCCACTGCGGTCGGGCCTTCCTTGTTGACGCGTGAAATGTTTGAGCCGGTTATGGTAATGCGTTCAAGATTCTCGGGAACGGGAGCGGCGGGTTGGTCAGCGCCGAAGGCGAGGGGCAGGTGGATGAGGCCGATTGCTGCGAGGGTTGATGCCAAAACTGTTTTCTTCATCTGGGAAAGTCTCCATCTTTGGTAAGGAAATGATCGATTTCGCTTCATGCTTTGTTACAGGTGGCCGGATAAGCCATCTGTAAAGCAAGGGTTTCCAGTGCCGTCAGCGCGGACAGCGTATGTCCGGATGACGAACAGCACCCCGATAATGACCATGCTTGGGGTGCTGTTATTTCATTTTGTATCAATCTGTCGCGTGATGTAACGCGCTTGAAATATTTAACTTTTTCGTTGGTTTTTTTGTTGTTTTATTTTCCTATCGGCACTATTTTGAAGAAAAATATGATAAATAAATTTCTATTAGGCAATAAATGTTACCTTGATTGTCATTCGTATTTGTCGTGCGTTATTTGATAATCAAATCAAATTAGATACAAATTAATACTAATGAAAGATGTTTTTAAAAGAGCATTGGGAAATTTAATGGACTAATAAGCAATTATTGGTGAATTAAATATTTTTATTGAATATCATTATTTTTTGTAAAAACTAACGACTAAAACGCCCATAAAGTGGAGGCGGCGCTCAAGTAAAAGATCGTCCTTTGGAATAGGCAATGTGCTTTAATTGCCGGATACAAATGCTTTTGTCAAAGGCAAGCAATGAACACCATGACAACTCCGGCCGGCATCGAATTCGACCAGACCCAGCTGGAGATCCGGCGCGTATTCGATGCCCAGGGGGGCACCGCGCTGCGCCTGCGTCAGTCAGGCAAGGCCGAGCGCCTGCAGAAAATCAGGAAATTGAAGAGCGCGCTGCTGGCGCACAAGGATGAAGTGATTGCCGCCGGCTTTGCCGATTTCGGGAAACCGGCGGTCGAGGTGGAGTTAAGCGAAATCCTGCCTGTGATCGCCGAGGCCAACGACGCCATCCGCAAGCTGGGGCGCTGGATGAAACCGAAGAAAGTCTGGCCATCGCGCATGATGGCCGGCACTTCCGGGTATACCCAGTACGAGCCCAAGGGACGGGTATTGATCGTGGCGCCCTGGAATTATCCGGTGAACCTGAGCCTGGGGCCGCTGGTGTCAGCGCTGGCGGCGGGCAATACGGTGATCCTCAAGCCGTCGGAAATGACGCCGCATGCTTCGGCCGTCATAGGCAAGATCATCCGGGAAGTATTCGCTGAAGACGAAGTGGCGCTGTTCGAGGGCGATGCGCCGGTTGCCCAGGCGTTGCTGGAGCTGCCTTTCGACCATATCTTTTTCACCGGCTCGCCGGCCGTCGGCAAGATCGTCATGGCGGCGGCAGCCAAACACCTGACCAGCGTCACGCTGGAACTGGGCGGCAAGTCGCCCACCATCGTCGATGAGACGGCCGACCTGCAGGCAGCGGCGCAAAATATTCTGTGGGCCAAATTCACCAACAACGGCCAGACCTGCATCGCCCCGACCACATCTATGTGCACGCCAGCGTCAAGGAAGCTTTCCTCGGGCACTGCGTAGCGGCGCTGGAGAGCGCCTATGGCAAGGGCGCGGAGCAAGCCGGCAGCGCCAGCCTGGCGCGCATCGTCAACCAGCGCCACACTGCGCGCGTCAAGACTCTGCTGGACGACGCCACCGCGCGTGGCGCGCGAGTAATTACCGGCGGCGCAGTCGATGAAGCCCAGCGTTATATTGCGCCAACGCTGCTGGACGGGATTCCGGACGACGCCAAGATCATGAGCGAGGAAATTTTCGGGCCGCTGCTGCCGGTGATCGGCTACGACCAGGTGGATACGGTGATTGCGCGCATCAATGCCGAACCCAAGCCCTTGGCGCTGTACATCTGGAGCCGCAAACAGGCGAATATCGCCAAGGTGATGCAGCAGACGACCTCGGGCGGCGCCTGCATCAACCATTGCGTGGTGCAGTTTTTGCACGGCAACCTGCCGTTCGGCGGCGTCAACAATTCCGGCATCGGCAGCGCCCACGGCCACTATGGTTTCCTGGCGTTTTCGCATGAGAGGGCAGTGGTGCGCACCCGCATCATGCTGGCCAAGATGTTCTATCCACCCTACACCGGCTTGACGCGTAAGCTGGTTGCGCTGTTCATCAAGACGGTCTGAACCTAATCGAAATCGGTCGCCGCAACGAACAATGCAAGCAGCATCTCCAGCCCCTGCAGGTCCTCAGGCCGGAAGCGATTCAGTGTGGGGCTGTCGATATCGAGTACGCCGTATAGCTGCCCGTCTTTAATGACCGGAATGACAATTTCCGAGTTCGATGCCGCATCGCAGGCGATGTGGCCGGCAAACGCATGCACGTCCGGCACCAGGATGGCTCGGCGTTCCGCGGCTGCGGTGCCGCACACGCCTTTGCCGAACGCAATCCTGGCGCAAGCCACCTTGCCCTGGAACGGTCCGATCAGCAATTCCTCGCCATTCGCCTTTTTGGCTGGCTTGACCCAATAGAAGCCGGCCCAGTTCAGGTCGGCCAGCGACTGGTAGATGAATGCGGAAAACTGTGCGGCGTTGGCCGTCTGGTTGCGCTCATCTTCAAGAAGACTGGCGGCCTGGCGCGCCAGCAGAGTGTAGTCGACATCAATTTCGGCGGTAAGCGAAGCGAACATGGCAATCCTTAAAAAGTTTGGTTGATTCCGTGACTGCTGCCGGCTGGTAGGGACGAGACAGGCAGCAGTCATCTCATGATTTATTTTGGCGCGGTGAAGCGGGCTCGTTGCGACGCAGCCTCGCGCTCCTTCTCGGCGAACGCCTCGCGCGCCGCCAGCATCGCCGGCCGGTGTTGCGTTGCCCAGTCATACAGCGACTGCAAGGGCACAATCAGCAGGCGTCCGAGCTCGGTCAGTTCATAGTCGACGCGCGGCGGTATGGTCGGGTACATGGTGCGGGTAACCAGGCCGTCCTGCTCCAGGCCTTTCAGGGTCAAGGTCAGCATGCGTTGCGATATGCCTTCCACCGCACGCAGGATGTGGTTGTAGCGCATCGGTCCCTGCGCCAGGGAGCCAACCACCATCACAGTCCATTTGTCGCCTATGCGGCCAAGTGTTTCAGCAACGGCCCGGCATCCCTCGTGTTGATGCTCCCCAGCGCGAACAGGAATGTTCGTATCGCTCAAAATTGTGCCTCCTTGTGCAATCTTTTACGCAGCATATCATAGCGCTACGAACAAAATGTTTCTAACGGTCGATCTGTGCGTGGCTGATGCCGCTCCAGTACCGACATTTGAAAATTCCATCACGAGGTTAGCCATGCAAGTCTTGCACATCGATTCCAGTATTTCCGGCGCACAATCCGTCAGCCGTCAATTGTCAGCCGGCGTTGTAGCTCGCCTGAAAGAAACTTCTCCTGGCCTGGAGCTCATTTACCGCGACCTGGCGGCGGCGCCTGTGCCGCAGCAGTCGCCAGCCATCCTGTTCGCCAAGCTGACGAGCTTGCATGAAATGGGCGCGCTGTCGGGCGAGATCGACGCCATGATCGCCGCCGCGTTGCAGGGCGGCGCCGGCCGGATGCCTCAGCGCAGTCCGAGTTCGCCACGACCAATGTCGCCCTGGATGAATTCCTGGCCGCGGACATTATTGTCGTGGGTGCGCCGATGTACAACTTTGGTATTCCAAGCCAGCTGAAAGCATGGATCGATTGCCTGGCGGCTCCCGGCAAGACCTTCAACTACAGCGCGGCAGGCGTCGAAGGCCTGGCCGGCGCCAAGCGGGTGATTATCGCTTCGGCGCGCGGCGGGTTCTACTCTGAGGCGTCGCCGATGGCTTTCATGGATCACCAGGAATCGTTCCTGAAGAGCTTCTTCACTTTCATCGGCGTTACCGACCTTGCCATTGTCCGTGCCGAGGGCATCAACCTGGGGCCTGAACAAAAGCAGGGCGCGCTTGACTCTGCGCTGGCTGAGGTCGCCACTCTGAAAGCTGCATAGAACAATGAGGGATGCAAGGGCTGTGCGGTATCGAAGTCCGATTAACCGGCAGGTCTTGCATCCGATTCATGCGTTGCGCCGGAATTTCAGGAAGTCATCGACGATAGGCACGATCGCCAGGCACATCAGGGTGGCGGCAAGCACCGCAGTCGCGATGAAGCCGATATGCTTGAAGCCCAGCGCGCCGGCCAGGCCACCGCTGAAAAACAGCATGACCAGGGTCGCCAGCAGCCGCAGTTTGCCGCGGTCGGCGATCACGTCTGGCCGCCCGCGGTCCGGCTCCAGCCGGTTCCAGTAGACCAGCTTGCCGAGTTCAATGCCGATGTCGGTGACCATGCCGGTGATGTGGGTGGTGCGGATCTCGGCTTTGGAAATCTTGGTGATGATGGCGTTCTGCAAGCCCATGATGGCGCACAACAGGATCACGGTCATCGGCACGAACAGCCATTTATGACCCTCCAGGTTGCCTCCCAGCAGGCCAAACACGAGCAGCAGGCCCGCTTCCAGCATCAAAGGCAGCGCGAACTCCGCCTGCAGGTCTTGCCTGCGGCCCCAGTTGATCAGCAATGCGGATGTCATGGCGCCGAACAGGAACGACAGCAGGCAAGCCAGGCCTGCCAGCATCAGTCCCAGCGAACCTAGCGCAAGATTGTCCGCCATCGACGAAACGATGCCGGACATGTGGGAAGTGTATTGCCCGACCGCCAGGAAGCCGCCGGCATTGATCGCGCCGGCGATAAAAGACAGGAAAAACGCCAGGTGGCGGTTTGCTTGCTGGCTGCGGTCCTTGCCAGTCAGTTTTCTCAAATACGGAATCGGCATCGATGACAGTCGCTTGAGCTGGACAACATGATATTACGCCGCTGTACGCCGATTGGTTCAGTCATATCGAACTATCGGGCTAGAGCAGGACAATATGAGTCCAAACTGAGTACAAACGTTAAAGATTGTTATTTCATCGACATCTGGTCAACGACGGCATCGCGCCTTCCGTTTTTGGTGGGAAACTCTCATTCCTCCCAATCATTGCGTGCCCGACATGAAAACCTTCTTCTATTTCTATCGTTATTACCGGCAAAGCGGCTACAGCATGATTCCGGCGATGAAGCGGGCCTGCCGTTCCCGCAGCCGCGAATTCTAGAAGCCCGGGCGGTTTCGGCTGGTCCCGTATCAATGGCATTAAAACAATAGCTTACTGAAAACAGCGGTTTGGAAGTATGCTTGAAGCATGGAAATCGAATTAAAACTGCTATTGGAGCCGCGGGATGTCGCCAGCTTCCGCCGCCATCCCCTGTTATCACATTACGCTACCGGCAAACCGCAATCGCGGCAGCTGACTAGCATCTACTTTGATACACCCGAGCTGTACCTGCAGCAAAGCCACACTGCGCTACGGGTGCGCAAAGTGGGGGCGCGCTGGGTCCAGACTTGCAAGAGCGGCGGCCAGGCGGCGGCCGGTTTGCATCAGCGGCCCGAGTGGAGTCTGACATCAGCGGCGCGGCGCCTGACCTGCAAGCGCTGCGTGGGCTGCTTGAGCCAGGTTCAGCGGTGGCCGCGTTGTTGTCGGCGCCGGACCTTGCCAACCGCTTGCGGCCGATATTCACGACCCAATTCAAACGCACGATCTGGCTGCTGAGATCGCAGGCGGGGGACGAAGTCGAGCTGGCCCTGGACCAAGGCGAAATCCTCCATGGCGACAAAAGCATTGCCATCAGCGAAATCGAACTGGAACTCAAATCCGGCGCTGCGGCGAGCTTGTTTGAGCTGGCTTTGGCCTTGCAGCAGACGCTGCCGCTGCGCGCGGCCAACGCCAGCAAGGCCGAGCGCGGTTACTCCATGCATGCGCCGCAAGCGCCTGCCGTAGTCAAGGCGCAGCCGGTCGAATTGGCGCCCGGACTGACGCTGGAGCAAGGATTCCAGGCCTTGCTCGGCAACTGCCTGGCGCAGATGCAAGGCAATGAAGACGGCGTGGTGCACGGCGCCGATCCGGAAAACCTGCATCAGATGCGGGTCGGGCTGCGGCGCTTGCGCGCCGCGCTGGGCCTGTTCAAGAAAGTGATTCCGACGCCGCCGGAAATAACGGAACGGCTTGACTGGCTGGCCGCTACGCTGGGTCCGGCGCGCGATTGGGAAGTGCTGGCGGTGGCGACGCTGGACGATGTAGTAAGGCGCTGTCCGGATCAGCGGCAGCTGGAAAACCTGCGGCAGCTGACTGCCAGCGAAGCCGGCCGGCGTCGCCACGCGGTCGCGGCGGCGGTCAACTCGCGTGCCTATACACGCTTGCTGTTATTGCTGGGAAGCTGGATAGAAGGGCGGCGCTGGCGCGAAGAGCTGGATGCGGCGCAGGTGACCGCATTGTCTGCACCCCTGAAAAAATTCGCTGTCAAGAAACTGGCCGGCCTGCAAAAGAAACTGCTGAAGCGCGGCAGCCGCATCGGGCAGCATGACGCCGCCAAGCGCCACATGGTAAGGATCGCCGCCAAGAAGGCGCGCTACGCCAGTGAGTTTTTTGCCTCGTATTTTCCACCTAAACGCGGCCATGCTTATGTGGCGGCGCTGAGCGACCTGCAAGACGGCTTGGGCGCGGCCAATGATCGTAGCGTGGCTGCCCAGCTGCTGCTGCAGGTCGCCGGACAGCATCCCGAGCTGGCGCAATCCTGCGGCCTGGCCGTCAAACTGCTGGCTTCCGGCAAAAAACACAATAAGTCGAAGATCGGCCGCTTGTGGCGAAAATTCGCCGGATTGAAGCCGCCGTCGCAGCCGCATTGAACCTGATAATTTGGTCCTGCCGGGCTATTTGGTGCAAAATACGCTCGCCGGGCTCTTCCTGTAACACCGTGGATGAAGGTGAGCACGGCAAGAAACACCGGAGTGAAATCATGACCTACGAAGAATACCTGGATGAAGTCACCACCTTGCTGGTGGAGTTGTTCGACGTGAAAGAGAAGGCGGCGATCAAATACGTGATGAACGCGCAAGCCGAGGATTTTTTTACGCTGCACGACGACGATCCCGCCATGCGTACGCTGGAGCGCGCGCGGGAAGACGCCAAGGCGATTTACGAACAGCGCAACAAGCCGCGGCCTGAAATGTATCGTAAAAATGTATTGTAAATAAGCCGGGTGCAGGCGGTTACAATGGCAGCCCATCATTTTTATGTCTCCGGACCTCATACATGACAGAATCAATCCGCCTTGCAAAACATCTGGCTGAACTGGTTTCCTGCTCGCGCCGCGAAGCCGAGCAATATATCGAGGGCGGCTGGGTCAAGGTCGATGGCAAGGTAGTGGAAGAGCCGGGCCTGCGCATCGGCGCGCAGCAGCAGGTGGAACTGGCGGCGGACGCCACGCTGGAACCGCAGGACCCGGTAACCATCCTGTTCCACAAGCCGGCCGGCCTCGACCTGTTTGCCGGTCCGGCGCTGAGCGAACTGGCCTCAGACCTGATCGTACCTGACAAGCGGGCGGCCGACGACCGCGCCGAACTGCGTTTCCTGAAGCGCCACCTGGCCAACCTCAACCTGATCGAACCGCTGGAGACATTGGCCAGCGGCTTGCTGGTGTTTACCCAGGACTGGCGGATCACCCGCAAGCTGGTGGACGACGCCGCCAAGATCGAGCATGAATACATCGTTGAAGTGGCCGGCGACATCGTTCCTGACGGACTGAAATTGCTGAACCATGGCTTGAGCTTCAACCGCAAGCCGCTGCCGCCGATCAAGGTCAGCTGGCAAAATGAAAAGCGCCTGCGCTTTGCGCTCAAGGCGCCGCCGCGCGGACTGGTCGTGCATATGTGCGAACAGGTTGGGCTGCAGGTAGTGGCCAGCAAGCGTATCCGCATCGGCCGCCTGCCGATGGCCGGCCTGGCGGTCGGCGAATGGCGTTATCTGCTGGGTTACGAGCGGTTCTGACGTTTTTTTGACATTTAGGCTTGCGGCCTGTCGCCTTGGCAGGCCGCCGCGGGATTGGCCTTGAATGCCGTGATATTGGCGGCAATGCCGCTGACCACATCCGCCACCGTGCGCTGCACTCCAAGCACCAAACCATCAATGCCAGGATTGACTGCCGCTGCCACACTCAGTTGGCAAGCGCTGCTGCGGCCGCTGTCGGAGCGGCTGATGGTCCAGCCGTAAGTGGCTTGCACCTTGTCGCCGGGCACGGCGTCAAATTCGCGCAACTCGACCGCAATCCGATATACCGGCTGGTCCGTCGGTCGGCCGCTGCGGCTGACATCGATGGCTCCCAGTCGATTGGCGATGCCGCTCGCCAAGGCATCTCGCAACTCATTGTTGAACGGCGACGACCAGCGTTCCTGTTCCAGGATGTCGACCCGGGTGCTGGAAGCGCTGCCGGCGCTGCGCACCACCAACTGCGGCCGCGCCAGGCGTTCCGGCAGCGAGACCGGCGCCACGTCGATATACAGCTTCGAATTCTGGATGGCCGGCGCAGCCGCTGTCGGCGTTGCGAGCGTGTAAAAATGGGTCGGAGCGGAAGCGCAGCCGGCCAGCAGCAGCGCAGTGACGATAGCGATGGTGCAGATGCGGGTGGTCGATGTCATTATTTGTTTTCCTCTTGCTTGCCGCGGATCAGTGCTTCCGGATGGCGTTCCAGGTAGTCGGTCAGGATCCGCACCGACGCCGCCGAGCGCGTCAGTTCCTGCAGGGTCGCACGGATGTCCTGCTGCAGCGGCGCGTTGTCGGACAGGGTGCGGTTGGCGTTGTCCAGCGTCACGCGCACATCCTTCATGGCCGCCGTGATTTCCGGAGCCACGTCGTTGTTCAGGCTTTTGGTCAGCTGCTCGGCATTGAGCAGGGTGCGGTTCAAGGTGCCCAGTGTTTTCTGCAGGTCGGCGGCGATCTGGTCGAACGGCACCTTGCTGAGTTTCTTGGCGATCTCGGCGATCTGCGACTGGATTTCATCCAGGCTGTTAGGAATCGTCGGCAGCTCGATGATCGCAGTCGAAGTGTCGATGGTGGCCGGGGCCGCTTTCGGGAAAAAGTCGAGTGCGATGTAGAGCTGGCCGGTCAGCAGGTTGCCGGTGCGCAGCTGCGCCCGCAAGCCGCGACTGACCATGTATTGCAGGCGCTGTTTGGCGGTGTAGCTCGAATGTTTTTCATCTTCGGCATACCTGCGCCCCAGCCGCTCGGGATAAACCTGCACCACCACCGGCATGTTGAATTCGCGGCGTTTGGCATCGTATTCGATGCCTATCGATTTGACCTCACCCAGCACCACGCCGCGGAAATCGACGGTAGTACCCGGCGTCAGGCCGCGCAGCGACTGGTTGAAATACATCACCACGGTTTCCGACGGACCGTCCGGCTCTTTCAGGGCTGCTTCCTCGTCCGCAGCCAGGTTGAAAGTTGTGTTTTCCTTGGCCGTCGTGCCCAGCTGGTCGTCCGGCGCCTGGAACGCTATGCCGCCCAGCACCACGGTCGCCAGCGATTGCGTGCGCAGCTTGAAGCCGCTGGCGTTGATCTGCATGTCGAAGCCGCTGGCATGCCAGAAGCGGGTGTTGATGCCGATGAACTTATCGTAGGGCGCATCGATGAAAATGCGCAAGGTCACGCCTTTGCCGTCGGCATCGAGGTCGAACGCCGCCAGCTGGCCGACCTTGATGCGGCGGAAATAAACCGGCGAACCGATGTCCAACGAGCCGATGTCGGTCGCGTGCAGCATGTACTGCTTGCCTGAGGCGTCGAGCCTGACGATAGGCTGCACTTCCAGTCCGGTGAATTCGTCTTTCTTTTCCTTCGAGGTGCCGGCGTCGGCGCCGATGTAAGCGCCCGACAGCAAGGTGCCAAGGCCAGAGACGCCGGACGCCGCCACCCGCGGCCGCACTACCCAGAAGCGGGTGTCGGCGGCTGTGAAGCTTTCGGCTTCTTTCGACAGCTGGATATTGGCCAGCACGTGGGAACGGTCTTTGCTCAAGGTGATGGTCTGCACCAGGCCGATATCGACATCCTTGTACTTGACCTTGGTTTTTCCGGCCTCCAGGCCTTCCGCGGTGCGGAACGTGATGGTAATCGATGGTCCGCGTTCGACCAGGATCTTGACCACCAGCGTCAAGCCGACTACCGCGGCCACAATCGGGATCAGCCAGATCAGCGAAGGCAGCCAGTCGCGCTTGCGGCTCAGCTTCGGTTGCGGCAAAGGCGGCAGTGCGTTGTCAGGGGTATTTTCATCACTCATCTTGTGCTTTCATTCTTTGATTCTCATCCATCTCTTGATTGCTGCTGTCCCCGCTGTTGTCCCAATTTAGGCGCGGATCGAAACTGAGCGCGGCCAGCATGGTGAGCACCACTACCGAGGCAAACGCCAGCACGCCGAAGCCGGCGGTGATCTTGGCGAATCCTTCAATCTGCACCAGGCCGGCCAGCAGCGACACCACGAATACGTCCAGCATCGACCAGCGGCCGATGATTTCCACCAGCCGGTACAGCTTGGCGCGCTGCAGGCGACGCCAGCGGCTGCGTTTTTGCGCGGTCCAGGTCAGCAGGATCAGGGAAGCCAGCTTGAACAGCGGCACCAGGAAACTGGCGATGAAAATGATCGCCGCCAGCTCCCAGGCGCCGGATACCCAGAAATAGATCACGCCGCTCATGATCGTATCCTCTTGCACGCCGAGCAAGGTCTTGGTGATCATCACCGGCATCAGGTTGGCCGGGATGTACATGATGCAGGCAGCGATCAGGAAAGCCCAGCTGCGCCTGATGCTGTCCGGCTTGCGCAGGTGCAGGGCGGTGCCGCAGCGCTGGCAGTGTTCGTGTTCGCGCACCTCTTGCCAGACGGTGCCGCAGTGATGGCAGGACATCATGCCGAGGCCGGCAGCGGTGCGCACCGCCAGGTCTTCGTCTGCGGCAGCGGCGGCTGTATTCGCGGTGGCGGCGTCGGCGCTCATGCAATCTCTCCCTGGCTGCCGATTGTCTCTTCAGCGTAAGCCATTTTCCAGAAATGGCGGGGATTGAAAGAAACCACCGCGGTCAGCAATACCGTCAGCACGCCGAACGCCCACAGAGCCACGCCCGGGATCACGGTCGCCATGTTCGATAATTTCACTACCGCCACCAGCACACCTAGCAGGAACACTTCCACCATGCCCCAGGGCCGCAAGCTCTGCATGGCCCTGACCAGCCAGCTGAAACCGGGAGGCCGGTGCTGCTTGGCCAAGGACACCAGCAGGTAAAACAGGAACAGCAGCTGCAGCAGCGGAAACAGGATAGTAGTGGCTAGCACCAGCAAAGCCACCAGCGACATGCCTTCGGTGGTCAGCGACAGCACGGCGCCGAACAGGGTGGTGCGGCTGCTCAGGCCTTGCAGTTCGATCTCGACGATGGGAAAGCTGTTGGCGATCACGAACATGATCAGGCTGGCCACCGTCAGCGGCAGGATGCGCTCGCGCTGGCGGCCGGCGTCGCGCTCCAGTTCGGTGCCGCAGCGTGGGCAGTGGGCAATCTCCCCACGGTGCAGCTGCACCTTGCGATACAGGGCATCGCATCCTTCGCAGGCAATCAGGTCGGGGACTTCGCGCATGAGTAGCTAAAAAATTGAGTAGGTATGATTCTAACAATAATCTGCGCCGGCACCGACAGATAGTTGAAATCATAGCTTGCCCAGGCAAGGATGGCGGGCCGCCGGCGCGGGGAAATCCAGTTGACACTTCTACTATATTCACATAGTGTGGCCGGGCGGCGGACCCTTCAAGCCGGCGCGCTGTTACCTCGTGTAATGGAACGCCTCTGCGGGGCTACCCCGCGGGATATTTTGGCTTGGCAATGCAACGCATGAGCGGCGCTGCACCACGGTGCAGATATGCTCACGCATGACGGGACTGGTTGAAGGCTCTCCGCCGCCTCGTTTACCTTAACCTGATGAATCCAAAAACTTTCGTCGCTTTAGCCCTGGCAGACACCTTCCTCGCGCGCGAAGCGAGTCTTGACGCCATGCTGCAAGGTGCCAGGTGGGCGCTGGGCAAGAAATGGCGCTGGATTCCTTCATTGTGCCGGGCCATCCACAAACAGACCGGAGAACAGCTGCATAGCCATGGCCGCACCGAGCTGGCTGCGCTGATCCTGGCCCACGAGGGGTTTGCCGACGCATGGCTGGACAGCGAGCCGCCGCAGGTCCGGCATTTTTGTCTCGACCCGCCTGTTGCCGCTGAGCCGCCGGCGTGGTTGTCCGCATTGGCGCTGCCCGTGCTTGCCACCGCTGCCGATCTGGCGCAATGGCTGAAAGTAACGCCGTCCGAGCTGGACTGGTTCGCCGACCAATGGCGTAACAGTCAGGCGACGACGACAGCCCTGCAGCATTACCACCATCGCTGGATAGCAAAACGCAGCGGCGGGCTGCGCTTGATCGAAATTCCCAAGCCGCACCTGCGCACCATGCAAACCCAGGTACTGCGCGGCTTGCTCGACCGGATCCCGCTGCACCAGGCGGCGCACGGCTTCCGCCGCGGCCATTCATGTGTGACGCACGCGGCGCTGCATGCCGGCAAGCGTGTGGTGATACGGATGGACCTGAAGGATTTTTTTCCAAGCATTCCGGCGGCCAGGGTCCACGCATTATTTATAAAGCTTGGTTATCCGCCTAAAGTGGCCGGTTTGCTTTCCCGCCTGTGCACATACCGGACCCCGGGCAACGTGCTGAATCAGCCGGGTCAAAAAATTCCTTGGCAAGAACGCCAGGCCTTGCGCACACGCCATCTGCCGCAAGGCTCTCCATGCTCGCCGGCGCTTGCCAATTTATGCGCTTACCGGCTGGACATGCGCTTGCAGGCTCTGGCGACGGCGCTTGATGCCCGTTACAGCCGCTACGCCGACGACCTGGTGTTTTCCGGAGAGAGCGGGCTGGAACGGGCGATGGACCGTTTCCATGTGCAAGTGGCGGCAATTGCATTGGAAGAGGGTTTTGCTGTCAACGCCAGGAAGACCAGGATGATGCGCAGCGGCGTCCGGCAGCAGGTGACCGGCATCGTGGTTAACCGCCATCCCAATATCCCGCGCCAGGAATTCGACAAGCTGAAGGCCGCGCTGACAAACTGCATACGCCACGGCCCGGCGTCGCAGAACCGGGAGGGACGAGACAACTACCGGCAATTCCTGGCCGGCCGGGTCTCGTATGCGCAGATGGTGAACCCGCAACGCGGCAAGCGTTTGCATCGGTTATTTGAACAAATCTCATGGCCCGGCTCCTAGGCTGTCTAGCAAATCCGTCGGTTTTACGGTTCCGTCTGGATTTTTGTTGTTATCCAGTTAATTTATCCGCCGGCCCTGGCGGTTACGGCCACCGGCGCGTCATACGTGTTTTTCGGAATGCTCGTAAAATGGATGGCTAGCGATGGCATGTTAAGCAATGTTAAAACCGAAACGCATGTGTCATTTATACAATGCCATGCATTTTATTCACCACAAATCTATCTGATGAGCACCACTAATAACAAAAGCAGCCTAGCTGCCGCCGTAGCCGACCAAAAACTGGAGTATGTGACTTCCTGCGCGCTGCCGACGCCTTGGGCAACCTTCCAGCTGCATGCCTTTATCGAACACGCCACCGGCAAAGAACACCTGGCCCTGACCCTGGGCGAAGTCAACGACGGCGCGCCGGTGCTGGCGCGCGTCCATTCCGAATGCCTGACCGGCGATGCCTTGTTCAGCCAGCGCTGCGATTGCGGCGCGCAATTGGAAGGGGCTTTGCAGAAGATCGCCGCGGAAGGGCGCGGCGCCATATTGTATTTGCGCCAGGAAGGGCGCGGCATCGGCCTGATCAACAAGCTGCGCGCCTACCATATCCAGGACGGCGGCGCGGACACGGTGGAAGCTAACCAGCAACTCGGATTCGCCGCCGACCTGCGCGATTACACCATTTGCGAAACCATGCTGGAGCACTTGGACATTACAGCCTTGCGGCTGATGACCAACAACCCGCGCAAGGTAGCAGCCCTGCAGAAAATCGGCATTACCGTGGTCGAGCGGATTCCCCTCATTCTCAACCGCAATCCGTTCAATACCCGCTACCTCGACACCAAGGCGGCGAAACTGGGCCACTTGCTGCCGATTGACGGCATGGAACACGACCTCGACGAAAACGAGCTGTAGTCAAACGATGGTTTGGCCGGAGCGACAGCTCCGGCCAAACCAGGCATCAATGCCTGGACGCCCCTACATGCTTGGCGTTCACTACTGCATCGGTGACATTGGCCGGCGCTTCGGCATAATGCTTG
Source organism: Collimonas fungivorans (assembly GCF_001584145.1). NCBI lineage: Bacteria > Pseudomonadati > Pseudomonadota > Betaproteobacteria > Burkholderiales > Oxalobacteraceae > Collimonas > Collimonas fungivorans. Next base: position 3,051,641 of record NZ_CP013232.1, on the reverse strand, counting down.
AACTCCATCGTATACGTGGCGCGCCCCTGGGTCAGCGAACGCAGGGTGGTGGAGTAGCCGAACATTTCCGCCAGCGGCACTTCCGCCCGCACAATCTTGCCGACGCCGCCCGGGATGTCGTCCATGCTCTGGATCATGCCGCGCCGTGACGACAGGTCGCCGATCACGTCGCCCATTTTTTCCTCGGGCGTCTCGACTTCCACCGCCATCATCGGTTCCAGCAAGGCCGGGCTGGCTTTGCGGCAGCCATCCTTGAACGCCATCGACGCCGCCATGCGGTAGGCGTTTTCGTTGGAATCGACATCGTGCGAAGAGCCGAAGAACAGCGTGACCTTGACGTCGACCACCGGATAGCCGGCCAGCACGCCGGTAGCCAGGGTTTCGCGTACGCCTTTCTCGACCGCCGGAATATATTCGCGCGGCACCGTGCCGCCCTTGATGGCGTCGACGAATTCAAATCCCTTGCCCGGCGCCTGCGGTTCGATTTTCAGCACCACATGGCCATACTGGCCGCGGCCGCCAGACTGCTTGATGAACTTGCCTTCGCTCGATTCGCACACCTTGCGTATGGTTTCGCGGAACGCCACCTGCGGCTTGCCGACGGTAGCTTCGACGCCGAATTCACGCCGCATGCGTTCCACCAGCACTTCCAGGTGCAGTTCGCCCATGCCGGAAATGATGGTCTGGCCCGATTCCTCGTCAGTCTTGACCCGGAATGACGGATCTTCCTCGGCCAGGCGGCTGAGCGCTATGCCCATCTTTTCCTGGTCGGCCTTGGTCTTCGGTTCTACCGCTTGCGAGATCACGGTGTCCGGGAACACCATTTTTTCCAGGGTGATGATGCTGCCCGGATCGCACAGGGTGTCGCCGGTGCTGGCTTCCTTGAGGCCGACCGCGGCGGCGATGTCGCCCGCATACACTTCGCTGATTTCGGTACGGTGGTTGGCGTGCATCTGCAGCACGCGGCCTATCCTTTCCTTCTTGCCCTTGTTCGGATTGAACACCACGTCGCCCGAGATCAGCACGCCGGAATAGACCCGGAAATAGCTCAGGTGGCCGACAAACGGATCGGTCATGATCTTGAAGGTGAGGGCGGAGAATTTTTCATCGTCGCTGGCGCGTCTTTCGACAACCAGGTCATCCTGGTCATGGCCTTTGACCGGCGGGATGTCGGTCGGCGCCGGCAGGAAATCGATCACTGCATCCAGCAATGCTTGTACGCCGCGGTTCTTGAAGGCGCTGCCACACAGCATCGGCACGATTTCGCCGGCGATGGTGCGCTGGCGTAGTGCGTCCTTGATTTCCTCTTCGCTGATGTCGGCGCCGTCCAGGTATTTTTTCATCATGGCGTCGCTGGCGTCGGCTGCCGCTTCTATCATGCGGCCGCGCCATTCCTCGGCGCTGGCTTGCAGCTCCGGCGGGATATCGATGTATTCGAACTTGACGCCCTGGGTAGCGTCGTCCCACATGATCGCCTTCATCTTGACCAGGTCGACCACGCCGTGGAAATTGTCTTCGGCGCCGACCGGGATCTGCACCAGCACCGGATTGCCCTTGAGGCGGTCGCGGATTTGCTGGTGGACGCGGAAGAAATCGGCGCCGACCCGGTCCATCTTGTTGACGAACGCCAGGCGCGGCACGCCATACTTGTTGGCCTGGCGCCAGACGGTCTCGGATTGCGGCTGCACGCCGCCGACGGCGTCATAGACCATGCAGGCGCCATCCAGCACCCGCATCGAACGTTCGACTTCGATCGTGAAGTCGACGTGGCCCGGGGTGTCGATGATATTGATCCGGTGCATCGGGTAATTGCCGGCCATGCCCTGCCAGAAACAGGTGGTGGCGGCCGAGGTGATCGTGATGCCGCGCTCCTGCTCCTGTTCCATCCAGTCCATGGTGGCGGTGCCGTCATGCACTTCGCCGATCTTGTGGCTGACGCCGGAATAAAACAGGATGCGCTCGGTGGTGGTGGTCTTGCCGGCGTCGATATGGGCGCTGATGCCGATATTGCGATAGCGCTCGATAGGGGTTTTGCGAGTCATGACGATTTCCTCTGGGAGAAATTATGATGATCAGAATTTTTTACAGCTACTGTGACGTGTGAGCTTACTCGTTTTTTCGATTGTCAGTTGCGCGCCGATGGAAGGCGCCGTCGCAAGACCCCGTCGTAAGACCCCGTTTTTCCCCTCCCGGTGGTATGCTTGGCGGCTTAACGGCAAGTGAATCCATCCACCTAAAACGCTTATTTCATCCCGCCCTCTATGAACTCCCGAACCTTTTCCCAGAATACTTCCGCACCGCGCATCGAGCAGCTGCGCGCCGCCATGCAGCGCCACAATGTCGACGCCTGCCTGATTCCATCGGCCGATCCGCATTTGTCCGAGTACTTGCCGGGGCGCTGGAAGGGAAGGGAATGGCTGTCGGGTTTCACCGGCTCGGTCGCCAACCTGATCATCACCGCCGACTTCGCCGGCCTGTGGGCCGACAGCCGCTACTGGTCGCAGGCGGAAGCGGAATTGGCGGGCACCGAAATCGTGCTGATGAAAACACCGTCGGGCAACAGCCTGCTGCACCTCGACTGGCTGTCCGCCAACCTGCCGGCCGGTAAAACGCTGGCAGTCGACGGCGCGGTGCTGGGACTGGCCACTGCACGTGCGCTGGAACAGGCCCTGGCCAAAGGCGGCAGCAGCCTGCGCACCGATCTCGACATACTGGGCGAGATCTGGAGCGAGCGGCCGGGCCTGCCGATGGCCGAGGTGTACCAGCACCAGGCATCGCATGCGCCGCTGTCGCGCGCGGCCAAGCTGGAACAGCTGCGCCAGGCCATGCAGCAGCACGGCGCGCAATGGCACTTCATTTCTACCTTGGACGATATCGCTTATCTGTTCAATCTGCGCGGCGCCGACGTCAATTACAACCCGGTATTCCTGGCGCACGCCCTGATCGGTCCAAAACGCGCCACGCTGTTCGTCGCCGACGGCAAAGTTCCGCCGGCCTTGCGCGAGCTGCTCAGCCAGGATGGCGTCGCACTGGCGCCTTATGCCGAAGCGGCTGAAGCGCTGGGGGCCTTGTCCGCCGATGCCACGCTGCTGCCGACCCTGTTGCTTGATCCGCGCCGCGTCACGCTGGGATTGCGGCAAGCGGTGCCGTCCGCCGTCAAGGTAGTGGAAACGATCAATCCGACAACCTTTGCCAAATCGCGCAAAAGCGCCGACGAAGTAGCGCATGTGCGCGTCGCCATGGAGCAGGACGGCGCCGCGCTGTGCGAATTCTTCGCCTGGCTGGAGCAAGCCTTGGGCACGGAGACCGTCACCGAACTGATGGTCGATACCCACATCACTGCCGCCCGCGCGCGCCGGTCGGGTTTTGTCAGCCCCAGCTTTGCCACCATCGCCGGCTTCAACGCCAACGGCGCCATGCCGCACTACAAGGCCAGCGCCGAATCGCACGCCACCATCAGCGGCGACGGTTTGCTGCTGATCGACTCCGGCGGCCAGTATGTGGGCGGCACCACCGACATCACCCGCATGGTGCCGATCGGCCAGCCGTCGGCGGCGCAAAAGCGCGACTGCACGCTGGTGCTGAAGGGCGTGATTGCGCTGTCGTCGGCGCAGTTTCCGCGCTCCATCAAATCACCGCTGCTGGATGCGATCGCACGGGCGCCGATCTGGGCCGCCGGCATCGACTATGGCCATGGCACCGGCCACGGCGTCGGTTATTTCCTGAATGTGCATGAAGGCCCGCAAGTCATTTCCGGCAGCGCCGCGCCCGATGCGCATACCGCGATGGAGCCAGGCATGATCACATCGATTGAGCCGGGCATTTACCGGCCCGGCAACTGGGGCGTGCGGATTGAAAACCTGGTGCTGAACCAGCCGGCGGCGGCCAGCGAATTTGGCGAATACCTGCGTTTCGAGACGCTGACCCTGTGTCCGATCGATACCCGCTGCCTCGACGCCAGCTTGCTGCGCAGCGACGAAATCGACTGGCTCAATGCTTATCACGCCGAAGTGAGGGCGCGCCTGTCGCCGCACGTGAGAGGCGACGCCAAGCAATGGCTGGAGAGCCGGACCCAGCCGTTGTAAGGTTCGCGGTCAGGTCATTAGTCAGTAGTGCGGCGGCCGTTCGTTGGCAACCTGGCCCGCATTGCTGTTGTCGGCAGCATCCTTGATCCGGCGCGCCAGCGCCGTGCATAGCGCTTCCAACTGGTCTATTTTCAGTTGCTGCCGATATACCAGCTTGTTCAGCTCGTCCAGCATGTCGTCCTGGCGGGCGAGCCTGATTTCGATATCGACCATGCGGTCTTCCTGGTTCATGTTGCGGTTTCCTTTTTTATGGCAGCGCAGATGGTAGCGCAATAATGCTGCCTGGCGTCGCTTGCCATGTTTACCCGAGCGAAACTGGCTGGGCGGATATCCGGACTGCATGGGGCCTGAATTCCGGATTTCCGCACAAAAATTGCCGGCGATCTGTTTTTCTTCAAAAATTTTTCCGGAAAATCAAACACTTAGCTTTTTCATTCTAGCTGGCACGAAGCCTGCGATACCTTGTATAAAAATACAAATCACAGGAGACATAAATGCCTAATGAGATAATCTTGCCTTGTTGCAATAGTTTCGCCATCTTCGGTCCAAGCTCGCCTTAACTCTATTCGCTAATCCCCTTTGCCTGTTGTGCCTTCCAGGTGGCATGATGTAGCTTGCACGCAAGCTGCATGTGTACTTGGATTGCACAAAAACATTAAAACCAGGAGACAACCATGTCCACGCTTCATCCGTCCGACCATGCCGCCGCTGCGGACACTCGCAAACGCATCTTCGCCATTGTCGGCGCCTCGTCCGGCAACCTGGTCGAGTGGTTTGATTTTTATATCTATTCGTTTTGCGCGATCTATTTTGCGCCGAAATTTTTCCCCAGCGGCAATGCCACCTCGCAGCTAGCCAATACCGCAGCGATCTTTGCGGTGGGTTTCCTGATGCGGCCTATCGGCGGCTGGCTGTTTGGCCGCATCGCCGACAAGCATGGCCGGCGCACCGCGATGATGATCTCGGTGCTGATGATGTGCGGCGGTTCGCTGATGATTGCCTGCCTGCCGACTTTCGAGACCATCGGCATCGCGGCGCCGCTGCTGCTGTTGCTGGCGCGCCTGTTCCAGGGCTTGTCGGTAGGCGGGGAATACGGCACCAGCGCCACCTACATGAGCGAAGTCGCGCTGGAAGGGCGGCGCGGTTTTTTTGCTTCGTTCCAGTATGTGACCTTGATCGGCGGCCAGCTGCTGGCAGTATTGGCGCTGGTGATCTTGCAGCAGGTCCTGACCACCGAGCAACTGCACGCCTGGGGCTGGCGCATTCCTTTCGTGCTGGGAGCCGCCGCCGCGCTGGTGGCTCTTTACCTGCGTAAATCGCTGAGCGAAACCTCGACCGCGGAAACCCGTAAAAACAAGGATGCCGGTACTTTGGCAGGCCTGATGAAACACAAGAGGGCATTCCTGACAGTGGTTGGTTTCACCGCCGGCGGTTCGTTGATTTTCTATACCTTTACCACCTACATGCAGAAATACCTGGTGAATACCGCCGGCATGCATGCCAAGACCGCCAGCACCGTGATGACCGGGGCGCTGTTTGTCTACATGCTGATGCAGCCGCTGTTCGGCGCCTTGTCCGACAAGATCGGCCGCCGCACTTCGATGCTCTGGTTCGGCGCGCTGGCTACCGTGGCTACCGTGCCGATCCTGCATGCGCTCAAAGATGTGACCAATCCTTATGCGGCGTTCGGCTTTGTCATCCTGGCGCTGGCGATCGTCAGTTTTTATACTTCGATCAGCGGCCTGATCAAGGCCGAAATGTTTCCGCCGGAAGTACGCGCATTGGGTGTCGGCTTGTCTTATGCGGTGGGCAATGCGATTTTCGGCGGTTCGGCCGAGCTGGTCGCCCTGGAGCTGAAAAAGGCTGGCAGCGAATCGACTTTCTACTGGTACGTATCGGGCATGTGCGCATTGGCTTTCATCGTGGCCTACAAGATGCGCGATCCGAGCAAGGAAGGTTATCTCAAAGACGTTCCGCTTGAACCGCATGCGCCCGCTGGCGCACCAGCAGGATCACGTTGAATACAGGCAGGCAGCAGTACCGCCTGCCGCCGGTTTTTTTATTCGGGCGGCTGCCATGACAAGTCTGCTAGTGATGTTGAGAGCGAGAAAGCCGCTTGTTTTAATCGTGCTGGCGTCTGTCTGCGCCGTCGGCGTAGTGCTGACGACTTATGTCGTGGCGTCCAGGAAAGCCAGCAGCGACATCGGCGAGGCCAGCGAACGGCAGCTGCAAATCATCGCGCTCGATCTGGAATCGGTGCTGCAGAAGTTCGAGACCTTGCCGTTTGCCCTCGGCTTCCAGACGGATGTGTCGCAAGCGCTGGCGCGACCGGACGACAAGCTCAACATCCAGCGCCTGAACCAGACGCTGCAGTTGATCCAACGCCAGTCCAAGGTGGTGGCGATCTTCATGCTGGACCGGAATGGCCTGACGCTGGCTTCCAGCAATTGGGATTCGGATACCAGTTTTATCGGCAGGGATTTTGGTTTCCGTCCTTACTTCAAGGAGGCGATCAAAGGCAATCCTGGACGCTTCTACGGCATAGGCAACACCACCAACGTGCCAGGTTACTTCATCGCCCAGCCTATTTACGCCAGCGCCGCCGCCCATGGCGAAAACGCAGTGCTGGGCGTGATGGCGGTCAAGATAGACCTGACCGAATTCGAGCATACCTGGCGCAGCAGCGAAGATCCGATTACGCTGGTCGACAGCAGCGGCGTGGTTTTTCTGAGCAACCGGCCGGAATGGAAGTATCACAGCCTGTATCCGCTGAACGGCGCGGTGCAGCAAGACCTTACCGGTACCCATCAATATGCCGACCGGACGATCAGCCCGGTCAGTTCTTTGCCGCAGCCGCAGAGTTCAGGGTTCGGCCAGCACGTCACGCGCGGTATCGGTCCGCTGGGCTGGCAGCTGATGCTGTTTCCGTCGCAGGCGCGCATCACCCGCATCGCCATCTTGTGGACCCTGGCGGCGGCGCTGCTGCTGGCGATAGCCGGGATTTTCCTGTGGGCCCTGTATCAGCGCCGGCGCCGCCTGGAAGAACGGCTGGTGTCGGCCGAATACCTGGACCGGACCATCGCCCAACGAACGCAGGAACTGATGGTGGCTAACCACACGCTGGAAGCGAAATACGCCAAGCTGCAAGAAACCGAACATCTGCTGCGTTCCACCCAGAACAAGCTGATCCAGGCCGGCAAGCTGGCCATGCTGGGACAAATGGCGGCCGGCATCGCCCATGAACTGAACCAGCCGCTGGCGGCGATCCGGGCGTTTGCCGACAACGCCATGACTTTCCTGGTGCGCGGGCAGGCCGACAAGGCCACGGAAAACCTCGGCCATATCAGCAACGCCAGCGGCCGCATGGGCAAGATCGTCGGGCAGCTCAACGGTTTTTCCAGGAAGAGCCATGAAGCGGTGGCCGCCATCGACTTGTCGAAATCGATAGAAGCAGCAGCCTTGTTGCTGCACAACGAATTCCAGACCCACGGAACCAGCCTGCAGATCGAGATCCGCCAGGCCGCCTGGGTAGTCGGCGACTCGGTGCGTACCGAGCAAGTGCTGATCAACCTGTTGCGCAACGCGCTGGACGCAGTGGATAATGCCGAGCAAAAAACCGTCTCCCTGGTACTGGAATGCGAGAGAGGCGAGGCAGTGATCCGGATCAGGGACTCCGGGCCCGGCATTCCGGCCCAGGTGGCTTTGCACCTGTTCGAGCCGTTCTTCACCACCAAGCCGTCCGGCAAGGGATTGGGCCTGGGCCTGGCCATTTCATCTTCCATCGTACAGGCGATGAACGGCCGCCTGACGGCGAATAACCATAACGATGGCGGCGCCGAATTCGTATTGCGCATTCCTTTGCTGGAAACCGTAGAGTCTTGATGGAGGTAGGGGTGGCAACGCTGGAAGCAGTATTGATCGAGGACGAACAGGCAGTGCGGGAAGCGATTGCCCAGACGCTGGAGTTGGGCGGGTTTACCGTCCATCCCTGCGATAGCGTGGAACAGGCGCAAGCCTGGCTGAGCCCTGGTTTTGCCGGCGTGATTGTCACCGACGTGCGATTGCCGGGCCGTTCCGGGCTGGAGCTGCTGACCCAGGTCGTGACGCTGGATCCCGACCTGCCAGTGATTGTGGTGACCGGCCACGGCGATGTCAGCATGGCGGTCGACGCCATGCGCGCCGGCGCCTACGACTTCATCGAAAAGCCGTTCGCCGCCGAAAGGCTGATGGAAACCGCCCACCGGGCGCAGGAAAAACGCAGCCTGATCCTGGAGAACCGGCGCCTCAAGGCGGCCTGGGTGGCGCATCCCGACATGCCCAGCCTGATCGGACAGTCGGCAGCGATCGAAAAGGTGCGCACCATGATCCGCAGCGTCGGGCCGACCATGGTCGATATCCTGGTCAACGGCCAGACCGGCAGCGGCAAGGAAGTGGTGGCGCGCCAGCTGCACGTCGCCAGCGGCCGCAAAGGACCGTTTGTCGCCATCAATTGCGGCGCGCTGCCGGAAGCCGTATTCGAAAGCGAAATTTTCGGCCATGAAGCGGGAGCTTTCACCAGCGCCCAGAAACGGCGCATCGGCAAGCTGGAATACGCCAAGGGCGGCACCGTGTTCCTCGATGAAATCGAAAGCATGCCGCTGGCCTTGCAGGTGAAACTGCTGCGCGTGCTGCAGGAGCGGAAACTGGAGCGGCTTGGCGGCAACGAGCCGATCGCCATCGATTGCCGCATCATCGCCGCCAGCAAGGCCAACCTGCTGCAGATGAGCGCGCAAGGCAGTTTTCGCGAAGACCTGTATTACCGCATAGGCGTGGTCAGCATCGACCTGCCGCGCCTCAATGAGCGGCGCGAGGATATTCCGCTGCTGCTGGCGCACTTCATCCAGGGCGCCGCGCTGCGTTACCAGCGGCCGCTGCCGCAATGGACGCTGGCGCAGATGGCCCAATGGCAAACCCGCGACTGGCCCGGCAACGTGCGCGAGCTGCGCAATTTTGCCGACCGGCTGGTGCTGGGAGTGGCGGAAGGGGTGGCCGATCTTGCGGCCCAGGACAGCGGCGCCGTCGCCAACGGCGTGCCGCTGCCGCAGCAGCTGGATACCTACGAGCGCATGCTGATCACCGAGATGCTCAATGCCAGCAGCGGCAACGTCGCCATCGCCGCGGACCGCCTGGGCCTGCCCAAAAAAACCTTGTACGACAAGATCAAGAAATACCAGCTGGCCGTGGGCAAGGCGCAAGAGCGCACCGAATAATATCGTTTCGACAAATTATTTTGTTGAATGTGGGAAATGTTACAAAACATTATTCTGCTGGACAAGCGCGTTTGAATCTTTATCATTGGCATCTTTTTTAACATGGATGTAACAATGAGCGTTTCACCGCTGCTATCAAGCTCATCCAAAGCACCAGACCGTAGTTCCAGTTTCCAATTCGGCTTTATCGACCTGCTCAAGGTCATTGCGGCACAACTGATTGTCTTGCACCATCTGGCGTTCTACGGGCCGATGGCTGACCATGTGCGTCCCGTGGCGCCGGTTCTGATCGACTGGCTGGATGCTTACGCCCGCATCGCGGTGCAGGTATTCCTGGTGGTCGGCGGCTTCCTGGCTGCCAAGTCCTTGTCGCCGCAGGGCGTTTCCACCGTTTCCGATCCGCTGCGTGTCTTGTGGCGGCGCTACATGAAGCTGGTGCCGCCGTTCCTGGTGGCGACCGTGCTGGCGATAGGCGCCTCTGCCTGGGCCGCGCTGTGGATGACACATTACTCCATTTCCGCCATGCCGACGGCCATGCAACTGGCCGCCCACGCCTTGTTGCTGCACTCCATATTAGGTTACGAATCGATCTCGGCCGGCGCCTGGTACGTCGCCATCGATTTCCAGCTGTATGCGTTGCTGACCATGCTGCTATGGCTGACCGGAGGCCTGGCCAGACGGCGCGCCATGCCATGGCTGGCGCCGTTGCTGGTGGTGGCCGGCGTCAGCGCCTCGCTGTTCTATTTCAACCGCGATGCCGCCTGGGACGCCTGGGCGCCGTATTTCTTCGGCAGCTATGGCCTGGGCGTGATTGCCTGGTGGGCGCGCGACCTGGGCCGGCGGCCAGCTGTGGTGGCGCTGCTGCTGGCGGCGATTTTGTTGCCGACCTTGTATGCATTGGCGATCGATTTCCGCAGCCGCATCGCCGTCGCCTTGCTGGTGGCCTGTGCGCTGGTGCTGGTGAGCCGGCGCGGCGTACTGCTGTCACGCCAGCGTTTTGCCTGGATACGGTCATTCGGCCGGATTTCCTACTCGATCTTCCTGGTGCATTTCCCGGTCTGCCTGGTCGTGAATGCGGCGTTCGCCAAGTTCGTGCCGGCGCGGCCGCTGCTGCAGGCGGGCGGCATGGTGCTGGCCTGGGCCGCCAGCCTTGCCGCCGGCGCGATTTTCTATCGCTGGGTGGAGATCCCGCTCAGCCGTCTTTCCGCACGTGCGCCGGAGCATGGTTCGTCATTGCGGGTTCCCGCCGCCGCCTGAAAATTACAGTACATCCTCGGTCTTCAGCGCAGCACCCGCAGGCTCGGCCTCTGCGCGTTGGCGGCGCTGGCGCCGGAAATGCAGGAAAGCCAGCACCAGCGCGGCCAGCTGCAGCACTGCGCAAAAGTAGAACGGCGCGCCAATCCGCCAGTCTCCCTTGGGCAGGTGCGACACTGCACCCAGCAACGGCGCACCGATAACCGGCGCGATCACCGCCATCAGGCTGTTGAGCGAGCTTACGGCGCCCAGGGTCTGGCCCTGGCTGTGCGAATCCACCGCGCCGGAAATGATGCTCTGGATCGAGGCGTTCACCGTGGCGCCGAATATATTGGCGAAAATCACCGCATACATCATCCACGACTGGCTGGCGGCGCCCCACAAGATATAGGCAGCGGTGGAGGAGACCAGCCCGATCACCGCCAGCCGCTGCGGGCTGAAGCGTTTCAGCAATGGCCCCAGCAAGACGCCTTGCACGATCACCGACATGATGCCGACCGCCGCCAGCGACTGGCCGTTCTCCAGCGGCCCCCAGCCGAACTTGAAGGTGGTGTACAGCACCCAGGTGGTAAACAACATGAATTGCGCCAGGCCGTTGCAGGCAATCACGGCAACTAGCGGTCCTACCGCTTTCAGGCGCGACAAGGCTTGCAGCGAGGCCAGCGGATTGGCGGCCCGCCAGCCGAAGCTGCGGCGCCGCTCCCGCGGCAGCGATTCCGGCAGCACGAAATAACCGTACATCAGGTTCAGCAAGGCCAGGCTGCCGGCGACGATGAACGGCAAGCGCAAATTGACCGCGCCCAGCAAACCGCCCATCACCGGGCCGACTATAAAACCCACGCCGAACATCGCACCTATCATGCCGAAGCGCTTGGCGCGTTGCTCCGGCGGGGTGATGTCGGCCACGTAGGCATTGCATACCGCCGCGTTGGACTGCATGGCGCCGCCGACCAGTCGCACCACGATCAGCATCCACAGCGCAGTCGAAAACGCGGTGGCAAAAAAATTCAGCGCCAGCCCGCAAAATCCCAGCAGCAGCACCGGCCGCCGGCCGTACTGGTCGGACAGGGCGCCGAGGATAGGCGAACCGAAAAAATTGGCGATGCCGAAAGCGAAAGCCACCGCGCCATACCAGAATGCCTGGTCGGCTTGCGAGCCGGTGAATTTGCCGACCAGCACCGGCAGCACCGGGATGATCAGGCCAATCGAGATCATGTCGATCAGGACGGTCAGCATGATGAAAGGCATGGCCGCGGTACGGGCTTGTCCGTGGGCAGGGAGTTTAAGGTTGGTCACGTTTTGCCGCTCCGATAGGTGGTTTGCTGTTTTTGCGCGGCCGGCGTCGGCTGTGTTGCAGGATTGCCGTATCGGCATTCGCCATCATATCTAAAATGCGGTCTTGCAGGCGTCATCATGTGCCATCTGGACGCATGTCGGCCCAAATCCGTTCGATTGAATAGCTTCTCTCGGCATTTGCCTCGAAAAACAGAGATATCGTGTCTGAATACCAGTAATTCACCCCACCGTGACTGAAGAAACATTCGAATCGCCGTTGCTCGAAATCAGTAGCAGTCTTCCATTTTAAGGTCCAGAATCAATTCGTCCTCGCTTCATTTGCCTGGATGTTCAGGGTGATTCGCTGGACATTTATTGACGATAAAAAGGAAGGCGTATGGCTAAAATAAAAAATTTATCCGGGAGTGAAATTTCCTGCCCGGCGTTACAGAATTATTCGGCAGCTGCAATCGTAGCGGGCAACAGCGGAAATTCCTGACTTCTCCAATCCCAGAGAGTAATGAAAATGATTTTGCCATGGATCCCCGTGGCAGGATGGCTGGCGGATATTGCGCCGGCAGGGAAAACAGTCGTATAAAAATAAAGAAAGAAACGGTATGTCTAATCTATTCTCAAGCCTGGGCTGGTTGCCCATGGCGCTTATCATTCTGGTTGCAGTGGCTATTGTGCTTGCGGTGTTTTTTTCGGTATCGGGCATCATCCGATACATTCCAAACGACCGGATCGGCGTGGTCGAGAAACTGTGGAGTTCCAGCGGATCGGTCAAAGCCGGTTTGCTGGCCTTGCATGGCGAGGCCGGCCTTCAGCCTGAGCTGAGGCGCGGCGGTTTTCATTTTTTTGCGCCGTTCCAGTTCCGGGTACATATCCATCCCATGGTTTCTGTCACGCAGGGCAAGATCGGCTATGTTTTTGCGCGCGACGGCATCGACCTGCCTGCCGGGCAGACGCTGGCTGATAACGCCAAGGTCCAGGATTTCCGCGACGTCCGCTCCTTCCTTGAAGGCGGCGGCCAGAAGGGACCGCAACGCAAGATCCTGCGTGAAGGCACGCACATCATCAATCCGGCCCTGTTTGTCGTCATGACGGAAGAGGCGACCTATTCGCTGTCGCTGGACGCCAAGGAAAAGGCTTACTACGAGCAGATGCGCGGCGTGCTGGACGAGCGCAACGGCTTTACCCCGGTAGTGCTCAAGGAAGTCGCCGGCACCCACGATTCGGACCAGCTGGCCATCGTGACGGTGCAGGACGGTCCAGGGCTGCCGAAAGACGAATTGCTGGCGCCGGATGTAGGCGACAGCCACAACTCGTTCCAGGAGCCGGAAAAATTCCTGGCTGCGAGCGGCTTGCGCGGCCGCCAGGAGCGGGTGCTGGTGGAGGGTACTTATTACATCAACCGCCTGTTTGCGACAGTCGAGTTGATCAAGAAGACCATCATTCCGGTCGGTTATGTGGGGGTGGTGGTTTCCTACACCGGCCGCAAAGGCTCCGATTTGTCCGGCAAGGAATATAGCCATGGCGAACTGGTCGAAAGCGGCTGCCGCGGCGTCTGGCGTGATCCGCTCATGCCAGGCAAGTATGCCTTCAATACCTACGCAGGCAAGATCGAACTGGTTCCGACCACCAACTTCGTCCTGATGTGGAAATCTGGCGAGAGCGGTTCCAACTTCGACAACAACCTGCGCGAAATCACCCTGATCACCAAGGATGCCTTCGAGCCGCAATTGCCGTTGTCGGTTGTGGTGCACATCGATTACCGCAAGGCGCCGATGGTGGTGCAGCGTTTCGGCAACGTGGCGCAGCTGGTGGAGCAAACGCTGGATCCGATGGTGTCTTCGTACTTCAAGAATGTCTCGCAGACCAAGACCTTCATTGAGCTGATCCAGTCGCGCAGCGAGCTGCAGACCAATGCTTCGGCCGATATGAAGGAGCGCTTCCAGGCTTATTCGCTGGAATTCCAGGAAGTGCTGATCGGCACGCCCAAACCGCAACCCGGCGATACCAAGATCGAAAACATCATGGCGCAGCTGCGCGACCGCCAGATTGCGCGGGAACAGGTAGAGACTTTTGCGCAAAAGCAGATTGCCGCCGACAAGGAGCGCGAGCTCAACGAGGCAGAACAGCGCGCCGCCAAGCAGAAGGAGCTGACCGGATCGCTGGTGGATATCTCGATCAAGGAAAACCAGGGTTCGGCCAATGTGAAAGCTGCGGAAAAGAAGCGCCAGGAGATCGAGGCGCTGGCGCACGCGGAAAAATTCAAGCAGGAAATGGAAGGCTCCGGCCGCGCCTCGGCGATCAAATCGGTGGGTGAGGCGGAAGCCTCGGCGATCAAGGCCAAGTCCGAAGCGTTGCAAGGAGAGGGCGCCGACAAGCAGCTGATGCAGACCGTGATGCTGCGCCTGGCTGAAGCGTTTGAAACGTCAAAAGTGCCTTTGGTGCCGCAGATCCAGATGGGCGGCGGCGGTGACACCAATGCGTTCAATACGTTGCTGTCGCTGATGGGATCGCTGAAGGCTGGCGAGCTGGCGCAGTCGCTGAAGCACAATGAGGCACAATGAGGCACCGCGCGCATGATTTCATGAGCGGTCGCGGTAATCGCCAGAGAAATTTAAAAATATAGTATTAAATCAAACGGATAAATTACATTATTAATGTAATTTATCCGATTTTTATTGAATCTCGATCTGGGTATCTGCCCTTGTAATTAATTAATGCATTGATTAATATTGGTGCATGACCAGAACATCGCCAGCGCGTGGCCGTCCTTTGGCGTCGGACCAGGATTCGCGCGAAAAACTGCTCGATACCGCCACCTTGCTGTTTTCATCGCAGGGAGTCGCGGCGACTACGGTGGCGGCGATTGCGCGCCAGGCTGGGGTAACTCCAGCCATGGTGCATTACTACTTCAAGAACCGCGACCAGCTGATCGAGGCCGTGGTCGATGAGCGGCTATGCCTGTTCGTCAACAGCATCTGGGATCCGGTCACCGGCAACGAGCCGCCGGAACAGATGATCATGGGCATCGTCGAGCGCATGATCGCGACGACTGAAATCATGCCGTGGATACCGGCCTTGTGGGTGCGCGAAGTCCTGAGCGACGGCGGCGAGCTGCGGGAGCGCATGGTGCAGCGGGTGCCGCTGGCCAAGCTGGCCGCGTTCGCCGGGAACGTCGGCCGCAGCCAGCAAGCCGGAACCATCAACCCGGGGCTGGAGCCTGCCCTGATCTTTATCTCGGTGCTGGGCCTGACCATGCTGCCGCTGGCGATGGCGCGCACCTTGAAGAACGGGCCGGTCTTGCCGCCGCCCTTGAATAAGGTAGCGCTGCTCGACAAGGATGGCCTGAAGCGGCATGTCACGGCGCTGCTGCTGCACGGGCTGGCGCTGCCGACTGTTCCGAGCCACGATCCGCTTACCGACGAATAGCAGAGGAAAATCCCATGTCGCCCAGCCTTGCCAAACGTTTCCTGCGGTCTTCGACTCTTGTGCTTGCGGCTTCGAGCTGCCTGGCGCTGACAGCATGCACGCCGAGCAACGACAACGACTGGCAGGGATATGTGGAAGGCGAGTATGTCTATATCGCTTCGTCGCAAGCCGGCCGCCTCGATCGCCTGTCGGTCTTGCGCGGGCAGCAGGTGGCGTCAGGCGCGCCGCTGTTCATGCTGGAGTCGGGCGATGAGATCGCCGCCCAGCGCCAGGCCCGGCGCCAGCTGAATGCAGCCGAGGCGCAGCTGGTCGATATCAAAAGCGGCAAGCGGCCGCAGGAGCAGGAAGTAACGCGCGCGCAACTGGCCCAGGCTCAAGCGACAGCTGCCAAGGCTGCGCTCCAGCTCAGCCGCGACCAGGCCCAGTTCCAGGCCGGCGGCATCGCCAAGCAGCAACTCGACGATTCGCGCGCGGCGGCGGAGACTGCCGCTGCGCAAGTCAGGCAATGGCAAAGCCAATTGGCGGTAGATCGCTTGCCGAACCGTGAGGCGCAGGTCCGGGCGCAGCAGGCCCAGGTCGAAGCGGCGCAAGCAGTGTTGGAGCAGGCCGACTGGAAACTGGCGCAAAAAAACGTCACGGCGACCCGCGGCGGGCTGGTGTTCGACACCATGTACCGCGAAGGCGAATGGGTCGCGGCCGGCAATCCGGTGCTGCGCATGCTGCCGCCCGAGAATGTGAAGATCCGCTTTTTCGTGCCGGAAACCGTGCTGGGGCGGCTCAAGGTGAACCAGGCCGTGACGCTCGGCTGCGACGGCTGCCAGGCGAACGTTGCGGCGCACATTTCCTATATCTCGACCGAATCCGAATATAACCCGCCCATCATCTACAGCAACCAGTCGCGCGCCAAGCTGGTCTACATGATAGAAGCGCGCCCGGCCCCGGCCGACGCCCCCAAGCTGCATCCTGGCCAGCCGCTGGAAGTGAGGCTGCCATGACGGCGGCGACCGGCAGCAGTGCGGACAAAACCGATAAAACCAATGGCGACCTGGTGGTCGATGTCGACCGCATCAACAAGCACTTCGGCAGCAAGCACGTGGTGAAGGATCTCTCGCTGCAGGTGCGGCGCGGCGAGATCTTCGGTTTCCTGGGACCGAACGGCAGCGGCAAGACCACCTCGATCCGCATGATGTGCGGCTTGCTGACTCCCGACTCGGGCCATGGCACTTGCATGGGTTTCGACATCATCAAGCAAAGCGGCGAGATCAAGCGCCGGGTCGGTTACATGACGCAGAAGTTTTCCTACTGGGACGATCTCAGCATTCGCGAGAACCTGGATTTCGTCGCCCGCATCTATGAAATGAAGAACCGCAAGGAAGTGGTCGACCAGAGCCTGGAAAAACTTGGGCTGACCAGCCGCGCCAAGCAATTGGCCGGCTCCTTGTCAGGCGGCTGGAAACAAAGGCTGGCGCTGGCTGCCAGCATGCTGCACCAGCCGGAACTGCTGTTGCTGGATGAGCCCACCGCCGGCGTCGATCCGGCCGCGCGCCGCGATTTCTGGGAAGAGCTGCACAGGCTGGCGGCCGAGGGCATCAGCGTCTTGGTCAGCACCCATTACATGGACGAAGCCGAGCGCTGCCACAAACTGGCGTACCTGGCTTACGGCCAGCTGCTGGTGCAAGGCACCGCCGCCGAAGTCGTCGCCGGGCAGGGTTTGACTACCTGGGCCATCTACAACAAGCGCGACAGCGATATCCACGACAACAAGCTGGTCGGCCTGTCCCAGCAGCTGCACAACCAGCCCGGGGTAGACCAGCTGGTGGTGTTCGGCACCTCCTTGCACGTGTGCGGCAAGGACGCCGCGCTACTGGAGAAAACCTTGCGCCAGATGACCGAGGGCCAAGGCTTGCGCATGGAGCAGATAGACACCAGCCTGGAAGACGTCTTCATCTACATGATGAACCGTTCGGCCGACAATTTCGGAGACCAGCCATGAGCGGGTTTTCGGGTTTCTCATTCTCGCGCTGGTGGAGCATCGTGCTCAAGGAGTTCCTGCAGCTGATGCGCGACCGTGTCACGGTACGCATGATCACGGTGATTCCGATCATGCAGATGCTGCTGTTCGGTTTCGCCATCAACAGCGATCCGAAACACATGCCGACTGCCGTCATCAGCGCCGACCACAGTGAATTCACACGCACCTTCATCGCCGCCATGAAAGCGTCCGATTATTTCGACATCGTCGCCGAACTGCCGAACGAGGCCGCCGGCCGTACCGCACTGGCGCAAGGAAAAGTGCTGTTCGTCCTGAACATTCCTGCCGATTTCACCCGCAGCCTGCTGCGCGGCGAACGGCCGGCGCTGCTGGTCGAGGCCGACGCCACCGATCCTACCGCCACCGGCATGGCTTTGGCAGCCTTGCCGCAACTGGTGCAATCGGTGGCCAACAAGGACCTGAAGGGCGCGCTGGCCAGGTTCAGCGGCGGCGCGCCGGCTTTCGATGTGCAGGTGCAGCGCCTGTATAACCCGGAAGGCGTGACCCAGTACAACGTCGTGCCGGGATTGATGGGGGTGATCCTGTCGATGACGATGGTGATGATGACCGGCTTGTCGATGACCCGCGAGCGAGAGCGCGGCACCATGGAAAACCTGCTGGCGACGCCGGTATCGCCGGTGGAAGTCATGACCGGCAAGATCATGCCCTATATCGCCATCGGCCTGATCCAGGCCAGCATCATCCTGCTCGGCGCACGCTTCATGTTCCATGTGCCGTTTGCCGGCAGCGTGCTGGCGATCTACCTGGCGGCGCTGCTGTTCATTGCAGCCAGCCTGACGGTCGGCATCACCTTGTCGTCGATTGCGCAAAACCAGCTGCAGGCGATGCAGCTGACCATGTTCTATTTCTTGCCGAACATCCTGCTGTCAGGTTTCATGTTTCCGTTTCAGGGCATGCCGAAATGGGCGCAGTTCATCGGCAACCTGCTGCCGCTGACTTATTTCAACCGCTTGATACGGGGCATCCTGCTCAAGGGCAACGGCTGGATTGACCTCTGGCCCAATGTCTGGCCGCTGATGTTGTTTACCCTGATCGTGATGGGTATTGCGCTGCGCTTTTACCGGCGTACTCTGGACTGAGGAATGCCGGGATGAAAACAATCATGAGTTATCCGCTGCGCCGATCCTTGTCATGCCTGGGCATGGCCGGATTGCTGGCTGCTTGTGCGGCTGGTCCGGATTTCCAGGCGCCGCCAGCGCCTGCCGTACCGCAGTACACGGCGGGTCTGCAACCGTTGGCGACTGTTTCCAGCACGGGAACCGGCGGCGGCGCCCAGCATTTCAATGCCGGCATGGACATCCCGGCGCAATGGTGGACCTTGTTCCATTCGCCGCAGCTGGACGCGCTGGTGCGCGAGGCACTGGCCAACAGCCCGTCAATAATGCAGGCAAAAGCTGCCTTGCGCCAGGCCAGCGAAAACCTGGGCGGCCAGGTCGGCGCTACCCGCTATCCCCAGGTCGACCTGCAACTGGGCGGAGTGCGCCAGCAGATCGATACCGCTGCGCTCGGCATTCCCAATGTGCCGCAGGCAGGGCCGTTTACGCTGTATAACGCCTCTCTCGATGTTTCCTACACGGTCGATGTTTTTGGCGCCAATACGCGTTTGCTGGAAGGCTTGCAGGCGCAGGTGGACAACCAGGCCGCCGAATTGCAGGCGGCGCGGCTGACGCTGGCCGGCAATGTGGTGACTGCGGCCATCCGCCATGCCTCGCTGCATGCGCAAATCGCCAGCACAGCACAGATGCTGCAACTGCAGCGTCAGCAGCTCGGCATCATGGAGCAGCGCCTGGCCGCCGGCGGCATCGCCGAACGTGATCTCAAGAACCAGCGCACGCTGGTGGCGCAGAGCGAAGCGGCGTTGCCGGCGCTGCTGCAGCAGCAAGCGCAAACCAGCCATCAGCTTGCAGTCTATTTGGGGAGGGCGCCGGCGCAGGCCGACATGCCACCGCTGGAGCTGGACAGCCTGACCTTGCCCGACAGGCTGCCGCTTAGCCTGCCTTCGACACTGGCGCGCCAGCGGCCCGATATCCGCGCGGCCGAAGCAACGCTGCACCAGGCCAGCGCCCAGGTCGGCGTGGCCAGCGCCAATCTTTATCCGCAGCTCACCTTGTCCGGCAGCGTCGGAACGGAGCAGGGCCGGATCGCCGACCTGGCCGACAGCCTCAACGTCTGGAACATCGGCCTCAAGCTGATGCAGCCGTTATTCCATGGCGGCGAATTGCGCGCCAAGAAACGTGCTGCCGTTGCCGCCTACGACGCCGCGGCGGCGAGTTATCAGCAGACCGTATTGCAGGCCTTGCAGCAGGTGGCGGACAGCTTGCGCGCATTGGAGAATGACGCCAAGGTTTTGCAGGCGAGGGCGCAAGCCGCGGAGAATGCCCAAGGCAGCCTGGCGATCACCTCGCGCCAGTACCAGGCGGGCGGCGTCAGCCATCTCAGTTTGCTGGATGCGCAACGCCAGGGGCTGCAAACCGAGCTGGACCGCACTGTCGCGCAAGCAGCGCGTTATGCCGACACCGCGGCATTGCTGCAAGCCTTGGGCGGCGGCTGGTGGAATACTGTGGCGTCCGATCAGCCCTGATCAGTAGTAGTTGACTTGCCGGTATTTTCCGTCCCGCATGCTGTAGCAAGAAGGGCGTAATTTCACGCCGTTCAGTATCACGCCGCCGAGCCAGGTGTTGGAGGGTGTGTGCGTGCAGGATACCTTGAGTCGGGGCTGGTAGAGACAGCAACGGATATTCTCGGTCCGGCAGCGTTGATGTGCTGGCAGGCCTTCGGCGGCTGTCGTTGGCTAAGCTAGCACGGCCGGCAACTCGTTTTTCAGAAAATCGACAAATGCCCTAACCGCCGGCGCCAGGCCGCGGCGCGACGGGAACAGCACCACCAGATACCCGGCCCTGGGACGCCAGTCCGGCAGCACCGGCAGCAAGCTGCCGGCAGCCAGTTCTGCGGCGCATGCATAACGTGGCAGGCTGGCGACGCCCATGCCGGCCAGCGCCGCCTGCTTCAATATGGACAAATTGTCGCTTTGCAGCCTGACTTTGCCGATCGGCGCCTGGTGCCTGGCCTCATCCGGTCCCAGCAGGCGCCAGCTGGCTTCGGTGTCGCTCAACGGCGCATAGTGCAAGACGTCGACGCCGGCGAGCGCCGCCAGGTCGGCAATCGGCCCATGCTGCGCCAGGTATGGCGGACTGGCCACAAGCATCCAGTGCACCGAGCAAAGGCTGCTCTGCACCAGGCTCGACGATTCCAGTTGGACGCCGGTGCCGCGCACCACTACATCGATGTTTTCTTCAATCAGGTCGATCTGGCGGTTGCTGGCCTGGACCATCAGGCGCACCTTGGGGAATTGCTGCATGAAGCGCGGCAGCAGGCGCGGCAAGGCGATGTCAGCAATGGCCATCGGCAAGCTGACGCGCACCGTGCCGACCGGTTCGCCAAGGCGCTTGCGCACCGCATCTTCGCCGGCATGGGCCTCGGCGATCATGGTGACGCAATGGCGGTACAGTTCCTGGCCGGCCTCGGTCAGGCTCATGCGGCGCGAAGTGCGTTGCAGCAGGCGCGCACCGAGGCGCGCTTCGAGTTGCGTGATGCGGCGCGAAATGCGCGATTTCGGGATCCCCAGCGCATCGCCGGCTGCGGTAAAGCCGCGCCGCTCCACTACCTGGGCAAACAGATAAAGGTCGTTCAGGTCGATTGCTAAAGGATTCATAGAGGTGAGCACTTTGCTGTTTATCGTTCCGCCAGTGAAACGATGGGTTGTTATTTTGCACCTTTTTTAATAATCGTTGCAAGCGCACCATTCATTGCGGGCAAAGAAAATAAATCGCCGCTCACCAAAACCGTTTCCATCCACAGGAGAATTACATGAAAAACAGCAAATTTATCCGGGCTGGCGCCATCGCCGCCTTGGCTTTCTCGCTATTTGCGGCCAATGTTGCCGCAGCCGCCCCGGTTGCCGCGGCTGGCACGCAGGTCCAGAGCAGCAACGCCTATCTGACGCCGCAATCGCGCAACGACACCGTGTTGCTGCTGGTCGATCACCAGGTCGGCCTGTTCACGGGCGTGCGCGACATGCCTGTCGCCGAGCTCAGGCACAACGTGGTGGCGCTGGCCAAGGCGGCGCAGGCATTGGGCGTGCCCGTGATCATGACGGCCACCATGCCGGATGGCATGTGGGGGCCGACCATCCCGGAACTGCGCGCAGCCTTGCCAGGCGTGCCGGTGATCAGCCGCAACGTGGTCAACGCCTGGCAGGATCCGCAGGTGCAAGCGGCGATCCGTAAAACCGGGCGCAAGCAAATCCTGATCGCCGGCGTGTCGCTGGAAGTCTGTGCAACCTTCCCGGCCTTGTCCGCCAAGGCCGCCGGCTACGATGCGCGCGTGGTGCTGGACGCCTCAGGCACATTCAATGACGCCAAGCGCACTGTCGGTCTGCAGCGGCTGGCCGGAGCCGGCGTGCCGGTGACCGACTATGCGACGGCGGCGGTGGAAATGCTGGGGGACAACACCGATCCGAAGGCGCAGGAGGTCTACGCAGCGCTGGACATGCCGTTCGCCAGCCTGGTCTGGCAGTTGCACAGTGCGTTCAGCAAGCAATAAGGCAGCCGTCCTTCATCGGGAGCAGGAGAATCCACATGAGAATGCAAATGAGCAAGAAAATATCCGTCTCGCCGGTGGTCGCCGGCCATGAGATGCGCATCGGCCAGGGCTTCAACGCCATCCATTTTGCGGAAAACGATTTCCAGGGGATGATCGATCCGGTCGTCATGCTGGACCACTTCCACATGACAGTGCCGACCTTCGAGCCGCATCCGCACGCGGGCATCTCGGCCGTGACCTATGTATTTGAAGATTCCGCCAGCCCTCACCACAACTACGATTCGCTCGGCAACCAGGGACCGATCCATGGCGGCGACCTGCACTGGTTCGTAGCCGGACGCGGCGCGGTGCATACCGAGCAGCCGGAAGGCGAGAATCCGCATGTGCATGCCTTGCAGATTTTCGTCAATCTGCCGGCTATCCAGAAAATGATAGCACCGCATGCGGTGCACGTGGATGCCGCCGACATGCCGGTGTTCCAGGCGCCGGGCGTGCGGGTCAGGGTGGTGGCAGGCGAATCGCAGGGCTTGCATTCGCCGGCGCAGTTGCCGCAGCCGTTCACGCTGCTGGATGGCTTTCTGGAAGCGGGCGGCACCTTTGAACATACCGTTCCGGTCGGCTGGAACGCGATGATCTATGCGGTGCAGGGCACGCTTGGCGTGAGCATGGACGCTTTTGCCTGCACCCAGCAGCTGACGGCGGGCCAGGCGCTGGGAACCAGCGAGGCGAACACTGTCAGACTGGCAGCAGCGGATCCTGCCCATTTCGTGATCCTGTCCGGCCCTGCGCTCGCGGAGCCGATGGTCAAGCACGGGCCGCTGGTAATGAATACCCTGGAGCAGATGAACGAACGGCTGCGGGCTTACCGGCGCGGCGAGTTCGGCCGGCTGGAGCTGCCTACCAGCCTGGCTGGCCATCTTTCCGCGGCAAAAGATGCGACTTGAAGCGCGCCGCCAGGAAGTCGACGAAGGCGCTGACCTTGGCCGACAGGTTGAGGCGCTCCGGATAGACCGCAAAGATGTCGGATGGGGGCAGTGCCCAGTCTTCCAATACCTGGCGCAAGCGTCCGGAACGCAGGTAAGGAGCGACATCCCATTCGGAGCGCATCAAGATGCCATGGCCGGCCAGCGCCCACGCCAGCACGGTTTCGCCATCGTTGCTGCTGAGGGCGCCGCGCACCTTGATCGTCTCCTGGCGCTTGCCGCGGCTTAAATGCCAGCTGCCGTAGGCGGCCTCGTTTTCCCGCAGCACGATGCAGGCGTGGGTCTGCAGATCGCGCGGCGAGGCCGGCGCCGGATGCTGCTTCAGATAAGCCGGCGCGGCGCACAGCAGGCGGCGGTTGGCGGCGATCTTGCGTGCAATGATGCGCGCATCCGGCAACTCGCCGATGCGGATGCCGATATCGAAAGCCTGGTCGGCCAGGCTCAATGGCCGTTCGGATAGCAGCAGCTGCACTTCCACATCAGGAAAGCGTTTGCTGAATTCCGATACGGCGGGGCCGATATGCTTGCGGCCGAAACCGAAACTGGCATTCACCCGCAGCAGTCCCTTGGGCAGCGCCCGGCTGCTGCCGATAGTGCGTTCCAGCGCTTCGATGTCGGCCAGGATGCGGGCGCCGTCCGCCAGGTAAATCTCGCCCTCGTGCGTCACGCTCATGGTCCTGGTAGTGCGGTTCAGCAGGCGTACGCCAAGGCGTTGCTCGAGATTGGCCAGCCGTTTGGTGACCGCCGGCGGGGTAACGCCGAGCTCGCGCGCCAGCGCCGCAAGGCTGCCGGTCTTCACCAGGGCGGCAAAAAATGCCAGGTCGGAGAGTGCATTCATTATTAACTTTAAAGAAATAATAGAATCAATATTAATGAATTATAAAACGAACAGCCGGTTATACAATCTCTTCATCAAAAGGAGGATGAGCGATGTTTCCAGGGTTCGAGCACGGCATGGCCGAGGTCAACGGCACACAGATCAAGTACATCCGCGGCGGCAGCGGCCCGGCCTTGCTGTTATTGCACGGTCATCCGCAAACCCACGTGATCTGGCACAAGGTGGCCGAACGCCTGGCCAGCCGCTTCACAGTGATTGCAGCCGACCTGCGCGGCTATGGCGACAGCGGCAAGCCGGCCGGCCTGGCAGATCACAGCAATTATTCCAAGCGCACCATGGGGCAGGACCTGATCGAGCTCATGGCGCAACTGGGTTTTCCGCAATTCCTGCTGATGGGACACGACCGCGGCGGCCGCGTGGCTTATCGCATGGCGCTCGATCATCCGCATGCCGTCAGCAAGCTGGTGCTGCTGGATATCGCACCGACGCTGGCGATGTATGAACAAACCACGATGGCCTTCGCCACAGCCTATTACCACTGGTTCTTCCTGATCCGGCCGGCGCCTTTTCCGGAAATGCTGATCGGCGCTCATTCCGAGGAGTACCTGAAGCATACGATAGGCGGCCGCAGCGCCGGCCTGGCGCCGTTCACGCCGCAGGCCTATGCCGAGTACCTGCGCTGCCTGAGCGATCCGGCGACGATCCACGGTATCTGCGAGGATTACCGCGCCAGCGCCGGCATTGACCTGGAACACGAGCGGCTGGACCTGGCCCAAGGCCACAAGATCGCATGCCCGACCAAGGTCCTGTGGGGCGCCGACGGCGTCATCGAAAAATGCTTCGATCCGCTAACTGAATGGGAGAAGCTGGCGACGAATCTGAGCGGCAAGGCGCTGGCCTGCGGCCATTACATTCCGGAAGAAGCGCCGGACCAGCTGCTGGCGGAAGTCCTGCCATTTTTTGCCGATGGTTTTACCGATTGATCGCCGGAGATCATCCCATGCCACCTCGCACACTATATAAAAAGCTGGTCGACAGCCATACCGTCGCCGTATTGGATGAGCAGCACGTACTGCTGTATGCCGATCTGCACATCATGAACGAATACACCAGTCCGCAGGCATTCAGCAGCCTGCGTGAAAACAATCGCAAGGTGCTGCGGCCGCGGCAGCAACTGGCCGTGGTGTCGCACATCATTCCGACCCATCCGGTCAGCGTCGCCGACCGTGTGATCTTCGATCCGCCGTCGGCGCTGCAGGCCAGCAACCTGAAACGCAATTGCCGCGATTTCGGCATCAAGCTGTTCGACACCAATCACGAAGAGCAGGGCATCGAACACATCATCGCTCCCGAACATGGCTGGATCCGCCCCGGCATGGTGGTATTGTGCGGCGACAGCCACACGACCACTTATGGCGCCTTGGGCGCGCTTGGATTTGGCGTAGGTACTTCCGAAGTGGAGCATATCCTGGCGACACAAACCCTGGTGTACCGGCTGGCGCAAGACATGCGCATCACCGTCGATGGCAAGCTGCCTGCCGGCACTTCAGTCAAGGACCTGGTCCTGCTGATCATCGCCCGCATAGGCGCGCAAGGCGCGCGCGGTTATGCCGTGGAATTTTGCGGATCGACGATCGCGGCGCTGTCGGCCGAGGCCCGCATGACCCTGTGCAATATGGCGGTGGAAGCAGGCGCCAGGGCGGCGTTGATCCGGCCCGACCAGGCCACCTTCGATTACATCAGGGAAAAAGCAGCCGGCCTCAGTGAACCGGAGTTCACGCAGGCGCTGGCGGACTGGGAACAGTTGTATTCCGACCAAGGCGCCGTCTTTGATATTGCACACGCATTCTCGGCATCGGAAGTGGCGCCGTTCGTGACTTGGGGCACCAGTCCCGACCAGGCGATGGCGGTCACGGCATCGATACCCGACCCGGCGCTGGCAGCCGACGCACATGCCGGCGCCACCATTTCCCAGGCGCTGCAATACATGGGACTGGCAGCCGGCGGAGCCATGCTTGGCTTGCCGATTGACCGTGTCTTCATTGGCTCGTGCACCAATGGCCGCATCGAGGATTTGCGTAGCGCCGCAGCGATAGTCGGCGGCCGCCATGTTGCGGCAACGGTCAGGGCAATGGTGGTGCCAGGTTCCGGCGAAGTGCGCCGCCAGGCCGAGCAGGAAGGGTTGGCGCAAATTTTTATCGACGCCGGATTCGAATGGCGCCAGCCGGGATGTTCGATGTGCCTGGCGATGAACGACGATGTGCTGGCGCCTGGCGAGCGTTGCGCCTCCACTACCAATCGCAATTTCGAAGGACGCCAGGGCCGGGATGGACGCACCCACCTGATGAGCCCGGCGATGGCGGCGGCTGCCGCGATCAGCGGCTGCATTAGTGACGTACGCAAGATGGAGAACCGGCATGCATGACAAAACATACATAACAGGCATCGCAGCGCCGCTGCTGATAGACAACCTGGATACCGACCAGATCATGCCCAAGCAGTTCCTGCGCACCATCACCAAGGAAGGGTTGGACCGGGGCGTGCTGTTTGACTTGCGGTTTCATCCGGATGGCAGGCCCAGGCCGGATTTTGTGCTGAACCGCGCAGAATACGCGCACGCCAATATCTTGGTCGGCGCCCCCAATTTCGGTTGCGGCTCCAGCCGCGAGCATGCGGTATGGGGTTTGCAGCAATTGGGCATCAAGGCGGTGATCGCGCCTAGTTTCGGCGAGATATTTTTCAGTAATGCCTTGAATAACCGCCTGTTATTGATCGTGCTGGAACCGGACAAGATCGGCTTGTTGCTGCAGGACCAGGCAATCGACAAGCATCTGGCCATCGACCTGGAAAAAATGGAAATCCGCTGCGCATCGCATGTGTTCAGTTTCTCGCTTGGCGGGCGTCACAAAAAGATGATCGTCGAAGGACTGGACATGGTGGGGGCGACCTTGCAGCTGTTGCCGCAGATAGAAGCATTTGAGAAACGGCACTATGCCGCCTTTCCCTGGGGGTATGTGTTGCCGTCCGCATAACAGTATCGGGAACCTGGATTTCTGGCCCGGCCGGCGCAGTCGCCGCAATTTGGCTACACTGTCAGGCCAAAAGCAACCAGGCTCCGCACATGCAAACCACATACCAGAACCAGCAATGGTTTTACGTCAAGCGTCCCGACGGACGCGTCGGCAATGAGCACTATGAATTGCGTAAAACCGAACTGGACGGCAATCTCTCGGCCAATGAAGTGATCCTGCGCGCCAGGATCGTCAGCGTCGATCCCTATATCCGCATCCAGCAGCATGAGCGTAATACCTACGACGTGCCGCATCCGCTGGGCATCGTCCAGCGCGCCGGAGTGGTGGGCGAGGTGGTGGCTTCGGCCAGTCCGCTGTTCCAGGCGGGTGATTGGGTGTCTGCGTACAGCGGCTGGCAGCTCTATGCGCGTTGCCATCACAGCGAACTGACCAAGCTGGACCCAGGTGCGGCGCCGGTTTCCACGGCGCTGGGCGTGCTTGGCATGCCGGGCCGGACGGCGTGGTTCGGCTTGACCGAGGCGGGGCGTCCGCGTCCAGGCGATACCTTGCTGGTGTCCGGCGCCGCCGGCGCGGTCGGCTCCCTGGTGGCGCAGTTCGGCAAACGCGCCGGCTGCCGCGTGATCGGCATTGCCGGCGGGCCTGAAAAATGCAGATTCCTTACCGAGACGCTGAAGCTTGACGGCGCCGTCGACTATCGTGCACATGCCACGCCTGCGGCGCTGAGCGCAGCCATCCAGGCGGCTACCGGCGGTGTCGATATCTACTTCGACAACGTCGGCGGTCCGATTACCGATGCCGTCATCCCGCTCATCAAGCGGCGCGCGCGCATCATCATCTGCGGCGCCATCAGCCAGTACGACGGCGGGTTGGATACACCGGACCTTGGCCCGCGTTTCCTGCAGCACATGCTATTCCAGCGCGCCACCATCCAGGGCATCCTGGCGCGCGACTACACCAGCCGCATGGATGAGATGCTGGCGATCGTGGCGCCATGGGTGAAAAGCGGCGAGATCGTTTTCCAGGAAACCTATGTCGACGGCTTCGAGCAGTTGCCGGAGGCGCTTAACAGCCTGTTCGAAGGAAAGAATACCGGCAAGCTGCTGGTTCGGGTTTAAGACGGCAACCGAGAAATTTCCGTAGAGTAGCCGCGCTGAATTACAATTGGAATGCGGCAATATCCAAGGGGTCAATATGCTTGTAGTTACTACGGAAAACATCTCGGGTTACCGGGTCAAGGAAGTCAAAGGCCAGGTGTTCGGGCTGGTGGTGCGCAGCCGCGGCCTGGCCGGTAACATCATGGCCGGGCTGCGTTCGATATTGGGCGGCGAAATCACCGAATATACGCAACTGCTCGAGGAAGCGCGCCGCCATGCAGTTGACCGCATGGTCAAGAACGCTCATAGCATGGGCGGCAACGCGGTGGTGATGATGCGCTTTGACTCATCGGAAATGGGGCAGACCATGAGCGAAATCGTTGCATACGGCACGGCGGTAGTGGTTGAGCCGATTGCGCTTTAATCATGTTGCGCCTGCTGTTGCTTGGTTTTGCGATCCTGCTGGTGCTGGCCGGCCTGGTTTGCACCATTGCCGGCGCCGACGGCGCATGGCCGTTCACCCTCTGGGGCCTGCTGCTGGTGGCGGCGGTCTTGCTGGAACGCTGGCGTTATTCGCACACCCCCAAAGCGGACGACGGTCCATGGCAGGAAACCGGAGAGCGTTTTGTCGATCCGGAATCGGGGCGCGTAATGAGCGTCTGGTACAGCCCCAACAGCGGTGAGCGGCGTTATGTTCCCATCAGTGAAAACGACAACCAGCTCCCTTGACATCGCAGGCAATCAGGATATGACACAGATATTAGGTCCGGCATTCAGGCTGGTGGATGAAATCGACGCGGTGCAGCTGGCGCATGAGGGCGGCTTCGGCGAACGGACCCGGCCCTTGCTGGTGAAGGGCGCGCTGCGCAACTGGCCGGCGCAGGAAAACTGGTCTTTTGAAAAGATGGCGCAGTTACGCAATAAAGACGGCTCGGAACCGACCAGGAAATTCCAGAATGGACTGGTAGAGCAAGGGGAAACCCAAGAGCGGCCGCTGTTGCCGATTGCGCCATACCTGCGCGAACTCGCCGCGCTGGCGACTGAGCCGGTCAGCGACGAAGCCGGCTTGCTGCCGAACCGGCGGCGCCTGCAATTGCAGCCAGGCGAAGAGTTCCATCTCAACTGGGCGCACATGCAATCGTTTACGCCGCACCAGAATTACCTGGCGCAATGGAGCATCCTGGAAGATTTCCCGCAACTGCGCAGCGATTTTGATATCCGCAGCTTGTGGCCGGGTTGGCGCTGGACCTGGGAATCGGTATTCATGGGGCCGGCCAACACCCATACTGGCCTGCATCGTGATGTGCCCAACAACTGGTTTTGCCAGGCGCGCGGAGTCAAGGAATTTGTCATGTTCCCGCCGTCGGAAGAAGCGTTCATGCGGCCGTCAAAAAAATACGATTGGGGCGCTACCCTGAGCTCGATCAATATTGCGCGTTTCGACCAGCACCCGGAACAGCTGCGCGAGCTGGAGCAGGCCAAAGGGTTGTACGCACGGGTTGAGCAGGGCGACGCCCTGTTCATACCGAAACGGACCTGGCACGCGGTAGTGTCGCTGGCGCCGTCGATCAGCCTGGCGGTATTCGGCCTGACCGCCAAGGAAATCCTGGTGAGCGGCGTGCCGACGGCGACCAAGGACCTGCTGCACAATATGCATCTGTACCGCTGGGGCACTGCATCTGCCACAAGCATCTGGCGTAGGAGCCCGCAGAGGTCTGGCAAATGGCGGAACAGCCAAAACGGAGATAAAGATGAAACTGTTTTATTGCGAAACCCTGAATCCGAGAAAAGCCTGCGCGGTGGCGCGCTACCTGGAATCGCCGGTCGAGTTTGTCCGGCTTGACCTGGGGCGCGGCGATCACCAGACGCCGGAATTCCTGGCCATGAACCCGAACGGCAAGGCCCCGGTGCTGCAGGATGGCGGCTGGACGCTGTGGGAATCGAACGCCATCATGTGCTACCTGTCGAACCTGGCGCAGGCCGATTTGTGGCCGCGCGATGATGCGCGCCAGATCGAAGTCATGCGCTGGCTGAACTGGGACAGCCAGCACTTCACGCGCCATGCCTCGGTCCTGTATTTCGAACATGTCGTCAAGCCGATGCTGGGCATACCTGCCGCCGATGCGGCTGCGCTGAAAGAAGCGACAAAGTATTTCAGGACCTACGCCAGCGTGCTCGATAGCCACTTGCGCGACAGGAAATTCCTGGTGGGCGACAGCTTGACGGTGGCCGACTTCGCGACCGCTGTCACCTTGCCATACGCTGGCCAGGCCAACTTGCCGCTGGCCGATTTTCCGGCTATACAGCGCTGGCATGAGCGGCTCAACGAGCTTCCCGCCTGGCGCGAACCGTTTCCAGCCTGATCGGGGCCGGCTGCACGGCCCAATGGCATAAATGATCAGCCGGGACGGCGCTGAATTCCATTAGAATGACTGTCGCCCGATCAACACTGCATACTCAACGGAATTATGGATATCCTCACGCTGGAACATTTTGCCGCACGCGTTAATGAGACTTTTTATTCCGTGGGCGACGGCAATGCGCCTTTTGTGCTGGTCGAAGTGAAACCGCTGGCGGCGCCTACCCTGGCGGGTATGCTGCGGGCGCCGTTCAGCCTGCTGTTCCGGAATTGTTCGCCCATCCTGTTCGCCCAGAAAATCTTCCAGATGAAGCATGAAGCCATAGGCGAAGTAGGTATTTTCCTGGTGCCGGTGGCGCGCGACCAGGAAGGTTTTTTGTATCAGGCAGTATTCAACTAGCCTGTTTTCCAAGCTCTTGCGGCGCCTGCCAGCGCATGCCGGCGTATGGTCCGTCCTCATCCGTCGCAATAAATCCCAGCCGTTCATAGAGCCGCCGCGCAGCGCTGTTGCGCTGGTCGACGTGCAGATTCAGGTCGGCCTGACCCACTCGCGCGAGCTCCTGGGCGCCGCGCATCAGGGCGGTGCCAATGCCGCTGTTGCGCCATTGCGGCAGCAGGCTGATATCGATGACCAGGAACTGCGGCGCCTGCCGCCACAGGTACAGGCGTCCTATCGGTTGCGCTGCCGATTCAACCAGGCAGAAATCCGCGTCCGGGTACTGGGTCAGGTAGTGACGGTGCTGCAGCGCGAATTGGCTGTCGAGGAAGGCATTTTTTTGCGCCTGCGGCCACGGCAGCGGCGCCAGTTCTTCGGCACGCAGCTGGCGGTACAACTCGCGCAGGAATGCGATATCCGCGGTTGTGCAGGGGCGCAGGACGATGCCGCGCTGGCGCAGCGCAGCCGGTGTTTCCGGAACTGCGCCGGCCGGGAAGGCCGGCAGCGCAGCAAGCCCGGGATCAGTCGAAGGCGGGGAATGCACCTTGCAACGCAATGCAGAAATTCAAAGGCAGCAGCGGCTGGCGGTTTTCGTGCGGCTGGCTGCCGCCGGCGGTGCCGATGACGGTGGATGCAAAAGTCGTGTTTGCCGTTGGAGTCGGTACAAACGGCGAGGTATTGGCCGGCCCGGTCAAACCATAACCATTGTCCGGTACGTTGGCCTGCAGCGCCGTATTGGTCTGGTGAAAAACGTTGACGGCATGGGAGTGGCCAGGCATTTCGCCGAGCCCCAGGCTAACTAGATTGGTGCCGAAAGTTTCGCCGATGGTGCGCGGCGTCAGTCCCGGGCCTTGCCCTTGGCTGCATGCCGCGCGTCCGGCAAAGTTCGGCAGCTGGAAAGTAGTCGTTCCATTGCCGCCATAGTTGGTTCCGAGCAGGGAAAACAAGGCGCTGTATTGCTGGATCGGCAAGGTGGCGCCGTTGCATTGGGCCCAGCCTGCAGGCGCGAAGTTGAAGCCGAAAATCTGGATTTCACCCAGGAATGGTGTGGTCACGGTGTTCTCCTCATCTCATCTGTTGGCGGTCTCAGGCGACAGGCGCTCTGGCTGCGCTTTTGGCTAAATTACGACTGCGACGGAAAAATCCCGGCCCAGGCAATGCAAAACGATACGGTCAGCGTCGGCATGGTGTTCTCGTGCGGCAGGGTATTGCCTGCCGTCGAAGTGGACGCCGGCGACATGGAAAACGGCGTGAGCCCGGCCACGCTGCTTGTATATGTCTTGTCGTTGCCCGCAGCGGCGGCCAGTTCAAGGGTGGCTGCCGGCGTCGTGGCGCTGGCCAAGGCGGTGCTGGCGGCAAAAGAATGCGTGTGGCCTGGCATGTTGCCGGGTATCAGGGTGACGTTTTCGCTGCCGCCTTGCTGGCCGATTACCCGAGGCGACAGGCCGTTGCCGGTTCCTTGGTGGAGCGGCACCTGGCCGCGCATGTCGGGCAAGCCGAAGGTGTTGACGCCATCGCCGCCGAAGGTGGTTCCCAGCAACGTGTACAGGACTTCGTATCCCGAGATTGATTGCAGGCTGCCGTCGCAGGCAAACCAGCCGCTCGGGGTGCGTTGAAAGGCGAGCAGGCGGATCTCACCTACATATGGTGTGGTCATGGCTGTATTCCCTTAAAGGTGACGGGGATGTGGCTAGTCTAGTTGCGAGGCGGAAAAACGCCAGAGAGGGCAATGCTGAAATTCAGGACCCGGAACGGCTGCATGTTGTTGTGCGCGCCGTTGCCGCCGACGGAGGCGACGGTTTGCGGAGCCAGCGTTACCTGAGGGCCTGCAGCCTGGCCGTACAGGGCTTCCGTGCCGCTGCCGCCGTACAGCGTATTGGTCGGATTCTTGATCGACCCGGCTGTAGTGGTGGCGTTCGCCAGATGGTTATGCACGGGAAGTTGCCCCGGCTGCAGGGTGACGTTTTCAACGCCGGCCAGCTGTCCCTGTATATACGGCGCCGGTTGCCAGTTGGGGTCGGCCGAGGAGCCCGCATGGACCGGTGTGCTTCCTTGCAGATTTGGCAACGCGAAGGTGGTTTGCCCGTTGCCGCCATACATGGTCCCCAGCAGCGAGAACAGCGCCTGGTTCTGGCTGATTGGCATGAGCTGCCCATTGCAGGCAGCAAAACCGCGCGGTGCAAAATTGAAACCGCTCAGCATGATTTGTCCAACATAGTATTCAGCCATCGATATCTCTCCCAAGATTGGTAATGCACTGACAGTGGCTGGTGGAAAGCGCGGGATTGTTTATTTTGTGTTATTCCCGCAACAGGCAATATAAATTTGCTTTAAAGCAAAATTCATTGTTTGCCGTTTTTATAATTAGGGGTAGCATACGTTGCCAGAAGGCAAGCGTCAATAGCTTCCAGAGCGACTCCTGACTGCTATCAGCTCTTTCCTCGAATATCTATTAAAACAATATCGAATCGCTGATAACGACGGTTCGAATCCAAAAAAATATCAGGGAGCTTTCATGTTGCTACGTCCACACGGTCGTGCCGGCACTTGTGTTTTGCCATTGCCTGCGACAACTTCAGCATCAAGCGCAGCGGGGGAGATATCCGGACAGCATGGGGCCGGGACTTACTGTCCCGGGCTTGTTGTCCGGATCATGTTTGGTTTGTTGTTTTCAGTGATTTTTGGCTGGGCAAACTTGGCGTATGCGGCGCCTTGCGCACCGACTCAAACTATGACCGTTGCGTCGGGCGGCTCGGCTACCATGGACCTGTCGAGCTGTTCGACATTTGGCTTCACTGGAATCTCGGTTTTGCCTTCGCACGGTAGTATTCCGGATGTAGATCCAGCCGTGGGAAACGGCACCGGCATCCTAACCTACGTCAACAATGGCGATGGCGCCTTATCTGATACGTTCACCATCCAAGACGAGCTGAACCATCCGCTAGTATTTACGGTTACGATCCTGCCGGCGGCTTCGCCTATCACGGTAACCCCTGCTGTCTTGGCGGCACCCGCGATCGGTAGCAGCTATAACCAAACCTTGAGTTCCTCCGGCGGTGTTGCGCCTTATGTCTATTCGCTTTCTTCCGGCGGCCTGCCGGCGGGGCTGAGCCTGTCATCAGCCGGCGCCATCACCGGCACGCCAACCGCGGCTGGCTCATTCACGTTTACCGTCGGGGTGCATGATTCGACTACGCCGACTGCGCTGGCCACCACCAAAACCTACTCGATGGTCGTTGCCATACCGGTAATGGCATTGTCGCCGAGCAGTCCGCCCGCCGGCACGGTATCGCTGCCGTACAGCCAGCAGCTCAGCACCAGCGGCGGCACGGCGCCATACAGTTATTCGGTGCAGGTCGGGTTGGGAACTCTGCCGCCGGGCCTGAGCATGTCGTCCAGCGGCTTGATTTCCGGCACCCCGACAGTGGTCGGCAGCTCTACTTTTTCCGTCAAGTACACTGACAGCACTAGCGGCAGCGGGCCGTTCTCCCAGGCCCAGAACGTGACGATCGTGATCAATGCGACGCCGACCATCGTCGTCAGCCCAGCCACGCTCGGCGCCGGTACGGTTGGCACGGCATATGCCGGGGGACCGTTGACAGCCAGTGGCGGCACCTCTCCTTATACCTTCACGATCACCGCCGGCGCGCTGCCGGCCGGACTGTCGTTGTCCAGCAGCGGCGCTTTGTCCGGCACGCCGACTGCGGGAGGTACTTTCAATTTCACGGTCAAGGCCATTGACCAGAACGGTTTTTCCGGTTCGCTCGCCTATAGCCTCGTCATCAGTCCGCCAACGATAAACATCTTGCCGACCACCGTGCCGCCGGCTTCGGTAGCTACCGCCTATGGCAGCCTGAATTTGACTACCAGCGGCGGCACCGTTCCCTACACTTATGCGATCACGGCAGGTGCTTTGCCAGCTGGCATGTCGCTGTCGTCTGCTGGTGTGCTGTCAGGTACGCCAACCGCAGGCGGTACTTTCAATTTCACCGTCAGGGTTATAGACAGTTCAACCGGGACTGGACCGTATAACGGCGCGCGGGCGTATTCATTGACGGTCAGTGCGCCGACCATCACGCTCAGCCCAACCACTCTGGCCGCCATGACTGTCGGCACCAGCGTCAATCAGAACGTGACCGCAAGCGGCGGGACTTCTTCCTACACTTACAGCATCAGCTCGGGCGCCTTGCCGCCGGGCCTGTCGTTGGCATCCACCGGCGCGCTGACCGGCACCCCGACCGCAGCCGGTCCATTCAATTTCACGGTCACCGCTACCGATAGTTCTACCGGCGCCGGCCCCTACACCGGCTCGCGCGCCTACTCGGTGACTGTCGCTCCCGGCCTGCCGGTTGCCGGCGCCGTCAGCGCCACGGTTGCCTACGGCAGTTCAGCCAATGCGATCCCGCTCAACCTGAGCGGCGGCGTGGCGACTTCGGTTGCTGTCGCATCGGCCGCGGGACACGGCACGGCCATCGCCAGCGGCACCAGCATCACCTATACGCCGACAGCAGGTTATGCCGGCAGCGATTCGTTCACCTATACCGCAACCAACGGCGCCGGTACCTCGAGTCCGGCGACCGTCTCGGTGACGGTGAGCGCGCCGACGCTGGCGATCACGCCATCTGCATCGTGGTCGGCGACAGATGGCGTCAGCTACAGCCAGACCCTGACCTGGAGCGGCGGCAGTGCGCCTTATTCTGCTTACAGCGTGACTGGCTTGCCGGCCGGACTGACGGTGACCGGCAGCAGCGCCAGCAGCGTGACGATTTCCGGTACGCCGACCGTAGCCGGCAGCTTTTCGGTCACGGCTGCGGCGACCGACAGTAGCACCGGCACCGGGCCTTTCACAAAATCCCAAGCCTTTACGCTGACGGTAGCGGTCCCGACCATGACCCTGACGCCGGCCGGGCCGACGCTGACGCCGGTCTATGGCAGTGCGTTCTCTCAGTCATTCTCGGCTAGCGGCGGCGTTGCGCCTTACACCTATGTGCTGTCGGGCAGCCTGCCGACAGGCTTGAGCTGGAACCCGGCCACCGCTACGCTGTCGGGTACGCCGACGCAGAGCGGCAACTTCCCGGTTACCGTCACGGCTACCGATCAGTCGACCGGCGCCGGTGCGCCATTCTCGATTGCCATCGCTTATACACTGGCGATCAGTGCCCCGACCATCAGCCTGACGCCGGCCAGTTTGCCGGGCGGAGCAATCGCGGCATCTTACTCGGCTTCGATCAGTGCCAGCGGCGGCATTGGCGCCTATTCTTATACAATCTCGGCCGGCGCCTTGCCGACCGGCGTGACGCTCAATGGCAGCAGCGGGGCGCTGTCCGGGACGCCGACCGCGGCCGGCAGCTTCAATTTCACCGTGCGCGCCAGCGATGCCAATGGTTTTGCCGGGACCCGCGCCTACACCGTCGCGGTCGGCGTGCCGACCCTGACGCTGACACCGGCTTCGCTGCCGGCGGCAGCCGTTGCCGCGCCGTACAGCGTGACATTCAGCGCCGCCGGCGGCACCGCGTCCTATAGTTATGCCTTGACTTCCGGCACCCTGCCGAGCGGCATCACGCTGAATCCCGGCACCGGCGTATTGTCCGGTACTACTGTACAAGCCGGCAGCTTCCCGATCACGGTGCGCGCTACCGACAGCAGCACCGGCGCCGGTGCGCCATTCAGCGTGCAGAGCAGCTACACGCTGGCGGTGGCGGCGCCGAGCATCAGCCTGGCGCCGAGCAGTATTGCCGGCGGCACGGTGGCGCTCGGTTATAGCGCGACAATCAGCGCCAGCGGCGGCGCCGCGCCCTATGCCTATAGCCTGACCAGCGGTGCGTTGCCGGCCGGTGTCACGCTGAACGCCTCGACCGGCGCTTTAAGCGGGACACCGAGCGCTGCCGGCACTTTCAGTTTCACGGTAAGAGCGCTGGATGCGAACAGCTTCAGCGGCAGCCAGGCTTATAGCCTGGCGATCGCCGCCGCGGCGGTGACCTTGAATCCGGCCACCTTGCCCAATCCGACCGCGGAGGCCGCCTATACCGCCACGCTGACGGCCGCCGGCGGTACGGCGCCATACAGTTTTGCCGTGACCGGCGGCGCCTTGCCAACCGGCTTGGCGCTCAACTCGGCCACTGGTGTGTTGTCCGGCACTACCAACCAGAGCGGCAGCTTTACTGTCAGCATCCGCGCCAGCGACAGCAGCAGCGGCGTCGGTGCGCCGTTCAGTGCTACCGTCAGCTACACCTTGAATGTCGGCGCGCCGACCATCAGCGTGACGCCAGGGGTAATGGCCGCGGCCAAGGTCAACATCGCATACAGCCAGCAATTCGCGGCCAGCGGCGGCATCGCGCCGTATGCCTTTACGATAGCTGCAGGCAGCTTGCCGGCCGGGCTGACTTTGAATGCCACAACCGGTCTCCTGAGCGGAACGCCAACCGCCGCCGGCAGTTTTGGCTTCACGGTGCGCGCGACGGATGCGCAGAATTTCAACGGGCAACAGGCATTGACGCTTGGCGTAGGGCAGGCGCAGCCGGTTGCAGTCAACGACAGCGCTGCTACCACAGCCAACCAGCCGGTAACCGTGAATGTCACGGCCAACGACAGCGGGCCGATCACCAGCATTGCGATCAGCACCGCACCTGCACACGGCAGCGCCGTCGTCAGCGGCTTGAATGTGGTCTATACGCCGGCCGGCAATTATTTCGGCAGCGATAGCCTTAGCTATACCGCAACCGGGCCAGGCGGCACTTCGGCCCCGGCCAGCGTGACCGTGGCCGTGACACCGCTTGCAGTGCCGGTAGCCGTGCCGCAAACCGCCACCGTCCTGGCCGGCCAGCCGGTTACTGTGCATGCCGCCAATGGCGCCAGCGGCGGCCCGTTTACGGTAGTTGCGGTGGTCAGTCCGCCGAGTGCCGGGACCACGGCGGTCAGCGGCACCGACATCGTGTACACCTCCGTGGTCGGCAGCAGCGGCGACATCCGCTTCAGCTATACGCTGGCGAATGCCTTCGGCGCTTCGGCGCCGGTAACGGCGACCATCAGCGTCAATCCGATGCCGGTGGCCGGCGCCCATAGTGCAACCGTAAGTGCAGGCGCCACGGTGAATGTCGACCTGATGGCCGGCGCCAGCGGCGGCCCGTTCACTGCCGCCAGCGTGGTTACGGTGTCGCCTGCAGCGGCTGGCAACGCCGTCATCCGCGATGTCGGCACGGCGGGCAAACCGGCGTACCAGATGAACTTCACCGCGGCCAGCACTTTTGCCGGATCGGTTGCGGTCAGCTACACGCTGAGCAACGCCTTTGCGACTTCCGCGCCAGGCAGCGTCAATATCACCGTGACGCCGCGCCGCGACATGTCGACCGATCCTGAAGTGATCGGTTTGCTGGCGGCGCAGGCCGACAGCGCCAGGCGCTTCGCCACCGCGCAGATATCGAACTTCACCCGCCGCCTGGAAAGCCTGCACGGCGACGGCTGGGGCAGCTCGGGATTCGGCCTGAGCTTTGCGCCGCCGGCAACCGACCGGCCGGGCAGCAACGCGGCACAGTGGCAGAACAGCGACGTCGACCGCATGCTGGGCTCGCCCTTGCAGCCGAACATGCGCAAGGTCGGTTGGCCATTGCAATCGATGGCTGCGCAGAAGGCCGGGGCAGCGGGTGGTACAGGTGGCAACGGCAGTGGTAACGGACCGGTGCTGGCAGCCAACGATACCCAGTCGACGGTGGCCGGCCTGCCGGAAATGCCGATCCGCCAAGACAATCCCAAGCAGCCCTTGTCGTTGTGGATGGGTGGTGCGGTTGATTTCGGCCAGCAGAACGTGAATGGCCGCCAGGCCGGATTCCGCTTCACCACCAACGGCGTCAGCGCCGGCGGCGACTACCGGATCAACGATTTCGCCAGCATCGGCCTTGGCGCGGGTTTCAGCCGCGACAGCAGCGACGTCGGCGACAACGGCACCAAGAGCACGGCGGAAAGCGTGGTAGCGGCCATGTACGGCAGTTTGCGTCCAACCAAGAATGTGTTCATCGACGGTGTCCTCGGCTACGGCACGCTCAATTTCAACGCCACGCGCTACATCACCGATGGCGGCGGTTTTGCCACCGGACTGAGGCATGGCGACCAGGTGTTCGGCGCCATCGTCAGCGGCATCGAGTTCCGCCAGCAAGGCTGGATGTGGTCGCCGTACGGCAGGATTGAGCTGATGTCGGCCACGCTTGACCAGTACACCGAGTCCGCCAGCGGCCTCAATGCGCTGACTTACTTCAAGCAGACCGTGCGCACCAGCAGCGGCAGCCTGGGCGTGCGCGCAGAAGGTCAGTATGTGACGAGTTTGGGCACATGGGGACCGCGCGCGCGGCTGGAATTCCGCCATCAGTTCCAAGGGCAGGATGACGCCAGCCTGGCCTACGCCGATCTGGCGGCGGCAGGGCCTGCCTATATTGTCCATACTACCAGCCAGGACACCGGCAACTGGAGCGCTGGCCTTGGCGCCAAGCTGGTTATGCGTAACGGCGTGATGTTTACGATCGACTACAGCAGTAATCTCAATGTCGGCAACGGCCGTAGCCAGTCGATCATGTTTGGCCTGGAAGTGCCGCTTAACTGATCTGCTTTTGCATCAGATACGCCCGGGCCGCGCTTGCTGCCCGGGCTTTTTTTATAGAAACGGCAATCGAGGTTGCGATGCGACGGCACGCAATATCTCCGAATCTCCGAGGCAGTTCCGCAATTGCGCCGGTAGCGCCGAGCGTGATGATTTAGTCCGCCATTCAATC
Source organism: Collimonas fungivorans (assembly GCF_001584145.1). NCBI lineage: Bacteria > Pseudomonadati > Pseudomonadota > Betaproteobacteria > Burkholderiales > Oxalobacteraceae > Collimonas > Collimonas fungivorans. The sequence continues at coordinate 3,012,181 of NZ_CP013232.1, read as the reverse complement.
CAACAGTGGCCGGATATGGCAGTAGACCTATCTGTCGAACGCAAAGACTATTGCATGCCGTCCGATCCGGGCGAAGGCGGTAATGACGATATCCAGGAAAATCAAACCTTGCCAAACCTTGCCAAACCTTGACATTGTATATGGCGGACCAAGTCCACACTGAGAGCATCGCTACCGTTTTTTTTAAATAAAAATAATTTTTCCAAATCCGAAGCAGCAGTTTGCACGTGTGTGCCGCCAAATTTTTTCAGCGATATGAGACATCTCCTAAATCCTGTTTTTTCAATTTTTGTAGTCATAAGTGCGGTGTCATGAACGCGTCTTTTACGAGTGAGAAGCTGGCCGCTATCAATTGAATTCCAGAGATGAAAATGACTGCACATCGGCTTCGCCACAACGAAATACGGGTGACAATTTTTGTTTCAACTAAACAAAACGGCATTGGCACTAAACAAAAATATTGCTGCAACTAAACAACGGATTACTGCTCACTTGTATCGAATGTAGTGATTTTTTTCTTGACGTTCTCATTAGTGTCAATGTTCTATAGTTACCTTACTTCAACATTATTTGACAATAAAAGACACGTATTTACATTCACTTCGAATGGCACATGTCTTGCATAACATCAAGGAGGCGAGCGCTTGCGCGGCGTATCGTCAGCAGTTTCCAGGCGCATCGTGACAAGGTTCTTGTTGTATATCTTCACCGTGTAAAGACCGCAGTTAGTAGAGCGTTTTATTAATCGGATCAAGCAATTCGGACGGATCGCAATACGTTATGAAAAGCTGGCACAAAAATATCTGTCATCTCTTTACCTTGTTTGCACCGCCATCCGGACCGCTTATTTGTTAACAAGGCAAAGGCGAAATGCGAATAGGAGAAATAGCAAATCGAGCAAAAGTAAGCGCACGTATTTTGCGTTACTACGAGTCGCAAGGACTGATTCTGTCGCAGCGTCTGGCTAACGGTTACCGCGATTATCCGCTGCAGACAGTGGAAATCGTCAGGCAGATCAAGGACCTGATTGAATGTGGTTTCAGCACGCGGCAGATTGGCACTTTCTTGCAGTCTTCCGGAAGCGAAAATTTTGATCCAAAACAAGGCGCCGCGGACCTGGCGCCGCACATAGAGAAACTTCACGAGCTGGATGGTCTGATCGACGTGTTGACCGAACGCCGGCGCCGGCTCTCCGAGCGCATTGCCTTGTTCGGTTCGCGCACCGTTGCATCGGTGAAGTAAAACAATAAAAATCATTCGAATGATTCAGGCACGCCATCGTCGTTGACGATGGCGCGGGATAGGCTGCGACAGTGTTTCGTGAAGACATAGAAAACACGGCAGCTGGATAGACTAAAAATTGAACGCACTCAGTTTTAGCAACAGGGAATTGTCCCACCACCACCAGCCTCAGGAGATTCAAAATGGCAACATCATTAAACGCTTCATCCCGTCGCATCAAAACCGCATTGCTGCAACGCGGCCAAGGCATGTCTGAGTACATCATCATCGTGGCGCTGATTGCGGTTGTCAGCATCGGTGTGTTCGCGGCATTCGGCAGCACCATCCGCCATCAGGTAGCCGGCATGGCGCAGGAATTGTCAGGTAACGACGGCAAAGCGGAGATCGGCAACGCCAAAACTTCGGCAGACTTGGCTACTACAAAAGCCGGGACCCAACGTACCATGAAAGACTACGGTTCCGACAACCACTGATCGATCGACACGCTCCGGCCCGCGTCGCCGCAGGCCGGAGCAAATCCTTGAATTTCAACCAGCACGCTTCCTTTAGCGGGGCTTTTCGCGGCCGGATATTTCCGCTGCGAGCAGAAAATACTTTCATCAGAAAAGTAAGAAATTGGTTCGGCCGGAGGCCGTCAGTCAATCATCAATAATTGATTTCTGATAGGGAGCGCATAGTGAAACGGGCATCGGAACAGGACAGGGCCGGCAGATCCCGGACTCATGGCGGCTGGCGCCAGCGCGGCGCGGTGCTGCCTATCGCCATCTTCTTTTTTGCGGTGCTGTGCGTGGGCCTGTTTGCGGTCTACAACATGGCGCAGGTGACCAGCGAGAAGCGGCAGCTGGTGAATGCCGCCGACGCCATCGCTTTCAGCACCGCCAACGTCGCTGCCGAAGGCTTGAACTATACCGCGTACACCAATCGCGCCATGATTTCCAATTACCAGTCGGTAGGGCAGTTGACAGCGATGTGGTCCAGCGTCGGCATGTCGGACCAGTACTGGAAAAACAACAGCAAGGTATTGAAGGGCATCGCTGCCCTGACCAAATTCATTCCCTATATCGGCTCCGCCCTGTCGGGCGTCACCAACGCCATCTCCAAGTTCGGCGACTTCTGGGAAAAAATAGTGAACGGCGTGCGCCTGACCAGCCAGGTGCTGGCTAATGCCGGCACTGCCACCGTATCCTTGTCCAACTATGCGATCTTCGCCTCGCAGCAGGTGCACCTGGCGACCACGGTGTCTTCCATGGTCAGCATGCAGAACGACCTGCTGGCGGCCAATGCACCGCAGGCCGAATACATTCCGCAAACCATCGCCTACCAGATCGGCAAGAGCATGGTGGACTTCGGCAGCATGATCAAGCTGCACCAGCCGCCGCGCAAATTCCTTGGTTTGAAAAAGATGCTGGAGTCCGGGGAAAAGGATAAGGACAAGATTGAATTCAACCTGGTCCAGCATATGATGATGAAGGAAATGTTCAACTTCACCAGCGGCAGCGGCGGCCGCCGCCTGTTTCCGAACGCGGTTGGCCTGTGGGCGGTTGACGGCTGCAATCTGTCTGCCATCAACGGCATGCTGACCGGCCTTGAAACAAATGGGCTTGAACAAATTGTGCCGGCGCTGAAAGGCAATGTTGCGGCCGACATCATCGGCCCCGTGATCGAGGCTTTCATGAATACGGTGGGCGTCATCGTCAGCCCCATCATGTGTTTGTATGAGCGCACCGGCGGCACGCGCATGATGCAGATGCAGGACGGGACCTACGGCTGGAGCAATTTCGATGTGATTGACATCAATCCGCACCTGTTCAATATTCACATTCCCCTTGCCGGCGCCGTGACCATGTCCAAGGTCGGGCACCAGGGCGTGGATGCAAACCAGGAAATTCCCGAGGACATGAAAAAATTCTCGGATGTGGTCAAGGCCGACGACGCCGCCAAAAAAGCCTATTGGGGTGAAGCGACAGGTCTCGACGATTGCATGTATTTCACGCTGCCCAGCGGTGAGATTTATGCGCCACGCCTGGGCGGGAAGAGTGGCGCATGTGCTTCGCTGGCGGCCGGTTCGGCAAAAAAATACTACGAACGCGGCGTCATGAATATCGCCAGGGCGGCCGGCAACAGCGCGATGAAAGGGCAATCCGCTACCGCCAGTGCCACCAGCACGCTCAACAACGCCATCGTGGCGCCGCTGGAGCCGGCGCTGGAAGCCGCCGGCAACAGCCTCAATTCAAGCAACTCGTCGGGAAGCGTGATCAACATGCCTAACAGCAGCACCAGCAGCGTGCTTGGCGGTTCTCCCGCGGGCATGCCGGCTTCCGGCTCATCGCTGAACGCACCCAGCCCGGGCAGCGGCGATCCGGAAGTACAGCTGGCGACAGCGCTGGCGCAGCAGGCGGCGAATTTTCAGAGCCTCTCGAACCTGGGGGGCAATGTGGCTAGTTCCGTATCGAACATGCTGGGGCAAGGCTTTTCAATGGCCCAGGAAGCAGCTGGCGATCCGCTCAACAATGTCAACGGTTTTCTGAAATTCATTCTGAATGCGCTGGGCCTGGGCGATCTGATCGATGTCATCAACATGCGTACTTCGCGCGGCACCGAGACCTTGTTCCAGAAGCCTGGCCTGGGCGGCGTGGTGGCGGCTGACATGGGCTTGCCGGCAGAACGTTTCGGTTTCTGGGAAATGCGCGACGCCAACATCGGCAACTACCAGATCGGCGACCGTGCGGCCAGCAACCTGTTTGTCGCCTCCAAGGAAATACAGGACAACGCCTTGAAGGACCTGGGGCCATCGTTCGTAGTGGGGTTGCAGGAAACCGTAGGCGCCATGAAGTCGCCGTTGAAGGAGGAAGGCAAGTTCAACCTGGGACGCGCGCCGATCAAGGATTACGACACTGAAATCAAGCAGGATTACCTGCAGGCGATGGGCAAGGCGCGGGTCTATTACCGGGCCCGGTTGAACGCTGGACCGGCCGCATGCAAGTGGTGTCGCACGCCAACCTGATGCTGCCTTACTGGAACGCGCGGCTGGAAGGCTTGAATTATCCGGAAAAATTATTGTTTTTCACAATTAACTGAACTCAATTAACTGAGCCGCGACCCCAATGCCTATCCCATCCAGAACCATCGCCTTGCCACGCATGTCCGGACCAGGCCAGCGGGGCCAGGCCCTGTTCGAGTCGATCCTGGCTTGCAGCGTGCTGATGCTGTTCCTGTTCGGCTTGCAATGGGTATGGCGCTTCGGCGAACTCAAGCAGCTCAATACCGAAGCGGCGCGCTTTGCGGTATGGGAACGCACGGCCTACAAGGCGAACGGCGATGCCGATTACAAATCGCTGTATAGCGCCGATGCCGACCTGGCGCCCAAGGTGTTCCGCAGCGTCTACCTGACGCCGCGCGGCGCGCGCCAGAGCCAGGCCGAAGGCAGCACCGCGCTGCTGCAGGACCATGCCGACTGGATGAGCACCGCGGCGCGTTTCTTTACCGACAAGTTCGATAGCGCTACATTCGGCTCCATCAGCAGCGGCGCCTTGAATGTTTCCACCAATTCCAGCAAATCGCCAGGCGGGCCGATGGGATTCGATCCGACCGGCAATACCTTGACCAACCTGACGTTGGACCGCGAACCCTACGAGCGAGTCCAGGTCAACGGCTCGATCGGCCTCAGCGATTTCATCAAGACCTTCATGGAAAGAACCTTCGGCATCGCCAAAGGTGAGACCGGCATGCCCGCCGGCGGGCTCAGTCCGCGCAGCCTGGGTAGCCTGACCATGGTCACCAATTCCTGGTCGGCGCCGGTGCCGGTGGCAAACCACCGCGTCGCCGAGCAGCTAAATCCGTTTTACGATGGCGCCGCCAGTTCCGGCAGCACTGGCAATCCTGTCGGCAAGATACTCAACAGTAATTATTTCAACCTGCCAGGACTGATCGGCGGCGCTTCCGGCTTCGGCGGCAATTTCCGGGTCGACCTGGCGGGCATCAACCCGGCCCAGGTGTCGTCCCTGGTGTCGCAGGGCATGGGGCTGGATTTTGACAGCCTGAAGAATCCCAGCGGCATCATCAAGGCATACAAGTCTACCGACGACTACAAGGAAAATCTCAGCCTGGCCGGCGGCATTAACGAAGCAGACTATATGGCGGTGAAATGCACATCCGCTCCCGGACGCGACATCCGGCTGACCCAATACACCCAGGATGAGTTGTGCCCGGCCGGCATCATGCGCGCGCGCACGATCTCCATGTTCGACAATCCAGCCTGGCGCTTTTCTCCGGCGCCGTAGCAGACAAGGTAAAAGGGGATTTATTTGAAAGTGTTGATGGCGGTTGGCTGGTGCCTGCTCCTGTGCACCAGCGTTTATGCGGCGGATAAATGGAAATCGGTGGAAGGCTTGATGCTGGACGGCGTACCGGACAATTGGCAGCAGACCCGACTGGCCGATGAAATCGAGGTGAATGGCTTGCCGATGCTGATTTATGAAATCGAGGGCCGCAGCCGCTGCGCGAAGCGGCGGTGATATTGGCGGGGGCGTGGGCCAAGGCCAGGTGGAAAGTCACCACCAAGGCGGCCGGGCATGAAGTGCAGATCGTGGCGGTCAAGGACGGCTGGCTGAAGCAGGCCAACCTGAGCAGCAGCAACCGCAAGCAGACCCAGGGTTACCTCAGCATGTCGGACCTGCCGGCGCGCATGGAGCAGGACATCGACACCAAGGCGCCGGTGCTGGCCAAACATCTGCGCAAGCCCTCGGGCACGGTGATCTTGAACGAAGTACGCACGGTGGACATGGCAGGCGAATCGATCCTGACCACCATGACCAACAATTTTGACATGGAACAGAACATTGCGTTTTACCAGGAAGACCGTGCCGCCGAAGCATGGAAGCTGAGCTTCAAGAAAACCGCCGAAGACAACAGCGGCACGGTGATGCGCTATGTCTCGCCCAAACAGCAGGAGGCGACCTACACCTTTACCAGGAATGCCGGCCAGACCTATGTCGTGGTCAATTGGATTACACGATGAAGACGCGGCTGACGAGGGAAGAGCAATGAAAACGATGCCTACCGGGACAGCGATGAATCGGCACGAGCATGGGCAGATCGCGGTTGAATATTCGATCCTGCTGGTGTGCGTGGCGCTGGTGCTGTTTGTATCGGTCGACGGCGTGTCTTTGCTGAGCCTGCTGCTGGACGCGATACGTCATCTGAATTTCAGTTACATCAACGGCTTAGGTGTCAGCGCCACGCCAATTTAGCAAACAAGCCGAGAGCGCAATATATGTTGATCAAAGTCGGAAGAAATCTGAAACTGGGGCGCGGCGCCAGCCTGGCCGAATTCGTCGTAGCGATCCCCATCGTGCTGATCTTTGCCTTGCTATGCCTGCAAATGGTCTTGATGTACCGGGCCAAGCTGGCGCACAACTTTGCGGTGCAGGAAGCGGCGCGCATCGGCGCCATGAGCAACGGCCGGGTGGTGCCGCGTTTTGTCACCGATCCGCTGACGGCGCAGCTGGGCAATCTTGGGTACGCGGCAGTCGGCAAGATCGTGCACAGCAAGGATTCTTCGGGGCGCGATGTGACCTCGACTGTCACTACTCCCGGCAATGAACTGGCTGGCTCCGGCCAGGCCGAAGCCGCCAGCAACGGCGTGCCGGTCAATAACGCCGCCGGCTTATCCAGCGGCGACCCTGACGAAGCGGCAAACCGCGCCGGTCCGATCTCGGGCTTCCTCGGCAAGGCCAAGCAGAAAATCGGTCCCGCCGTGTGGGCCTTCGTCAAGGGCCTGATGCGCTATGGCGACAGCTCGGTCTTGCAAGGCTACATCAACGGCATCACGCCGATGTACATGGGCAACGACACCGGCAAGGGAGCGGTAGTCGAAGCCCAGGTCGAAGCCTACAAAGACGCGATGTTCAATTCCTGCATCCTGTACCACAACCCGACCCAGGCCGCCTTCCTCGAATCCGGCGTGATCGAATTGCAAGGGCTCGATTACGGCATCCTCAAGCTGCCGGCCGACTACATGCGTTTCCGCACGCCGCTAGGCACGGTCGCCGCCGACGGCGGCGAAGATCTTTCCGGCAGCAAGCTGAAAGGCGACATCACCAACAAGAGCATCCAGGAAAACACCGTGCTGTCGATCGAAATCTGGTGGAGCTATCCGCTCAAGGTGCCTATCGCCAACAGCATCATCATCGGCATCACGCGCCTGTTCGGCAACAGCAGCCAGAGTTCCGGCATCGCGGCTTCGTTCCAGGCCAAGGCGCTGGAGCGCGGCCGCTATCCGTTCAGCTCATCGGCCAGCTACCGGGCGCAAAACGCCTTGCACTGGCATCCCTTCTATCCATTGGGCAGCAAATCGCCGCCTATCGGCGGCAGCGGCGGCTACCAGGCGTTCGACGTGGTCAGGCTGATCTGGAACAGCATCCTGAGCCGGCTGGAGGGCCAGTTCGATCCGGCCGAGCCGCAGATCGGATTTTGCCTGGGCGCGATGGACATGGGCGACTGGGCTGCCGGAGAAAAGAACGATGTGAAAGAACACTGGTGGGGCGAAGACTATGACAAAGCCAGCCACTAGGTCGCGCATTTGCCGCCAGAGCCGCAACACTCCCGATTTTCCAACACCAGCAGCGACTCTCGCCAGTTCGCAACGACGATTACTTTCACTCTCACATCATGAATATAAAACGTTTCATCAACCTGCAAAAAATCAAGAAGGCGCTGCCGCTGGTCATCATTGTCCTGATTGCCGCGTTCGCCGTTTTTCTCGCCAACAATTACCTGAAAACCCGTTCCAGTGAAATCGAAAAAAGCCTGAGCGACGAAGCCAGCAAGGTGCGCACTACGGTGACAGTGCCGCGGATCGACCTCAACCCCGGCGACGTGCTGACCATGGAGCAGCTGGCCTCGCGCACGGTGCCCAAGGAATACATGAACTTCGACGTCATCTCGCCGGAGCAGATCGATGCCTATATAGGCAAGAAGATCATCCGGCCAGTGCGGAAGGGCACACCTTTGCTGGAATCGTATTTCCTGATGTACGAGTCGGTGCCGTTTTCCAAGTCGATCGATGCCGGCAGCCGCGCCATTACGATTCCTGTGGACGAGATCAATTCCTTCTCCGGCCTGCTGCGCGCCGGCGACCACATCGACCTGTTCTACATGATGAAGCGGCCGCAGGAAGGGCCTCCGAGCGCCGGGCCGCAGCCGGAAGACACCGTACTGGCGCCGTTGCTGAAAAATATCGAAGTGCGCGCCACCGGCCAGACCACGGTGCGCGAGGTGCTGGCGGCTGACCGCGCGCGTGAAGCCGGCCTTGGCGAGCGCCAGGGCCAGGCCGGGCGCGCCACTTACAGCACGGTGACGATTTCGGTGCCGGCGGCGGATGCGCAGAAAGTGATCCTGGTGCAGACCGGCGCCCGTATCGTCGCCGTGCTGCGCAGTCCCGATGACCAAGGCGACGCCGAGAAAAGACTGTTCCTGTCCGATGTCATCGATCCGGACGCCAAACGCCGCCTGCAAATGCCGGGGCCGCAGGTCGACTACATTATCGGCGGCCGTTTCAGGACCGGCGAATACGCAGACAGCAGCGAGGACCAGGCCAAGAAACTCGAAGCCTTCAAGCGCCTTCTGGGCAGCGCAGCCGGTAATCCACAATGATATCCAACAAAAAACCACGCAATAACATGACTAATCCAAGAACTTTCCGCTCCTGCCTGCTGTTGTCCGCCCTGATTGGCAGCCGCGCCTTTGCCGCCGCACCTTTACCGGAGACTTTGCAAAACCAGAACAAGGCACAAAAAATCAGCCAAAACCAGGTCCACAGCAGCCGCGACGGCGGCGTCGAATACCTGGACGGCAATGCGATTGAACAAAAGAACCAGATGAGCGGGCCGGAGGGAATTCCTATCCGCAATGCCGGCGACCTGGCGGCTCTGAAACCTTCCACCGCTCATGGCGGTGGGCCGAGGGCGCAGCAAGCTGTCGATGACGAGCTGGTCATGTATGCCGGCGAGGCAAGGGTGATCGAAGTCGGCGCAGTTAACCGCATCGCGATCGGCAACGGCAAGATCGCTTCGACCGCGGTGATCGAAAAGACCCGGCTGCTGATCATTGCGCAGGAAGTCGGCCTGACCAACATCCTGCTCTGGAACAAGCCGAATTTTTCGCGCGAAATCCGCCTGCGGGTGACAGCGCTCAACGTCATCAAGCAGCAGCGCGACATCAAGGCGGCGTTGTCCAGCCTGCCCGACATCGATGTAGTGCGCCGTGGCGACCGTCTATACGTGGAGGGCAACATCCGCTCGCGCGAGGATCTTTCCAAGATCACGGCCCTGACCGACCAGTACGCCAACCTGATCAACAGCACCAAGCTCGATATCGACACTGTACCCGCCTATAAGCAGGAATCGCAGATGCTGGTGTTCGACCTGTATTTTGTCGAATTCAAGAAGGGTTACCTGGAAAACCTCGGCGTCAACTGGGCCAAGAGTTTCAACGGTTTCAACATCGGTATTTTCGGCGAAGCCTCGCGCGGGGCCGTCAACCTGCGGCCCTTGCCGCAAGACACCGGCACCGGCGGCAAGTTTGACCTGCCTGACCAGAAATTGCGCGGCGTCGCCGCCAGCGTCAATGCCTCGATTGCGATTCCCTCGGTGATCCAGCTGGCGGTCGACAGCGGCGACGCCTTTGTGCTGGCTTCGCCCAGCATCGCCACCCGCAACGGCGGCCAGGCCAGGTTCGTCGCCGGCGGCGAAGTGCCGATCCCGACGGTCAGCCAGAACGGCACCAACGTCACCTTCAAGCCTTACGGCATCCTGATCGAGATTGCGCCGAAGCTGGATGCTTTCAGCAACATCACAGGGATCCTCAAGGCTGAAGTCAGCAAGATCGATCCGACCGTCAGCGTTGGCGGCATTCCAGGCTTTACCACGCGCCGCACCGAAACGGATTTCTCCGTAAAGACCGGCGACGCCATCATCCTGTCAGGCTTGTACAGCCAGGATGGCAGCACCGATATCCAGAAAGTGCCGGGACTGGGCGATGTGCCGCTGCTGGGCAACTTGTTCAAGACCACCGGCACCAGCCGCAACCAGACCGAGGTGTACCTGGTGGCGATTCCGCATACGCAGGAAGGGGAGTCGGGAGAGAGTTCGAATGCTTTACGCAATATAAGCAACCGCATCAACCAGGCGCGCAAGGCGGTGGGCATGCCGGAGGAGGCAGAGTTGCCGACCCTGCGCAACCTGCAGAAGGAAATTCCGGTGAAGTCGCCGTTCCAGGCTGCGCCGCTACGCCCTGAGCCGGCATTGCCGCCTGAGTACGGCAATCATTGATTGGACGGCGGCCGGCTAGAAGCGCAGCTGGTCGCCGACGCGCAGGGACAGAGAGGCAAGAGTGGCAGGATGCAGTTCCAGCGTATGGCGTGCGGAGCGGTCGGAGGAAAGACTTCTGCGCGCCAGCACCGGGACGATCTTGGTGATGATGAAGTCTTGCGACAGATACACCACGCCGATGGTGAAGTGCATGAAAAAAGTATGGACGGAGTTGCAGTCCTTGAGCAGGTAGGCGCTGTCAGGCGCCAGCGTCCTGGTGAACATCAGGCCGCGGGCGCGGCTGAAAAACGTGTCTCCGATGGTGACATTGGCGACGATGATCTGATTGTTTTTATATGCGGGAATAATTTTCATGGCAGAGAGCCAAAGTGGATTTGTGTTGATGGTGGTCGCGGACGATTATGACATACTCGACGAAGTTTTCGTCGACAAGGATCGCTTCGTCCTCGGCAAGGCGGAGAGCTGCGACCTGCGTCTCAAAGGCTGGAATGTCAGCAAGCTGCATGCGACTTTCCTGCTGAACGAGGGCAGCGTCTTCATTGAAGACAGCGGCAGCATCTTCGGCACCTGGGTCGACGGCGAGCGCATCAACCGCCTCGGTCCGCTGAGCAGCAACACCGTGATCAAGATCGGCAACTACAGCCTGACCTTGCATACCAACCAGGAACGGCATGAGGCCGGCGCCGGCCGCGAGCGGCAGAACCACGCCGTCAACCATGCAATCAGCGCTATCGAACATGACTACGAAGAAGTGCTGGTGGCGGAACGCCCGCTGAAACAGGCAAGCCGAACCGTTCCTCAGGCCGCGCCGCGCCAGCAGTTTGCCGAGCCGGTCCAGGCGCCGCCTCCACCGCCACCGCCGCGTGCGGCGCCGGTTGCAGCGGCGGCAGCACCGGCTCCAGCCCCAGCCCCAGCCCCAGCCCCAGCCCCAGCCCCAGCCCCAGCCCCAGCCCCGCAGCAGTCGGGAACGCGTCCGGGCGCCGGCGGCAAGCAGGTCGCGAATATTCCGGCGCGCGTGATCGATTTTGAATTTTCGCGCTGGCGCAAGACCTTGCATGAAGCGGTGCTGCATGAAATCGACTTGCGCCGCATCGACGCCAACAAGATGTCGGAGCACGATCTCAAGGCCAACGTCAAGAGCCTGATCAAGGAGTTGCTGAACACTACCTTCACCTTGCCGGACAACATAGACACAGAGCTGCTGACCAAGGAAGTGCTGGACGAAGCGGTTGGCCTGGGACCGCTGGAGCCGATGATCGCCGACGAAAGCGTGACTGAAATCATGGTCAATCGCCACGACGAAATCTGGGTCGAGCGCGGCGGCCGGCTGGAACTTTCCAGCGCCACTTTCACCAGCGACCTGGCGGTGCTGGGCGCGATCGAGCGGATTGTCACGCCGCTCGGACGGCGTATCGATGAAAGTTCGCCGATGGTCGATGCACGCTTGCGCGACGGTTCACGGGTGAATGCGATCATTTCACCGCTGTCGCTGCGCGGTCCTACCCTGACCATCCGGAAATTCTCGCGGCGCAAGATGGTGGCGGAAGACTTGATCAAATACGGATCGATGACCGAGGACATGCTGAATATTCTGCGCAGCGCGGTCGAGCAGCGCTTGAACATCGTGGTGTCAGGCGGCACCGGTTCCGGTAAAACCACCTTCCTCAACATGATGTCCGCCTTCGTGCCGAACGACGAGCGTATCGTCACCATCGAGGATGCGGCCGAGCTGCAGCTGTCGCAGCCGAACCTGGTGTCGCTGGAAAGCCGGCCGCCTAACGTCGAGGGCAAGGGCCATGTGGCGATCCGCGACCTGGTGCGCAATTCGCTGCGGATGCGGCCGGACCGCATCATCGTCGGCGAGTGCCGCGGCGGCGAAGCGCTGGACATGCTGCAAGCCATGAATACCGGTCATGACGGTTCGATGACCACCTTGCATGCCAATTCGCCGCGCGACGCATTGGCGCGGATGGAAGTACTGGTGCTGATGGCCGGCATGAACCTGCCGGTGCGGGCGATCCGCGAACAGATTTCCTCCGCGGTGCACCTGATCATCCAGCTCACCCGTTATTCCTGCGGCGCGCGCAAGGTGACGGCGATCACCGAAGTGGTCGGCATCGAATCGGAAACGGTCCAGCTGCAGGACATTTTCAAGTTTCACCGTGAAGGCATTGACCAGAACGGCAAGACCTATGGCGAATTCCGCTATTCGGGCATGAAGCCGGTCTTTATGGAGAGGATGGAAAATGAGTAACCAGATACTGCTGTTTTCAGGGATCCTGTTTGCACTGGTGCTGTTCGTCGCCTGGTCGCTGATGAACTCGAAGAGTTATTTCCTCAAGGTGCTGTTCGACATGCACGTGCGTTACATCGGCCATATCAAGGAATGGACCGGGCTGCGCGACGGCCGCGTCTACATGGTGCTGTTCGCCCAGGTTGCGGCGGCGCTGATGCTGGTGGTGGTGATTTATTTCGTGTTGCGCAACATCTTCCTGGTGCTGCTGATCGGTTATTTCATCTTCAAGGCGCCGCTGTGGATCAGCAACTACAAACGCAAGCGCCGCCTCAACAGCATCGAGTACGAATTGCCGACAGCGCTCACCGTGATCGCTTCCAGCCTGACCGCCGGCGTGTCATTGAGCATTGCCCTGCAATCCTATTCCAAGGAAAGCAGCTCGCCGCTGGCCAGCGAGTTCGCGCACGTGATCCGGCTGCAGAAGGTGGGCGTCGATTTCGAAACGGCGATCGAAGAAGTCGGCAAGCGCATAGACCTGGTCGATTTCCAGCTGCTGGTGATGACCTTCCGGATTTCGAAATCGGTGGGCGGCAACCTGTCGGAAACACTGATGAGCCTGTCCAACACGATCCAGCAAAAACTGACGATCGAGGGCAAGATCCGGTCGCTCACGGCGCAGGGCAAGATGCAGGGCTGGGTCATGATCTGCCTGCCGGCACTGGTCGGGGTTGCGCTGTTCTTCATCCAGCCGGCCGAAATGGGCCTGCTGCTGACCACGTTCTACGGCAAGATCGTACTCTTCATCTGTCTCACCATGGCCTATGTCGGCCACAAGGTGATCCAGAAAATCCTGGCCATCGACGTCTGACGGCCGCGGACATACTGTTATCGGATACATGCCATGAGCAGCTCAATCTATCTTTACGGCGCGATCATACTGGCCTTCGGCAGCCTTAGTGTGTTCATGTTTTACCTGTTCCGGCTGGTGGCCAATGTCAAGGTCACCAAATTCCGGCCGAACATGGATCCGCTGCCGCCGCTGCTGAAAAAAATCTGGAACGGAGTGATGTTCTTTGATTTCTATTTTGGCGCCACGGTGTCGGAGGCGCGCTTGCTGAAACGCAAGCAGATGCTTAACGCAGCCGGCCTGGAATATTTCATGACGCCCGCCGAGACGTACGCCCTGCAATTCTTTTCGCTGGCAGTGGCGCTGTTTTGTGCCGTGCTGGTCGGCCTGGCGGCGTTTGGCGTCGACTACATCGTGCTCATCATCATGCTGGTGCTGGGACTGATAGGCTGGTTTTATCCGCTGATGTGGATCCGCGACCAGAAGAAGAAACGCAACATCGAAATCTCGCGCTACTTCCCATCTTTCGTCGATATCGTGACGCTTTGCTGCGAATGCGGCCTGACCCTGAACACCGCCATCGTCAATTTCTGCGAACGCGGCCCGGAGTGCATCTTGCGCCATGAGATCGAACGGGTGGTGCGCGACATGAAAACCGGCGCCGGCCGCGCCGATGCCTTGGGAAAATTCGCACGCCGTACCGGCAACATCGACATTTCGCGTTTTGTCGGCATTGTCCTGCAATGCGACAAACTGGGCGTGCCGCTGGGGCCGACCTTGCGCAAGTTCGCCGAACAGAAACGCACCGAGCGTTTCCAGCGCGCCGAGAAACTGGCGATGGAAGCGCCGATGAAAATGATCGCGCCCCTGATCATGTTCATCTTCCCGATTACCTTTATCATCATTGCATTCCCGATAGTGATGACTATCCTGATGAATTTCAAATAAGAGAGCAGATGAAAAAAAACCTCGCCGCGATTGCTGCATTTTTCTTGATCGCTGCCAGCCAGCTGGCATGGGGCGCCAAGGTCATGCCGGAACTGAAGAAGGCCAATACCGAGATCTGCATGAAGATGGGCGGTTCGGCCCGCGGCGCCCCAAAAGCGCCGGAAAAAATGCCGGCCTTTTGCAGCTGTGTGTCCGATGCCTACTGGGACAGCGTGCCGCAAAGCGAATACAACCTGCTGGTGCAGACCGGCAAATCGCCGTCGCTGGAAGCCAACCTGGAAAAGCGCCTTGACGTAGCCAAGGCGGCTTGCCTGAAGAAGGCCGGATAAAGCCGCATCAGCCGATCACCTTCGGGCGCAGCAGGTCTTCCAGCCCGATGCGGCGGAACATCTCGCTGCGCACACGGTCGGCGACGCCGTTGACGATTTCGCAGCCGTCCTGCGAAGGATCTACATGGGTGCGGAACGGACGGCTGCCGAAAGGCATGCCGATCACTTCAACGATGGCTCCGGCCACCGAGCCGGCATCGGCATCGGCCGGTTCCAGCGCAGCCAATCCTTGCAGCGCCTGCTGCGGCACGCCAGCGTAAGGACCATTGTCATATTCCGCGGCGCGCGCCTGGTCGGCCGGCGCGCCGGAATGGGCGAAATGGTTGGTGCCCTTGGTGAATGCGCCCGGCACGATGATCGAAGTTTCTATACCCCAGCGCGCAAGTTCTCCCGCATACGACACCGCCAGCGAATCCATGGCAGCCTTGGCCGCGAAATACGGCGACAGGTAGGGCGGCGTGCCGCCGCGCGCGCTGCTGGAAGAAATCCAGATCACCAGCCCCTTGCCTTGCTTGCGCAGTTGCGGCAGGGCGGCTCGGTTGACGCGTTGCGTGCTGAGCACGTTGATATCGTACAGCTGCGCGAACTGTTCCGGCGTAAATGCTTCAGCCGGACCGAAAGACATGTGGCCGGCATTGTGGATCACCACATCGAGGCGGCCGCAGTCGGCGATGATGCTGGCGATGCCGGCCTCGACCGAAGCGCTGGCGGCGACGTCAAGTTCGACGCTGCGCAGGTCCACTCCGTGTTCAGCGGCAAAACGCGCCACCTCAGCGACCTGGGGCGCATTGCGTCCCTTGGTGTCGCGCATGCTGGCATAGACCGCGTGGCCGGCGCGGGCCAGGGCGCGCGCGGCGAGGGCGCCGAAGCCGCTCGAGGCGCCGGTAATGACGATGACTTGTTGCATGATGTTTCCTTTCGCAGAAATCGAAGAAGGAGTTGTCGTTCCGGTGATCAGATGATGCCGCCGTTGGCGCGCAGCACCTGGCCGTTGATCCAGCCGCCGTCGGCGCCGGCCAGGAACGAGACTGCGGCGGCGATGTCCTGCGGCTGGCCCAGGCGTTCCAGCGGCGCCAGCTTGGCCAGGCGCTCGACCACTTCCTGCGGTTTGCCGTTGAGGAACAGGTCGGTAGCGGTCGGCCCCGGCGCAACGGCATTGACCGTGATGTTCTTGCCGCGCAGTTCCTTGGCGAGGACGCTGGTCATTGCTTCTACCGCGGCCTTGGTGGCGGCATATACGCCATAGGAAGGCTGCAGCATGCCGACCACGCTCGACGAGAAGTTGACGATGCGGCCGCCGTTGCGCAGCCGCTTGGCGGCTTCGCGCAGGGTGTTGAAACTGCCCTTGAGGTTTATGGCGACCTGGCGCTCGAAAGCGGCGTCATCGGTGTCGGCAATGGGTGCATTGAGCATGATGCCGGCGTTGTTGACCAGCACGTCGACGCCGCCGAATGCCTGTTCGGCTGCATCGAACATGGCGCGCACCGCAGCCGGGTCGCTGACATCGGCTTGCACGGCGAGCGCCTGGCCGCCTTGCTGCACCAGTTGCGCGGCCAGGGTTTCGGCAGCCGCGGCGCTGCCGGCATAATTGATGACGACGGCAAAGCCGTCGGCCGCAAGCCGTTGCGCTACCGCTGCGCCGATGCCACGCGACGATCCGGTGACGATGGCTACCTTTGCATTGTTCATTTGAAGCTCCTTGAAGTTGGTTTGAGTGTTGCCTTAGCCGTCTTTGGGGTTCTTGATATCGGCGTGCCAGGCAGTGAGTGCATCATGCCGGTTAATTTCCAATGGATAAACTGCCTGTAATTGGCAGCACTATTCAATAAGGGCCAACAATTGGGCGAAATTGACCAGCAACCCGGGTTGGGAAGGCTGCTTCGGTCCGTGGTTACAGGTGGGGTAAATTGCAAGTTTCACCTGCGCGTGACAGGTGAGTTGAGGAAGGCGTGGCGAGTTGCTGGCGAGATGTCTTGCCGGGGCGTCAGCTTTGCAGGTAGCTGCGCAAGGTGTCGCCCTGGTAGTCAAGGCGGAACTGTTTTCTTTTTTGCAGTTCCGGCACCACCAGGTCGACGAAATCGTCGAAGCCATGCGGCAAATGCACCGGCGTGACGACAAAACCGTCGGCGCCTTGCTGCGCCACGATATGCCCCATCCAGTCGGCTATGTCGGCGGCTGTGCCGGCTACCTGTGGCACCAGTACGCCGCCGGCATACATGCGGCCGATGTCCGCCAGCGTCAACTGGCGCTCGGCGGACAGCTCGCGGATCAGGCTGAACAAGCCTTGCATGCCGGCTACTTCCAGGTCGGCGATGGGCGCATCCAGCGCGTAGCCTGAAAAATCCACATTCATGTGGCTCGACAGCGTCGACAGGCCGACGATGGGATCGACCAGCGCATTGTGGCGGGCGCGCTTGTCTTCCGCCTCTGCGCGTGAAGCGCCGACAAAAGGCATGACAGCGGTCAGCACCTTGATGTCGCCCGGCTTGCGGCCGAATTTGGCGGCGCGGCCTTTCAGGTCCTGGTAAAAGCGTTGCATGCGGGCCAGGTCGGGCTGTATGCCGAACACCACTTCTGACCAGCGTGCGGCGAAATCCTGGCCGCGTTGCGACGATCCGGCCTGGATGATGACCGGCCCGCGCTGCGGCGAAGCGGGAATATTCAGCGGGCCGCGCACATTGAAGTAGGCGCCGTTGTGGGCGATCGCTGAAACCCGGTCGGCATCGGCGTAACGGCCGCTGCTTGCCTCGAGCAGCAGCGCGTCGGGCGCCCAACTGCCCCACAACTGATGGGCGACGTCGAGGAATTCGTCGGCGCGGTCATAGCGTGCATCATGGCTCAAGGTCTGGCGCAAGCCGAAATTGTCGGCCTCGCCCTGATTGACTGAGGTCACCACGTTCCATGCCGCGCGGCCGGACGACAGGTGATCCAGGGTGGCGAATTCGCGCGCCAGGCTGTAGGGCTGGCTGTAGGTGGTCGAACGCGTCGCACCAAGCCCTATCTTGCTGGTGAGCGCGGCCAGTGCCCCCAGCACCGGCAGAGGATCGAGCCGGGTTGCATCCTGGTCGCCATGGCCGACGCCGTAGCGATGGTCGCCGCCGAAACGGGTCGAGACCGCCAGCCGGTCGGCGAAGAACAGCAGGTCGAATTTTCCGCGCTCCAGCGTTTGCGCGATGCGCGCGTAATAGTCGAGCTTCAGGAATCCGCCCGGATTGCTCTCCGGATGGCGCCACAATACCTGGCTGTGGGCGGCATTGCCGGCGATCAGGAAGGCGGCAAGGTGCATCATGGTATTTTTCCCGTAACGATAGGTCGACAGCGGCTACAGCAAAGCCTCGGCGTAAACCTTGTCCTTGACTTGCACCTGCGTCTTGATCAGGTTCAGTTTGTAGAAGACTTCGACAATCTGCTGCTGCTCGGCGATGATGGCGGCGTCGATCGGCACCGTTGTGTAGTTGCGGCGTTCGGTCGCCAGCTGCAGCACCTTGGGATCGACGCCCAGCTGCGGCGCCAGCAGGGCCGCGGTTTCCTGCGGATGGGACTGGGCCCAGGCGTTGGTTTTCTTCAGTTCGGCAAACAGGATGCGGACGATATTCTTGTTGCGGTCGACGAAACCCGGATTGGCCAGGTGGAAGGTGCGGTTGTTGGACAGGCCGGTGCCGTCGCGCAGGATGCGCGGACTGGTCGAGATCTGCTGGCCGGCCAGGTAAGGATCCCACAAGGTCGCCGCGTCGACGTTGCCGGACTGGAAAGTCGCGCGCACGTCTGCCGCGTTGGTGACGTAGACCGGAATGATGTCGTTATAACTCAAGCCGGCTTCTTCCAACGCCCGCACCAGCAGGTATTGCACATTCCAGCCGCGGCCGAGCGCGATTTTCTTGCCTTTAAGTTCCTTGATAGAACGGATAGGCGAATCCTGTGCCACAAAAATCCCTATTCCTTTCGGATAGGGCTGTTCGGCGGCCAGGTACACAGCGTTGACGCCGGCTGCATTGGCAAAGGCGGAGGGCGTGTCGGCGGCATGGCCGAAATCGATGGCGTCGCTGTTCAAGGCCTCGGTCAACTGCGGACCGGCCGCGAACTCGAACCATTTGACTTTCCATCCCAGCGGCTGCAAAGCCTGTTCCAGGTTACCGCTGCCTTTCAGGATATTGAGAGTGTTGAATTTCTGGTAACCGATGCGCAGCGTGCGTTCTTCAGCTGCAAAAGCCGGTACCGCGGCCGCCGCCGCACCGGCAGCCAACCCCTGCAATACCAGGCGCCTCTTGTTTGATGTCGTCGTCATTCTGCTGGTTCCCTCGATGGATTTACTGCAAGGCTGCGCTATGCAAACAAACATCCTAGCCGCGGCGGGAGGGAAGGGGAACGAAGCGTTTCGACGATGCTAAATTGGTTTCTGTATAAGCGCTGCCCGCGGCGCCATATCCGTCGGCAACCGCTCCATGGCGGGTGTGGTAAATTGATTTCCTTCATCTCGGGAGCACAATCCATGTCCAGTCGCACACTGAATCTTGACGACACTCTTTATGATTACCTCCTGACCCATTCGCTGCGCGAACATCCGGCGCAAACCGCGTTGCGCGCGGCAACCGCCAAACATGCGCGCGGCGGCATGCAGATTTCGCCCGAACAGGGCCAATTCATGGGCTTGCTGATACGTTTGATGGGCGCGCGCAATACGATTGAGATCGGCGTATTCACGGGTTATAGCTCGCTGTCCGTGGCGCTCGCGCTGCCTGACGACGGCCGCATCCTGGCCTGCGACATCAGCGATGAGTACACTAGCATTGCGCGTCCCTACTGGGAAGCGGCAGGAGTCGCGCACAAGATCGACTTGCAGCTGGCGCCAGCGCTGGCGACGCTCGACGCCCGGCTGGCCGGCGGCGCCGCCGGACAATACGATTTTGCCTTTATCGACGCCGACAAGACCGGCTACGATGCCTATTATGAGCGTTGCCTGCAGCTATTGCGCCCGGGCGGCCTGATCGCCATCGACAATGTATTGTGGGACGGCGGCGTTGCCTTTACCGCGGAAGACGATGATACAGCTGCCCTGCAGGACCTTAACCGCAAGCTGCACCGCGATGAGCGCATCGACCTGTCCATGCTGCCGGTCGGCGACGGCTTGACGCTGGCGCGCAAGCGCTGAGCGTTCAGCGCCGCCGCCCATAATTTCAGGCTCAGTTCAAGGCGGGCGCCAGCGTCATTTCACCGTCCGATGGCAATGGCTGCAAGCCGATCAAGTTCATCATAAGTGGATAGACGTCGACATTGTCGAACGGCGGCAAAACGATGCCTGGTTTGAACGCCGGCCCCGCTGCGATGAAAATCGCCTGCATTTCGACAGCCAGGTTGTCATAGCCGTGGCCGCCAGCCGGCGTGCGCTCGGCGCTGCGTGCGTCGGACGCAATCTGCCAACCAACTTCAGCCAGGCAAATAAAGCCCGGGACTCGCGGATTCTGCCCATAGTGAAAGCGGGGCGGGATGGCTTCCTTTCTCCAGCACTGCATGTGCTCCTGCGGTTTCAGCAGTGCGGCGGCCAGCACGCCGTCCTGTCCCGGCGCTGCTTCAAGCCCGGCATAGGTGCCGCTGGTTACTGTCCGATAGCTGCCGGGCGGCGCTATCTGGTCCAGGCGTATGACCCGTTGCCTGCTCATTGCCGCCATGCCGTGGTCGGACACGATCACGATGTTGGCTTTGATGTCACGCGTCTGCAGGCCTGCGACCAGCCGGCCTAGCGCCTCATCGACATGCGCAGCTGCCTGGGTGGTCTGCGCCGCATCCGGGCCGTATTCATGGCCGGCATGGTCGACATCCTCGAAATACAGCGTAAGGAAAGCAGGCCGAGATGCGACCGGCTTGTCCAGCCAGCCTAGCAAGGTGTCGACTCGCTGGTTCGCCGGCAGCTTGCTGTCGTAGCTGCGCCATTCGCTCGGACGAACGCCATGGATGGCGGCCTCGGATCCAGGCCAGAACATGGTCGCGCTACGCACACCGTGCTGCTCGGCGGTGACCCAGATCGGTTCTGCCTCGTCCCACCAGCGGCGGTCATTGGTGGCTTGCCGGTTGCCCAGGCTGAAACGGACTCCAGGAATCTCGCTGTCCCCCATCGTGTTGCCGACAATGCCGTGGCGATCAGGCCTCAGTCCGGTCACCAGCGTGTAGTGGTTGGGAAAGGTTATCGAAGGAAACGATGGCCGCATGGCCTCGGCCCTGGCGCCTTGCGCCGCAAGGGCGTTGAGGTTCGGCGTGACCCCACGGGTCAGGTAATCGGGCTTGAAACCGTCAATCGATACCAGGATCAGCGGCGCTCTTGCATCTTGTTCCGGCGGTTGCAGCGTAGCTGGCGCGCATCCGGCAGCGATCGCTGGAAGCAATATGCAAAGCAGGCCGCGTAGAGCCGGATAGGGAATCAAGTTTTTCACAATATTTTTCTGAGGATAAGAGAGGGTGATGTGGCCAGGGCGAGAGCTTGCCAGTGCTGCGGAAGCGGTGCTCCATGCTTTGCTCTTATAGCCTCGTAAACGGACGGATTGCATGTTCATCCGTGTCGATTTCCGTTGCGCAAGCTGTGTCTGGGCAAGTCCTGTCATGTTGAAGATACATGCAATTTATTACGACCCAATGAATTGTTGCGCGAGCAAGACTGGGTATGTGCGGAAAGCCCCGCCAGCCCGATGTCAGCAAATGTATTGAAATGTTCACTCCGGGAATAATTGGGGGTGGATTCAGTATGCATTCCATACATCAATTTAGTGGCATTGGAGAGACAAATAATTGGCACAAAGAAATTAATATGTGAACAAATGTTACACGTAGTCAAAGATTGTTAAGTTGAGAAAAATAGAACATTAGATGGTGATAAATTTCGCTCGTCTCGCATTCCTGTTTTAAGCAGCCGCCGCAGTCTTGCCATTGTCCAACCCAGTTTTCCTGTGCGACTGATCTGAGCGAAAACCCCGAACCGCACCCATCTTTGTATAGAGCCAACCATGAATAAAGTTTACCGCACCGTCTACAACGAAGCGCTAGGTATCTGGGTAGCCGTATCGGAAAATACGAAGGCTCGCGGCAAGCGCAGCAGCAAAAAAATGGCCGCCGTGGTTGCCGCGCTTGCGATGGGACAACTGCTGTTGCCGGGTGCGGCTTTCGCAGGCGGAGGCATCTATGTCAACGATAATAACGACACGGCCTGCAGCCAGGTTGCTGATGGCGGGACTGTCCAGGTTACCAATGCGAACTGCGGCACCAGCAATGTAACGACCCAGACCAACCGTGTCATTTTCTATCAGACAAGCACGGGCGCTACGGCTTCCGACCCTGTAAACATTTCCGTTGGCGGGAAAATCAACGTCAATAGCACGGGATCTGTCATTAACGGACTGGATCTGAATAACCAGAAAATTACCGGGGTGGCGGCCGGTGTCGCCAATACAGACGCCGCCAATGTCAGCCAACTGAATTCCTTGTCGACCTCGACTTCGACCGGTTTGAGCACCACCAACAGCAATGTGTCATCGCTGTCGACATCCGCTTCGACCGGCCTGAGCACGTCACGCGTGGCGGAAGCCTCGCTGTCCACGGGATTGAGCAGCACCAACAGCAATGTGTCTTCGTTGTCGACATCTGCTTCGACCGGCCTCAGTACGTCCCGGGTAGCGGAAACCTCGTTGTCCACGGGACTGAGCACCACCAACAGCAACGTGACTTCGCTGTCGACCTCGACTTCGACCGGCATCGCATCGTTGTCCACATCGACATCGACTGGTCTTAGCACGACGAACAGCAATGTGTCGTCGCTGTCGACTTCAACATCCACAGGTCTGAGCACCACCAACAGCAACCTGACTTCGTTGTCGACCTCGACTTCGACCGGTATTGCATCGCTGTCCACGTCGACTTCGACGGGATTGAGTACGACCAACAGTAATGTGTCGTCGCTGTCGACTTCAACATCCACAGGTCTGAGCACCACCAACAGCAACGTGACTTCGCTGTCGACCTCGACGTCGACCGGCATTGCGTCGTTGTCCACATCAACCTCGACTGGCCTGAGCACCACTAACAGCAACGTGACATCACTGTCGACCTCGACGTCGACCGGTATTGCATCGCTATCCACGTCGACATCGACTGGCTTGAGCACGACGAATAGCAATGTGTCGTCACTGTCGACATCAACCTCGACCGGTCTGAGCAGCACTAACAGCAACCTGACTTCGTTGTCGACCTCGACTTCGACCGGCATTGCATCGTTGTCCACGTCGACATCGACTGGCTTGAGTACGACGAATAGCAATGTGTCGTCACTGTTGACATCAACTTCGACAGGTCTGAGCACCACTAACAGCAACGTGACCTCGTTATCGACATCGACTTCGACGGGATTGAGTACAGCGAACAGTAATGTATCGTCACTGTCGACTTCAACCTCGACAGGTCTGAGCACCACAAATAGCAACGTGACTTCGTTGTCGACCTCGGCTTCGACCGGCATTGCATCGTTGTCCACGTCGACATCAACTGGCTTGAGCACGACGAACAGCAATATCTCGTCGCTGTCGACATCAACTTCGACAGGTCTGAGCACCACTAACAGCAACGTGAGCTCGTTATCGACATCGACTTCGACGGGATTGAGTACAGCGAACAGTAATGTATCGTCACTGTCGACTTCAACCTCGACAGGTCTGAGCACCACAAATAGCAACGTGACTTCGTTGTCGACCTCGACTTCGACAGGTATTGCATCGTTGTCCACGTCGACCTCTACTGGCCTGAGCACCACTAATAGCAACGTGACTTCGCTGTCGACTTCGATTTCGACGGGATTGAGCACCACCAACAGTAACGTGGCTTCGTTGTCGACCTCGACGTCGACTGGTCTTAGCACAACCAACAGCAATGTGTCGTCACTGTCAACTTCAACCTCGACTGGCCTGAGTACAACGAACAGTAATGTGACCTCGTTATCGACATCGACTTCGACCGGCATCGCATCGCTGTCAACGTCGACTTCGACGGGATTGAGTACAACGAACAGCAATGTGTCGTCACTGTCGACTTCAACCTCGACGGGATTGAGCACCACCAACAGTAACGTGGCTTCGCTGTCGACCTCGACGTCGACTGGTATTGCATCGTTGTCCACATCGACATCGACTGGTCTTAGCACAACCAACAGCAATGTGTCGTCACTGTCAACTTCAACCTCGACTGGCCTGAGTACAACGAACAGTAATGTGACCTCGTTATCGACATCGACTTCGACCGGCATCGCATCGCTGTCAACGTCGACTTCGACGGGATTGAGTACAACGAACAGCAATGTTTCATCGCTGTCGACTTCAACCTCGACTGGCCTGAGTGCCACCAACAGCAACGTGACTTCGCTGTCGACATCGACTTCGACCGGTATTGCATCGCTGTCCACGTCGACATCGACTGGTCTGAGCACGACGAACAGCAATGTGTCGTCACTGTCGACTTCAACCTCCACAGGTCTGAGCACCACCAACAGCAACCTGACTTCGCTGTCGACCTCGACTTCGACCGGCATTGCATCGCTGTCCACGTCGACATCGACTGGCTTGAGTACGACGAACAGCAATGTGTCGTCACTGTCGACTTCAACCTCGACAGGTCTGAGTACCACTAACAGCAACCTGACTTCGCTGTCGACCTCGACTTCGACCGGCATTGCATCGCTGTCCACGTCGACATCGACTGGCTTGAGTACGACGAACAGCAATGTGTCGTCGCTGTCGACATCAACCTCGACTGGTCTGAGCACCACTAACAGCAACGTGACTTCGCTGTCGACCTCGACTTCGACTGGTATTGCATCGCTGTCCACGTCGACTTCGACAGGATTGAGTACAACGAACAGCAATGTCTCGTCGCTGTCGACATCAACTTCGACAGGTCTGAGCACCACTAACAGCAACGTGACCTCGTTATCGACATCGACTTCGACGGGATTGAGTACAGCGAACAGTAATGTATCGTCACTGTCGACTTCAACCTCGACAGGTCTGAGCACCACAAATAGCAACGTGACTTCGTTGTCGACCTCGACTTCGACAGGTATTGCATCGTTGTCCACATCGACATCGACTGGTCTTGGCACAACCAACAGCAATGTGTCGTCACTGTCAACTTCAACCTCGACTGGCCTGAGTACAACGAACAGTAATGTGACCTCGTTATCGACATCGACTTCGACCGGTATTTCATCGCTGTCCACGTCGACTTCGACGGGATTGAGCACGACCAACAGCAATGTATCGTCGCTATCGACTTCAACCTCGACAGGTCTGAGTACCACTAACAGCAATCTGACTTCGTTGTCGACATCGACTTCGACCGGTATTGCATCGCTGTCCACATCAACATCGACTGGTCTTAGCACGACCAACAGCAATGTGTCGTCGCTGTCGACTTCAGCCTCGACTGGCCTGAGTACCACTAACAGCAACCTGACTTCGTTGTCGACATCGGCTTCGACCGGTATTGCATCGTTGTCCACGTCGACTTCGACAGGATTGAGTACAACGAACAGCAATGTGTCGTCGCTGTCGACATCAACCTCGACTGGTCTGAGTGCCACTAACAGCAACCTGACTTCGTTATCGACCTCGACTTCGACCGGCATAGCATCTCTGTCCACATCGGCATCGACTGGCTTAAGCACCACAAATAGCAACGTGGCTTCGTTGTCGACTTCGAGTTCCACCGGCCTGAGCACCACAAACAGCAATGTCAGCTCACTGTCGACCTCAACCTCCAGCGGCTTAAGCACTACCAACAGCACAGTATCGTCGCTGTCTACGTCGACTTCAACCGGCCTGAGCACAGTCAGCAGCAACGTCGACTCCCTATCGACATCGACCTCCACCGGACTGAGCACAACCAACAGCAATGTCTCGTCGCTGTCGACTTCAACTTCTACTGGCATTGCATCGCTGTCCACGTCGACCTCTACTGGCCTGAGCACCACCAACAGCAACGTGAATTCCTTGTCGACATCAACCTCGACCGGACTGAGCACCGCCAACAGCAATGTTTCATCGCTGTCGACATCGACTTCAACCGGCATTGCTTCACTGTCGACTTCCGCTTCAACCGGCTTGAGTGCGGCCGTCAGCAATGTCACTTCGCTGTCGACCTCGGCGTCAACCGGCATCAGCACGGCGCAAAGCGGAGTGTCTTCGCTGTCTACCGGCCTGAGTACAACGATCACTTCGCTGTCGACCGGCATCACTACCGGCGGATTGACGGTAACCGGGCAGACCACTACCAACGGCATCAACAACAGCGGCCAGAAAATCACTAACCTGGCGGCCGGCACGGCGGATACTGACGCCGTCAATGTCAGCCAGCTGACATCGCTGTCGACCACGACCTCGTCCGGCATTGCATCGCTGTCGACGTCGACTTCGACCGGCCTGAGCACCACTAACAGTAACGTGAATTCGCTGTCGACGTCGACTTCGACCGGCTTGTCGACCAACACCAGCAGCATCAATTCGCTGTCGACCGGGCTCTCCACCACGACCTCGAACGTCAGCTCGCTGTCGACCGGGCTATCGACGACCAACAGCAATGCAGCATCGCTGTCGACTTCGACATCGACCGGGATTTCCTCCTTGTCGACGGGAATTTCATCGTTGTCGACCGGTTTGAGCCAGGTGGTTTCGCTCTCGACCGGGATAACCAACATCACTAACGGCGCAGCTTCGCTGTCGACGTCGCTCAAGCCATTGGTGGACGGCGCAAATGCCGCCAACGCCAACGGTGCGACCGTTGGCGCCACCACCATAGGTGGCGCCAACAGCGACGGTACGGTGCGCACCCGCGGCACCAGCGGCACGGTGATCAATAACGTGAACGCCGCTACCTGCGGCAGCGTCAACGGCGTCGACGCCACCGGCACCGGGCTGTGCGCGCAGGCGACCAAGGACGGTGCAACGGCGATCGGTTCGAATGCCCAGGCGACCGACACCAACACCACCGCGGTCGGTTTCCGCGCCCTGGCTTCGCAAGCCGGCTCGGTGGCGATCGGTTACAACGCCCGGGCTACCGGCGATCCGACGGTAGCGATCGGCAACAATGCGCTGGCATCCGGCAATGATTCGGTAGCGATGGGTGCCGGTGCGCAAGCAACCGCCAACAATTCGGTGGCGCTGGGCGCCAATTCGGTTGCGGACCAGGCCAGTACGGTATCGGTCGGCGCTCCCGGCAGCGAACGCCGCATTACCAATGTTGCCGCCGGTGTCAATCCTACCGACGCCGTCAATGTTTCACAGCTGAACCAGGTCGCTTCGCAGGTCGGCGATGTCCAGCGCATGGCTTATAGCGGGGTGGCGATGGCTGGCGCGCTTGCAGGCTTGCCGCAGGTCGAAGCAGGCAAGACCTTTGCCTTGGGCGCGGGCATCGGCAGTTACGCCGGTTATACCGCGCTGGCAATTGGGGCAAGCGCCCATGTGAGTCGCGACACCGTCGTCAAGTTCGGAGTCAGCACCACTTCAGGCAGCCGTACCTTGATCAATGCCGGGATCGGTTACTCCTGGTAATCGAGGTTGCCGTTCTTTGCTCGATGCCGATGGCGCGGGCAGGGGCCGGCGATACAGGCTAAAGAAGTGCCGCCCGAAACCGATATTCTCTGAAAAGTCTAACAATGTCTGAACCACACTTGTATCTGCAAGAGGATCAATGGCGCCGGCTGGAGCCGCTGTTACTCGGAAAGAAAGGCGATCCCGGGCTGCACGGCCATAACAACCGCCTGTTTGTAGAGGCGGTGCTGTGGCAAGCCCGCAATCAGCGCAGGTGGAGCGACCTGCCGTCTTATCTTGGCAATTGGAACGCAGCATACAAGCGTTTCGGGCGCTGGTATGTATGCGGTTTCTGGCATCAGCTGCTTGAGAAGTTGCGCGGAGATCCGGAGTTGCGGGCCGTCATCGAGAAGATCGCCAATTACGGCGATCAACGCATCAAGCGGACATTGCTGAGAGCTGCGCAGAAAAACCGGCGGGAAAATTTTAACCAGCGTGCATGGCAGGCCGGAAATGAGGGGAATTCGCTCTCAAGAGCGGGCGACGCCAATTTGCATTGGTTAAGCCTGGTGAGCGATAGCGGGAAATTGTAAGGCCGGATAATCGAAAAAGCCTGTTTTCACATGAAAACAGGCTTTTTTCATAATCAGTCGCGGATTTCCAGGGCGCGGTTAAGGCTTAACGCCGCCAGCGAGCAGGCGGCGCCCGACAGCAGGTAGAAGCTGACATAAGCCAGGCCAAAATGCGCCGACAGGCCAAGCGCCACCAGCGGTGCGAAACCGGCCCGACCAGCCATGACAGGTCGGAAGTGAGGGCAGCGCCGGTATAGCGGTATTTCGCCGGGAAATTGGCGGTGACGGCGCCGGCGGCCTGGCCGTACGACAAGCCGAGCAGGATGAAGCCCAGCAGGATGAAGGTATTCTGGCCAAACTCGCCGCCGTTCATCAAGGTCGGCACAAACGCGCTCAGCACCGCGATCAGCACGGCGCAGGCGCCTAGCGTGGTACGGCGGCCGAGACGGTCGGCGATCAGGCCGGAGGCGACCACGCCCAGCGCCATGAGCGCGGCGCCGATGACCTGGATGATCAGGAAGTCGCTGACGGAGCGCATCGAATACAAAGTGATCCAGGACAGCGGGAACACAGTCACCAGGTGGAACAGGGCGTAGCTGGCCAAGGCCGCCAGGGCGCCGATGATGACGTTGCGTCCTTGCGAACGGGTCATTTCCAGGGCGTTGACCGGCTCCAGCTCCCGTTCGTCAAGCAAGCGGGCATATTCCGGGGTCGATACCAGGCGCAGGCGGGCGAACAGGGCGACGACGTTGATGGCGAACGCCACGTAGAACGGGTAGCGCCAGCCCCAGTCGAGGAAGTCTTCGGTGGTCAGGTTCGACAGCAGGTAGGCAAACAGGCCGCCGGCGATCATGAAGCCGACCGGCGCGCCCAATTGGCCCAGCATGGCGTACCAGCCGCGCCGGTTCTGCGGCGCATTCAGCGCCAGCAGCGAGGGCAGGCCGTCCCAGGAGCCGCCCAGCGCAATGCCTTGGCCGATGCGCAGCAGCGCCAGCAAGACGATGGCGTAAAATCCCAAGTGCTGGTATGTTGGCAGGAACGCAATCCCGGCCGTAGAGATGCCTAAAATGAAGAGCGCAGCCGTCAATTTGACCTCGCGTCCGAGGCGGCGCTGGATCGCCATGAACAACACGGTGCCGAAAGGTCTTGCCAAAAAGGCAAAGGAGAAAATCACGAATGCGTAAAGCGTGCCTTCCAGCTGCTGCTCGAACGGGAAGAACACCGAGGGAAACACCAGCACCGAGGCCATGGCGTACACGAAAAAGTCGAAATATTCAGACGCACGGCCTATAACTACGCCGATTGCTATCTCGCCGGGGCGATGGAGTCTGGTTTGGTGTTTCTCGCATCATTGACGGTCGAATGCGACGAGAAATCAGCGGAAACTTCGCCATTGTGGCTATGGGTGCTCGTCATCATAATATTGTCTCTAGTGGGTTTCTGTTAATACTGGCCATGCCAACCAGCCGTGTCGAACCCTTCCCGATGTTATGAGTGTAGGGTAGGACAAAACGTCCAATCGCCAACGCATACCAGTCAGTGTACATTATCACAATCTGATAGCTTCGACGGTACTTTTACTCTATGGTTTCCCTCTTATCTCGGCGTGGATTGCTCCTCCTTCCCCTCATTTTGTTGGCTGGTTGCAACACGGTGGTGATGAATCCGTCTGGCGATATCGCCTCCCAGCAGGGCCGCCTGATCGTGATTTCCACGATTCTGATGCTGCTGATCATCGTTCCGGTGATTGCGCTGACCATCTGGTTTGCCTGGCGCTACCGTAAAAACAATACCGCTGCACGCTACGAACCCGACTGGGACCACTCGACCCAGCTGGAGCTGGTGATCTGGGGCGCGCCGCTGCTCATCATCATCGCCCTCGGCCTGCTGACCTGGATCAGCACCCATACCCTGGACCCGTACCGGCCGCTGTCGCGCCTGGATGCGAACCGCCCGATTCCCGCCGATGCCAAGACGCTGACGGTAGAAGTGGTGGCGCTGGACTGGAAATGGCTGTTCATCTATCCCGAGCAAGGCATCGCCACCGTCAATGAGCTGGCGGCGCCGGTCGACATGCCGATCCGCTTCAAGATCACCTCGTCGGCCATCATGAATTCCTTCTTCATTCCTGCGCTGGCTGGCCAGATCTACGCCATGCCGGGCATGCAGACCTCCCTGAACGCGGTGATCAACCGGCCGGGCGAGTACGACGGCTTCTCCGCCAACTACAGCGGCGCCGGTTTTTCCGACATGAAATTCAAGTTCCATGGCATGACCACGGAGAATTTCGAGAACTGGGTCAAGACCACCAAGGCAGCCAGCGGCAAGCTGGACCGCGCCGATTACCTGCAGCTCGAAAAGCCGAGCGAGAAGGAACCGGTGCGCTACTACGGTGCTGTCGATCCGAGCCTGTACCACGCCATCCTCAACCGCTGCATCGAGCCGGGCCAGATGTGCATGGACCAGATGATGGCGGCCGATAGCGGCCACAACATGGCAGAACACCAGGCCGAGGACCCGGCCAAACACCATGAATAACCGTTTGCAACAAGAGCCGGCAGTGCTCCGTTCTGCCAGCAACGGCGCTGTCGCCGCAGTGCATATGACAGCCGCCGCGTTTCCCTTTTTCACCGGAAAGTAACGATGCTAGACCATATTGATCTGACCAAGCTGATCTTCGGCCGTCTCACCTGGGAAGCGATTCCCTACCACGAACCGATTCTTATCGCGACCTTCCTCATGGTCGCCATCGGCGGCGCAGCAGTGCTTGGCGCGCTGACCTACTACAAAGTCTGGGGCACCTTGTGGCGCGACTGGTTCACCAGCATCGACCACAAGAAGATCGGCATCATGTATGTGGTGCTGGGCCTGGTGATGCTGCTGCGCGGCTTCGCCGACGCCTTGATGATGCGCGCCCAGCAGGCGTTTGCCTTCGGCGATTCGGCCGGCTTCCTGCCGCCGCACCATTACGACCAGATCTTCACGGCGCACGGCGTCATCATGATCTTCTTCGTCGCCATGCCGCTGGTGACCGGCCTGATGAACTATGTGGTGCCGCTGCAGATCGGCGCACGCGACGTGGCTTTTCCTTTCCTGAACAATTTCAGCTTCTGGATGACCACCTTCGGCGGCATGCTGGTGATGGCTTCGCTGTTCGTCGGCGAATTCGCCCGCACCGGCTGGCTGGCTTATCCGCCGCTGTCAGGCATCCTTGCCAGCCCGGACGTCGGAGTCGACTACTACATATGGGCCTTGCAGATTGCCGGGGTAGGGACGCTGCTATCGGGGATCAACCTGATAGCGACCATCGTCAAGATGCGCGCGCCCGGCATGAACATGATGAAGATGCCGGTATTCACCTGGACCGCCTTGTGCACCAACGTCCTGATCGTCGCCGCCTTCCCGGTGCTGACCGCCGTGCTGGGCATGTTGTCGCTGGACCGCATCGTCGGCACCAATTTCTTCACCAATGACATGGGCGGCAACGCCATGATGTATGTCAACCTGATCTGGATCTGGGGCCACCCTGAGGTTTACATCCTGATTCTGCCAGCCTTCGGCATCTTCTCCGAAGTCGTCTCGACCTTCAGCAGCAAGCGCCTGTTCGGTTACACCTCGATGGTCTATGCCACCGTGGTGATCACCATCCTGTCCTACCTGGTGTGGCTGCATCACTTTTTCACCATGGGTTCCGGCGCCAGCGTCAACTCGTTCTTCGGCATCACGACGATGATCATCTCGATCCCGACCGGCGCCAAGATCTTCAACTGGCTGTTCACCATGTACCGCGGCCGTATCCGCTTCGAGCTGCCCATGCTGTGGACCATCGGCTTCATGGTCACCTTCACCATCGGCGGCATGACCGGCGTGCTGCTGGCAGTGCCGCCGGCCGACTTCGTGCTGCATAACAGCCTGTTCCTGATCGCCCACTTCCATAACGTTATCATCGGCGGCGTGCTGTTCGGCATGTTTGCCGGCATCAATTACTGGTTCCCGAAAGCCTTCGGCTACAAGCTGGACGACTTCTGGGGCAAGTGCTGCTTCTGGTTCTGGACCATCGGTTTCTACTTTGCCTTCATGCCACTGTACGTGCTGGGCCTGATGGGCGTGACCCGCCGCCTCGGCCACTTCGAGGATCCGTCGCTGCAGATCTGGTTCCAGATCGCCGCTTTCGGCGCTGTCCTGATCGCACTCGGCATCGCGTCCTTCATCGTGCAGCTGGTGGTCAGTTTCCGCCGCCGCGAATCGCTGCGCGACACCACCGGCGATCCATGGGGCGCGCGCACCCTGGAATGGTCGACCTCGTCGCCGCCGCCGGACTACAATTTCGCCTTCACGCCGGTGGTGCATGACAACGACGCCTGGACCGACATGAAGGCCAACGGCTACGCGCGTCCGCTGAAAGACTTCGTCGCCATCCACATGCCGAAGAACACGGCGGCCGGTTTCATCATCGCCGCGCTCAGCGCAGCCATCGGCTTTGCCCTGATCTGGCACATGTGGCTGGTGGCCGGCCTCGGCTTTGCAGCGATGATGGCTGCCATCATCATCCACACCTTCAACTACAACCGCGATTACCACATCTCGGCGGACGAAGTCGTCCGCACCGAGGGCGAACGCACACGATTGCTGGCTAGCCATGTCTGATACCACCATGAACACTACCGGCGCGGCTGATCCGAGCGCGCGCTTCTACACCCGCGAACACCATCCGGAAAACGGCACCTTGCTGGGTTTCTGGCTGTACCTGATGAGCGATTGCCTGATCTTCGCCTGCCTGTTCGCGACTTACGCCGTATTGGGCCGCAACTATGCAGGCGGCCCGACCGGCGCCGAACTGTTCGACCTGCCGCTGGTGGCAGTCAATACGTCGCTGCTGCTGCTGTCGTCGATCACCTACGGTTTCGCCATGCTGGAAATGCAGCGCAAGCGCCAGGGCGCAACGCTGGCCTGGCTGGCTGTCACCGGCATTCTCGGTGCCTGCTTTATCGGCTTCGAACTGTACGAATTCGTGCACCTGATCCACGAAGGCGCAGGCCCGCAGCGCAGCGGCTTCCTGACCTCGTTCTTCGCACTGGTGGCGACCCACGGCCTGCACGTCAGCTTCGGCATCGTCTGGCTGGTCACGCTGATGTTCCAGGTCAAGCGCCACGGCCTTACCGCTGAAAACGGCCGGCGCCTGATGTGCCTGTCGATGTTCTGGCATTTCCTGGACGTGGTCTGGATCGGCGTCTTCACCTTTGTCTATCTGATGGGAGTTTTGCCATGAGCGGCGGACATCAACAGCACCCGGCGCGCGTCGTCGGCCACGGCCACAGTGATCACGATGGTCATCACGGCCACACCCATGCCGACCACGGCAGCCTGAAGAGCTACACCACCGGCTTCGTGCTGGCGGTGATCCTGACGGCGATTCCGTTCTGGCTGGTGATGGCCAAGGTGTTCGACAAATCCAGCACCACCGGGCTGGTGCTGCTCGGTTTCGCCGCCGTGCAGATCGTGGTGCACATGGTGTATTTCCTGCACATGAACACCAAATCCGAAGGTGGCTGGTCGATGCTGGCGCTGATCTTCACGATCATGCTGGTGTTCATCATGCTGAGCGGTTCGCTGTGGGTGATGTACCACCTGAACCACAACATGATGCCGGGCATGATGCCCGACACCACGGAAGTGGTGCCGGAATCGATGCAGAAAATGCCTGACATGCCGAAAATGCACAATATGCAAGACATGCAGCATATGCAAAACATGCAATGAAACAGGCGCCGCGCGGCATGGTGACGGACGGTCAGGGCACGGCGCCGGTTGCGCCAAGGGCTCGCTCCAAAGCTGTGCTGCTGGCGCTGGCCATCTGCGCCGGGCTGGTGTTCGCCGGTTTCTTCGCATTGGGGACCTGGCAGCTCAAGCGCCTGCAATGGAAGCTTGACCTGATCGAACGGGTTGAGCAAAGGGTGCATGCGCCAGCCGTGGCTGCTCCCGGTCCTGAACGCTGGCCGCAGGTCAATGCCGACGCCGACGAATACCGGCGCGTGCGCCTCAGCGGCACCTTCCTCTATGCACTGACAGCCCGGGTCCAGGCTTCGACCGAACTCGGCGGCGGATTCTGGCTGCTGACGCCGTTGCGCTGCGCGGACGGCAGCGTGGTGCTGGTCAACCGCGGTTTTGTACCGGCCAAGGCCGGCGCCGAACAGGATGGTCCGGAGGTCGGTCCGGCCGAGGTAAGCGGACTGCTGCGCATGAGTGAGCCGGGCGGCGGCTTCCTGCGCCACAACGATCCGGCCGGCGACCGCTGGTTTTCGCGCGACGTGCAAGCGATAGCGGCGGCGCGCAACCTGTTGCCGGCGGCGCCTTATTTCATCGATGCAGACGCAGCGACGGCCAGCAAGGATACCGGCGGCAACCACCCGGTCGGCGGCCTGACGGTGATCGCCTTTCACAATAACCATCTGGTTTATGCTCTCACTTGGTATGCTCTTGCCTTGATGGTGGCAGGCGCCTGTTTCTGGGTAGGACGGGAAGAGCGGAATCTGCGCCGGCGGCATCCGCCAGGCGCCCATGCCGATGGTATCGACCGTGAAAGTGACGATGGCAAGTAAAATTGATATTCTTGCAAATACAGAAGATTTGAAGCGGCGCTGGACGCTGGCGGCAGGCGTTGAAAACGCCGCCGGCCACAAGAACATGCTGCAATTGATCCAGCTGCGCTGGATCGCCGTGGTCGGGCAGATCACCACCATCGCTATCGTGATCGCCGGTTTCGGCATCCACCTGCCGCTGCCGCACATGCTGAAGGTGCTGGCGTGCCTGGTGGCGTTCAACATCGCCAGCCACCTGCGCTGGCATGAACGGCGCGTGGCCAGCAACGGCGAGCTGTTCCTGGCGCTGCTGGTGGACGTCGGCATCCTCACCGCCCAGCTGTATTTCAGCGGCGGCATCACCAATCCGTTCGCCTTTCTGTTCCTGTTGCAGGTGATCCTCAGCGCCGTGCTGCTGGAAACCTGGTCGACCTGGACCATTGTCGCCGTCACCAGCGCCTGCCTGGCCGGCCTCTCGCTGTTTTCCGAACCGCTGGCGCTGCCGCCCGACCATGGCAACGGCTTGTCCAGCCTGTATGTCGAAGGTCTGCTGATCTGTTTTGTGCTGAATGCCGCCTTGCTGGTGTTTTTCATCACCCGCATCGGCCGCAACCTGCGCGCCGGCGACGCCCAGCTGGCCGATTTGCGCCAGCGTGCGGCGGAGGAGGACCACATCGTGCGCATGGGCCTGCTGGCTTCCGGCGCCGCGCACGAACTCGGTACGCCGCTGGCCACCTTGTCGGTGATCCTGGGCGACTGGCGGCGCATGCCGGAGTTCAGCAAGAACAGCGAACTGCTGGAAGAAATCGGCGAGATGCAAGCCCAGCTGCAGCGCTGCAAGAGCATCGTCAGCGGCATCCTGCTGTCGGCCGGCGAGGCGCGCGGCGAATCGTCGGTGAAGACCACCATCAGCACTTTCCTCAACGACCTGGCCAAGGAATGGTGTGCGACCCGGCCGATCGTTTCGTTTGCCTATGAAAACCGGATCGAGCAGGATATGCCGGTGGCTTTCGATTCCGCCCTCAAGCAGATGATCTGCAACGTGCTCGACAACGCGCTCGAAGCCTCGCCGCAGTGGGTCAGCCTGGAAGCAACGCGGGAAGCCGATGCGCTGACCCTGGTGGTGAGCGACAGCGGTCCCGGTTTTGCGCCTGCCATGCTGGCGCACCTGGGCAAGCCTTACCAGTCGAGCAAGGGACGGCCAGGCAGTGGCCTTGGGCTGTTTTTTGTGGTCAACGTCGCCCGCAAGCTGGGCGGCACGGTAACCGCGCGCAACCGGGAGCAGGGCGGAGCGCTGGTCCAGCTTGCGCTGCCGCTGGCGTCGATCAGCCTTGAGGAGGGTGCCGGACATGGCGACTGACCGCCTGCTGCTGATCATCGAGGACGACGCCACTTTCGCGCGCACGCTGGGCCGCTCGTTCGAGCGCCGCGATTACGCTGTCCTGCTGGCCTCGAATCTGGGCGAGGCCGCTGCGCTGCTGCGCCAGCATTCGCCGGGATATGCAGTGGTCGACCTCAAGCTCAACGACAGCACCTCCGGGCTGGCTTGCGTACAGATGCTGCACAAGCACGATCCGGCCATGCTGATCGTGGTGCTGACCGGTTTCGCCAGCATCAACACGGCGGTGGAAGCGATCAAGCTTGGCGCCTGCCAGTATCTGGCCAAGCCTTCCAATACCGACGATATCGAGGCGGCTTTCGGCCATGTCGCCGGCGCTGCCGAGATTGAACTCAGCAACCGCTCGACCTCGATCAAGACGCTGGAGTGGGAGCGCATCCACGAAGTGCTGGTGGAAACCGGTTTCAACATTTCCGAAACGGCGCGGCGCCTGGGAATGCACCGGCGCACGCTGGCGCGCAAGCTGGAAAAACAGCGTATCAAATAACCATCGCAAATAACCATTGCAAACAAGCTGCGGCGACTACCACATATTGCCGTTTGCCGCCTGGCGGCCGTTTGTCGCGCCCTTACTTGTAAGTGGCGTCACATGATTAACACTATAAGCTGCTTCCTCGCGCCTGGACCGGGCAGGGAGGCAATAGCGGCTGTTGAAAACAGCCATTTTCCATTTGCTTATGGGAGTTACCATCATGTCTGCAATCTTGACTCAGCGTCCTGTCGTCCAAGAAACCGTAATAGAAACCATTCCTTTCCCGATCAGCTATTTGCGGGCGCCACAGCCCAAAACCTTCCACCACTCGATCGACGTGTACCTGAAAGACTCGAACGCCACCGGCAACATTTATTTCGCCCGGCATTTCGAGTGGCAGGGGATTTGCCGCGAGCGCTGGTTTTTCGAATGCATTTCCGCCGACATGCTGCAGTCGCTCGGCGTCTTCATCACCAAAGAGGCGCAGCAGCAGTATGTGTGCGAGACATTTGCATTCCAGAAGATTGCGTGCGAGGTAAATACTTTCGCAATCAAGCAATGTTCGTTTTCCCTGGCGTTCCGCTTCCTGGTGGATGGCAAGCTTGTGGCGACCGGCCAGCAGCAGATAGTCTTCGCCAACAAGGAGAAAAAAATCGCGCGGCTGCCGGAGCACATCCTTGAAAAGATCCGGCAATATGAAATCGAGAAAGGAGAGTAACGGCGTAACGGGCTGTATTAGCCTGTCCTTGATCTAAGGCCCATACGGAGGAGAGGCAACTGCCTCTTTCTCCGCCTGGAGCAGCCCCGGCGCCGCAAACAAATCGCCCGATGTGTTGTCCTCAACCATCGGAAATTCCAGGGTAAATGTCGTATATTGACCGGCCACCGAATCGCACAGGATGCGGCCGCCGAAAGAGGCCATCACCCGGTGGCAGAAAGTCAGGCCGACGCCAGTGCCGCCGCTTTGTTTGGTGGTAAAGAATCCGTCGAAAATATTCGGCAGCGCTTCGCCGGTTATGCCGGTTCCGGTATCGCTGAAATACATGCGGTTGACAGTCGGACCGCGCGCCGTCGATATGCGGATTTCTCCCTTGCCGGCTGCCTTGATGGCGTACAGCGCATTTTTCAGCAGGTTGAACAGCACCAGTATCAGCAGCGTATCCGAACCGTAAAAGCGGAACTCTTCGGCGTTGGCGACCACGATGCGCTCCCGGTCCTGGCGGTCATAGGTGTAGCGGTCGACCGCCTCGGCCAGGCAATGTCCTATGCCATGCTGGCTGAAATTGGTCTTGTCGATCTGGTCCATCTTGATCGACGCCAGCATCATGTCCAGCACTGCATTGGTGCGGTCCACCTCGTGTGTCAGCGTCTTGCCGATGGTGGCCAGATAGTTCATCGCGAACGGCGGCAGCGAGGATTCGCAAAGGTTGTTGGCAACCGCCAGCTCATAGCTGTGCAGAAGCGTCGGGATATATTTGTTGATGCCTTGCGCCTGGTTGCGGATCGACAGCAGCGGTGTGCGCATTTCGTGGGCCACGCTGGCCGCAATCGCCATCGGATTGAACAATCCATACTTCACGATCGCCACAGTGATGATGCCCAGGCTGACGGCGATGAACAGCACGCCGGGCGGATAGAATTCGAAGCCGTAGTTGCACAGGTAGTCGACTGCGGCAAAAAAATAAGTGAGTATGCCGGCAATGCACAGGCGCAGCCTGATGCGCTTGTTGGGCGGCGCGTTCTTCTGCTGGAGAAAGGTGATGTACAGGCCGCGGTTGACCACCACCACGGTCTGCAGCACGTGGATGGGATGGAGCAGTCCTGCCTTGGGGTAGTAGCCCCAGAAATATTCGTAGAAACCGGAAATGAACAGGTCGCTGCCGACCAGGAAAATCGCCAGGATCGAAGCTATCCCGTAGGACAGGTAAACCAGGTGGCGCTCCCTGGGCCGATCCGAAACCTCGGTCAGGAAGTGATACAGGCTGGTCGGCAGGAACAGGATCAGCAAGTAGCCGAACTTGATCAGGAACATCGCCAGGCCCGGGCTGTGGACCTGGAACAGCACCGCCCAGGTTCCCTGCCAGAACGCCGAGATGATGCATAGCGCGGAAAAGCTGATGCCGATGCGGGTGAACCCCTGCGTGCAAAGTACGTACAAGCCGTAGCCGAGGAAAACCGAGGCTACTAAGGCGGGCAATAATGAGTACATTGGCAATGTCTAAGGGTGGGTATCCGCGTAGTGGATGTGGCGCAAGTTATCCATTATATAACTCACAACTCCGCACCGGGCCTGCCGGGATGGATATCTGCAAACTACGCTGTTCCTCACCCAAACAATAAGTTGCAATGGGGCAATATAGCATTCAAATGCCGAGGATGGCGCTTTTACTGCCGATTATATGGGCATAAGGGCCGTTCCTCGATATTCTGGCAAAACACGAGCAGTCTCCCGATTGCTGCCGGTTTTCAGTTTGACAAGTCAGCTGTCCGGCAAGCAAAATGCCGGGGCGGCAACTCCGTCCGTGCCTCCCGTTTTTCTTTAAGCAGCAGACAGTGGTGCAATTTTTGATTTTATTACCTGAGATTAAATACATGATCAATTTTTTGGTTCGGACGGTTTCACCGGTTTTAATCGCGAGTTGCCTTTTATTGCCCGTGCACGCGGCGGAAGGAGAATATTCCATCGCTGTCGGCGATGCGCAAACCGGGTCATCCCTCAGCAAAAGCCGTGCCTCGCTTGGAATTAGCGTGGACGTCAATAAAAGCTGGGATGAGTTGTCTGTCGATGAAAAATCGCTGTGGCGGAAATTTGTCGATATCACCGATGACAATGTCATCCCTCCGTTCCCGTCGCCAAATATCCGTAGCTTATTGCGAAATCTAGGGGTGTCGCGAGGAATCCGCTCGGATAACACAAGCTCTCACAAGGAAGATGTAAGACTGATCGTGCATGTCGACGAAACCGGATCTGTCAGCGCTGTCGATATTTTAGGCGCCAAGAGCAATGGGGAAATCGTGCTAAGCGACGATGAAAGAATCCTGGCGTACACGACAATCAAAGGGCTGCAGTCGACGCAGTTTTCACCTGCAAAACTGGACGGGGCGCCAGTGGCTTCGGCTTTTGCCTACCATATCGTACGTAGCACTAAGCATTAACTTTGCACGGCTAATTGATGTCCTGCCAGGATCCGTGCCTGCGCCAGGATAATGCAACAAGAACCCACATGCCGCCATTGTCGGGGCATGTGATTCTTCGGTGATTCAAGCCATCGGCGGATTGGCGATATCCAGCGGCAAACCCTTGAACTGCTTGCGCAAGGCCGCATCTGGCGTACCGCCGACGGCGATGCGCGAGAACACGTCCAGCGGACTGAAAAACGCCGGCCGCACCCGGCCCAGCTTGCTCTCGTCCACCACCAGGAAACTTTGCCCGGCGCTGCGTATCGCCGCCTGCTTGACCGCCACCTCGTGGAAATTCGAGCAGCTGGCGCCGCGCTGCAGGTCTGCGCCGCCGGCCGACAGGAAAGCCTTGTTCACGCCCAGGCTGCCCAGGTAGTGCACCGCCTCATCCGAGTAGAAAGTGGCGGAGGAGGGGTGGTACAAACCTCCCAGCAGGATCAGCTGCGTGTTCGGTCGCCGGCTGACGATGGCGGCGATGTTCATCGAATAGCACACCACGCTGAGCGTCATGCCGGGCGGCAGCGCCTCGGCGAAATGGATCATGGTAGTGCCGCAATCGATGA
Source organism: Collimonas fungivorans (assembly GCF_001584145.1). Taxonomy (NCBI): domain Bacteria; kingdom Pseudomonadati; phylum Pseudomonadota; class Betaproteobacteria; order Burkholderiales; family Oxalobacteraceae; genus Collimonas; species Collimonas fungivorans. Next base: position 2,971,932 of record NZ_CP013232.1, on the reverse strand, counting down.
ACAGGCTGTCGCCGTCTTCCACCCACTGCGCCGCGCGCTGGCAGGCCAGGCGCTTGCGTACAGTGTGGTGGTCGATTTCTTCGTCCAGGGAATATTTTTCGTCAGCGCTCGGCAAGGTGGCTTCCAGCACAAAACCGCCCAGGCAGGCCAGCGGCGAATCGGCCGAAGCCAGGTCGCGGCGGATCGTCATCTCCGTCACGCCCAGCTGTTCCGCCACCTTGCCGAGCTGCGTCGGGCCCTTGCTGTTGATCAGTTCCTGCATCCGAACCAGCCGGAGAGTTCGGGCTTTGGCGCCAGCGGTTTGCAGCATCTTGGAATTTCCGTTGTGAGTGTTGATCGATTTTGATGTCATTTGATGCAATGTTAGCCGATATGTTATTACAAAAAATATGTTGCAGGAATAAATGTTATTGGCGTAACATAAAACTCATTGTGAACTTGCGTGCTTCAGTCCCGCCAAAACCAGCCGGCGGCGACCAGTCCGCATGATCGCCAAAAAAGGAAACGCATTCAATGCGTTCACGGAGATAACCGACATGCCTGTTGCCAGCATCCTATCGACCCGGTTTGCGCACGCCTTCGCGGCGTCGCCACGATTATGACATCCGCCTCCAAAACACCAAGCGCCGTGCCGCGTCCGCGCGCCGTTGCGCTCAATCCCGCTAGTGAGATTGTTAGCGCTCCCATCGTCGGCAATCCTGGCGGATTGCACGAAGATTCCCGCAACGCCGGCCACAGCTTCGACAGCAGCTGGATCGACGACATCCGCGTCAACCTGTCCGCAGCGGAGCGCCGCATAGCAACGCTGCCCGGGCGCCGCTCGGTGAAGAAAGATGCGCAGGCGGGCTGGCTGCTGAAGGCCATCACCTGCATCGACCTGACCACCCTCAACGGCGACGACACTGCCGAACGCGTCAAGCGCTTGTGCGCCAAGGCCATCATGCCTGTGCGTCCGGACCTGTTGAACGCGCTCGGCTTCGGCGAACCCACATTGCATACCGGCGCGGTGTGCGTTTACCACCGTTTTGTAAGCACGGCGGTGCAGGCGCTGGGCGATTCCGGGATTCCGGTGGCAGCCGTGTCCACCGGTTTCCCGGCGGGACTGATCCCGCACGAGCTGAAGCTGAAGGAAATCGAAGCGTCGGTGCGCGACGGCGCCGCGGAAATCGACATCGTCATTACCAGGGAGCATGTACTGACCGGGAATTGGCGCGCCCTGTATGCCGAGATGCAGGATTTCCGCCAGGCCGCCGGCAGCGCCCACGTCAAGGCGATCCTCGCGACCGGCGAGCTGAAGACCATGCGCAACGTCGCCAAGGCTTCCATGATATGCATGATGGGCGGCGCCGACTTCATCAAGACTTCCACCGGCAAGGAAGCCGTCAACGCCACGCCGCTGGTGACGCTGGTCATGCTGCGCATGATCCGCCTGTATGAAGCGCGCACCGGCTTTCGCGTCGGCTACAAGCCGGCCGGCGGCGTATCCAGCGCCAAGGGCATGCTGGATTACCAGGTCCTTATGAAAGAAGAGCTGGGCAGGGCCTGGCTGGAACCGGAACTGTTCCGTGTCGGCGCTTCTTCCCTGCTAGCCGACATAGAGCGCCAGCTGGAGCACCACGTCACCGGCCGCTATTCGGCTTTCCACCATCACCCGATCGGATAAACGATGAGTGTTTCACATTATTTCGACACCATGGACTACGGCCCTGCACCTGAAAGCGATTCCGAAGCCCGCCTGTGGCTGGCGCGTCATGCCGACGGCTTCGGCCATCATATCGGCGGCCGCTTTACCACGGCTGCCGCCCATTTCGATACGGCCGAACCGGCCACCGGCAAGCTGCTGGCCCGCATCGCGCAAGGCAGCGCAGCGGACGTCGACGCTGCCGTTGGCGCTGCGCGCAATGCCCAGCTAGCCTGGCAAACTTTGGGCGGCCACGGCCGGGCACGCCACCTGTATGCGTTGGCGCGCATGGTGCAGCGGCACGCCCGGCTGTTTGCCGTGATCGAAACACTCGACAACGGCAAGCCGATCCGCGAGACGCGCGATATCGACGTGCCGCTGGTCGCGCGGCATTTTTACCATCACGCCGGCTGGGCGCAGCTGCAGGAACGCGAATTTGCCGACCAGGTGCCGCTGGGGGTGATCGGCCAGATCGTCCCCTGGAATTTTCCCTTGCTGATGCTGGCCTGGAAGATCGCGCCCGCGCTGGCGCTGGGTAATACGGTAGTGCTCAAGCCGGCGGAATTCACGTCGCTGAGCGCATTGCTGTTTGCGGAGCTGGCGGCGCAAGCCGGTTTGCCGGCCGGCGTGCTGAATGTGCTGACCGGCGACGGCGCCACCGGCGCGGCGCTGGTGGCGCACCAAGGGGTGAACAAGATTGCCTTTACCGGCTCGACCGAAGTCGGGCGCCTGATCCGCGAACAAACCGCGGGATCGGGCAAATCGCTGACGCTGGAGCTGGGCGGAAAATCGCCGTTCATCGTGTTCGAAGACGCCGACATCGACGCTGCGATCGAAGGCGTGGTCGATGCGATCTGGTTCAACCAGGGCCAGGTCTGCTGCGCCGGCGCGCGCCTGCTGGTGCAGGAAGGCATCGCCGAGGATTTCATAACGCGCCTCAAGCGCCGCATGCAAAGCTTGCGCGCCGGCCAGCCGCTGGACAAGACCATCGATATCGGTTCGCTGATAGCGCCGTCGCAGCTTGAACGGGTGCGCACATTGGTGGAGCTGGGCGTCAAGGAGGGCGCCAGCTGCTACCAGCCTTCCATCGAGCTGCCTGCGGGCGGCTGTTTTTACCCGCCGACGCTGCTCACCAACGTGCATCCCAGCTCCACGGTGGCCACCGAAGAAATTTTCGGGCCGGTGCTTGCCGCGATGACTTTCCGCACGCCCGACGAAGCCGTGGCACTGGCCAACAACACACGCTACGGCCTGGCCGCCAGCGTCTGGAGCGAAACCATCGGCCTGGCGCTAGGCATCGCGCCGCTGCTGAAGGCGGGCGTGGTCTGGGTGAATTCGACCAACCTGTTCGATGCCGGCGTCGGATTCGGCGGTTATCGCGAATCGGGATTCGGACGCGAGGGCGGCCGTGAAGGCTGCTACGAATATCTTAAACCGCGGGCCTGGGCTGAACGTCGCCAGCGTATTGCCGCGAACGCCGCGAACGTAGAACCGGCGGCACATGAGCCGCGCAGCGCAACGCGCTTGCCCGCGCTCGACCGCACCGCCAAGCTGTACATCGGCGGCAAGCAGGTCAGGCCGGACGGCGAGCATGCGCAAGCCGTGTTCGGCGCCGCGGGACAGCTGTTCGGCGAGGTCGGCGCCGGCAACCGCAAGGATATCCGCAATGCGGTCGCTGCTGCGCATGCCGCTGCAGCATGGTCGAGCGCCACGCCGCACCGCCGCGCCCAGGGGCTGTATTACCTGGCCGAAAACCTGTCGGCCCGCTCGGCCGAATTTGCCGCACGCATCGCCGCTTCCACCGGCGTCAGCGCCGGCGCGGCGCAGGCCGAGGTAGAGGCATCCATCCAGCGCCTGTTCAGCTACGGCGCATGGGCCGACAAATACGAGGGCACGGTGCACGTGCCGCCGTTGCGCGGCGTGGCCCTGGCCATGGTGGAGGCAATCGGCGTGGCCGGCGTGGTGTGTCCGGATGAAGCGCCGCTGCTGGCTTTCATCAGCCTGCTGGCGCCTCTGCTTGCCATGGGCAACCGGGTGGTGATCGTGCCAAGCGAGCGCCATCCGCTGATAGCCACCGATTTTTACCAGGTGCTGGAAACCTCCGACTTGCCGGCAGGCGTGGTCAATATCGTCACCGGCGCCAGCGACAGCCTGCTGCAAACGCTGGCGGCGCATGACGACGTCGACGCCGTATGGACGTTCGGCGGCAAGGCCAGGTCGCAGGCCACCGAGCGGCTGTCCGCGGGCAACCTGAAACGGACGCTGGTGGACTACGGACTGGCGACCGACTGGCACGATGCGACGGTCGCCGAAGGGCCCGCCTTCCTGCGTCATGCGGTGCAAGTAAAGAATATCTGGATTCCGTACGGAGAGTAAATAGTAAGCAGCGCAGCAACCTTGATCCAACCCAAGTCCGTTTTCCAGGAGAATACATGCTGAAACTGATTGATCCCTTGCTCAACGCCGATGTGCTGTATGCCCTGCGGGCCATGGGACACGGTGATGAACTGGTGCTGTGCGACGCCAACTTCCCGGCCGATTCGGTGGCGCGCCAGACTACGCTCGGGCGGTTGTTGCGGATTGACGGCGTCGGCACCGCGCAAGCGGCGCGCGCCATCTTGTCGGTACTGCCGCTGGATAACGCAGTCGACGATCCGGCCAGGCGCATGGAAGTCTCCGGCGAACCCGGCAATGTGCCGCCGGTGCAGCAGGAAGTCCAGCTGGAAATCGACCAGGCTGAAGGCCGGGTGCGCATCATGGGCTCGGTCGAGCGTTTCGCTTTCTATGAGACGGCGCGCAAGGCTTACTGCGTCATCGCCACTGGCGAACGCCGTTTCTACGGCTGTTTCCTGTTGAAAAAGGGCGTCATCGCCCCTGAGGCCTGAATCCATGACTGCGTTCGTCAAACGCTCCGGTGTCGCCATCCTGGGCATTTATGTCGCCGACCTGGCTTTCCGCGCCAGCCACATGCCGGGCGTGGGCCAGACCATTGCCGGTTCCGGTTTTGCGATGGGTCCGGGCGGCAAGGGTTCCAACCAGGCCGTGGCCGCCGCCCGTGCCGGCGCCCGGGTGAGTTTCATCTCCACCATCGGACGCGATCCGTTTGCCGATAACGCACTGGCCCTGTGGGCCGGCGAAGGCATCGTGCCGCGCGTGCAGCAGGTAGCCGACCAGCCTACCGGCGCCGCCTTCATCTATATCAATCACAGCAACGGCGAGAACGCCATCATCGTGGTGCCCGGCGCCGCCAGCCTGATCTGCGCCGCTGACGTCGAGGCCGCCGCCGACGCCATCGCCGGCGCCTGCGTTTTTGTGACGCAGCTGGAGCAGCCGGCCGCCGCCGCCCGGCGCGGACTGGAAATCGCCCGCGCCGCAGGCACGACCACCGTCTTCAACCCGGCGCCGGCAGTAGAGTTCGACAGCGCTTTTTATCCGCTGTGCGATTACATCACGCCGAACGAACACGAAGCCGCACTGCTGACCGGTTTGCCAGTGACTACGCTTGAACAGGCGCGCCGCGCCGGCGATGTATTCCTTGCCAGGGGAGTGGGCTGCGCCTTGATCACCCTCGGCGCGCAGGGAGCTTTATTGCATAGCGCCAGCGAGTCGGTGCTGATCGCGCCATTCTGCGTTGGCCCGGTGGTCGAGACGGCCGGCGCCGGCGATGCCTTCACCGGCGGCTTCGCCACCGCGCTGGCGGAAGGCGCCAGTCCAAGGCACGCCGCCCGCTTTGCCTCCGCCGTCGCAGCCATTTCCGTCACCCGTGCCGGCACCGCGCCTTCCATGCCGACCCGCGCCGAAATCGATGCGCTGCTGCGCTCGGCGGCATAACCCTTGCCGCGCCACCACGACTGGACACGCCCATGAAATTCAAGTTTGCCGATCCTCAGCTCAATTTCCTGGTGGGCATCAATGCGCTCATCCTGCTGACCGCGACGGTCCTTTCGCACGGCGGCTTCATCGATATCTACAATTTCCAGTCGATGGCCAGCCAGCTGCCTGAACTGGGCCTGCTGGCGATCGGCGTCGCGCTGGCGATGATTTCCGGCAACGGCGGCATCGACCTGTCCGGCGTCGGCCTGGCCAACCTGGCGGGAGTGGTCGCTGCCAGCGTGGTGCCGCAGCTGGTGGTTGCCGATACCTCGCCGTGGCTGTACACCGGGTTGTTCGTGCTGGTGGCGTTGGGCGTAGGACTGGCCGGCGGATTCCTGAACGGATGGCTGATTGCCCGCGTCGGCCTGACGCCGATCTTGTGCACGCTGGGCAGCCAGCTGATTTTTACCGGCCTGGCGGTGGTGCTGACCAACGGCTCCAGCCTGCGCATCAGCAGCGTCGATCCGATGTCCGCTATCGGCAACGAAATGCTGTTCGGAGTGCCGATTCCCTTCATCATTTTCATGCTGCTGCTGGTCGGCATCGGCTGGCTGCTGCGCTACAGCCCGTTCGGCATCCGCCTGTTCCTGCTCGGCACCAACGCCAAAGCGGCGCGCTACGCCGGCATTCCCGGCGAGCGGATGCTGATCGCTACCTACACGCTGTGCGGCCTGCTGGCCGGGGTGGCGGGAGTGATCATTGCGGCGCGCACCGCCAGCGTCAAGGCCGATTACGGCAGCTCCTACCTGCTGATCGCGATCCTGATCGCAGTGATGGCGGGAGTGCGGCCGCAGGGCGGATACGGGCGCATGGTCTGCCTGTTTTTCTCGGCCATGGCGCTGCAACTGCTGTCCAGCACCTTCAACCTGCTGGACATTTCGAATTTTTTCCGCGACTGCGCATGGGGGCTGCTGTTGCTGTGCTTCCTGGCATCCGCCCGTATCAACCTGAAGGATTTCCATCCGTTTTCATCGCGCAACAGCGCACCGTTGAACCAGCCCCCTCCTGGAAAAACGCCGAACCTTTAGAGGGGTAGGAGACATCATGCTAAAAAAAACTACATGCGCTGCGCTGGTCCTGGGTGCCTTGGCCTCGCTGGCCTATACCGGCGCAATCCAGGCAGAAAACAAACCGATTGACGTCGTCACCGTGGTCAAGATCACCGGCATCAGCTGGTTCAACCGGATGGAAGTCGGGGTCAAGGAATTCGGCGCCAGCAATCCCGGCGTCACTACCCGGCAGATCGGTCCGGCACAGTCCGACGCCGCCCAGCAGCAACGCCTGGTGGAAGACCTGGTCGCCAAGAAGGTGGACGCCATCGCCGTGGTGTCGATGGATCCGCCGACGCTGGAGCCGGTGCTCAAGCGCGCAATGGAACGCGGCATCAAGGTGGTGACGCATGAAGCCGACAATCAAAAGAACACGATGGTCGACATCGAAGCCTTCGACAATACCGCCTACGGTGCGCGGCTTAACGACCGGCTCGCCGCCTGCATGGGACAAAAGGGCAAATGGTCGTCGCTGGTCGGTTCGCTGGGCAGCCAGTCGCAAGTGCAATGGGCCGATGGCGGCGCTTCCAACGCCGCCAAGAAATATCCCGGCATGACCCTGGTCGACCCCAAGAACGAGTCTGCCAATGATGCCGAAAAAGCCTATTCCAAGGCCAAGGAAATCCTGCGCAAGCATCCCGATATCAAGGGTTTCCAGGGCTCTTCGTCGCTCGATGTGCTGGGCATCGGCCGGGCAGTGGAAGAGGCCGGCCTGCAAGGCAAGATCTGCGTGTACGGCACCGGCTTGCCTAGCGAGGCCGCCAAATTCCTGGAATCCGGCGCGGTCGGCGGGATTGCCTTCTGGGATCCGAAAGACGCCGGCATCATGATGAACAAGGCGGCGGTGATGCTGGTCCAGGGCAAGAAAATCACCGACGGCATGGACATGGGTGTGTCCGGCTACAACAAGGTGGTGGTGAAAAAAGGCCCGGGCGCCGGCGTCATTGTCACCGGCCAGGCATGGGTCGAAGTCGACAAGAGCAATTACAAGAAGTACGCGTTCTAGTATCTCTTCCGGGTCGGACCGCATGGGCCGGCCCGGAAGGCAGCAATGACTATCGCAGAAAGAAGCTATCCATGACCAGTACCATGCTCAGCCACGACGGCGCAGCCGACACCGGCCGCCAGCGCGTATTCCTGGAAGTGCAGGATGTGCACAAGCGCTTTGCCGGCGTGCATGCCTTGCGCGGCATCGACCTCACTATCGAGGCCGGAGAAATCTACCACCTGCTGGGAGAGAACGGCTGCGGCAAGAGCACCTTGATCAAGATCATTTCCGGAGCCCAGGCCCCGAGCCAGGGCCGCCTGCTGATCAACGGCGTGTCGCACGCCTCGCTGTCGCCGCTGCAAGCGCTGACGCTAGGCATTGAAACGGTGTACCAGGACCTGTCGCTGCTGCCCAACATGAGCGTGGCGGAAAATGTGGCGCTGAGCGAGCAGCTGGTTAACGGCAACGGCAAGCTGGTGCGGCGTTTCGACCGGGCTGCGGTCGAGGCCACCGCCATGCGGGCGCTGGCGACAGTGAACCTGCCGACCGACGCCGCCTTCCTCGCCACCCGCGCCGACGAACTGCCGATCGCCACCAGGCAGCTGTTGGCGATTGCGCGGGCCATCGCCACTCGCGCGCAGATGGTCATCATGGATGAGCCGACCACTTCGCTGACGCAGAAGGAAGTGGATAACCTGGTGGCGGTGATCGAGGGCTTGCGGGCCCAGGGCGTGGCGGTGCTGTTCGTCAGCCACAAGCTGGATGAATGTTTTGCCATCGGCGGCCAGGCCATCGTGTTCCGCGACGGCGCCAAGGTGGTGCAGGGACCGATCGCGGGATTCACCAAGGCGCAGCTGGCGCACTGGATGACCGGCAAGCAGCTGGACGGCGCCCGCTACCGCAATCGCTCGTACGGTAACGGCGAATTGCTGGAGGTGGAGGGGCTGGGCCGCAAAGACTATTTCAGGGACGTCGACTTCGTGCTGCACAAGGGAGAAATCCTCGGCATCACGGGCCTGCTCGACTCCGGCCGCAACGAACTCGCGCTGGCGCTGGCAGGCGTGCAGGCAGCAGACCGGGGAAGCATCGCGCTGGAAGGCGGCGAGGTGGTTCTGCGCACTCCCGGCGACGCCATCCGCCACAATATCGGTTATGTGCCGGAAGATCGCCTCAGCGAAGGTCTGTTCCTCGACAAATCGATCCGCGACAACATCATCACCACCGTGCTGAACAGCCTGCGCGGCCGTTTCGGCGCGCTCGACGCGCGCCGCAGCCAGCAACTGGCGGAAGACACCGTGGCCAGCCTGCAGATCGCCACGCCGGATGTGGACCGGCCAGTGCAGTCGCTGTCAGGCGGTAACCAGCAGCGGGTCCTGATCGGCCGCTGGCTTGCCATCCGGCCGCGGGTGCTGATCCTGCACGGGCCTACGGTCGGTGTCGACGTCGGCTCCAAGGACATCATCTACAAGATCGTGCAACGCCTGGCAGAAGAGGGGCTGGGCGTGATCATGGTCAGCGACGACCTACCGGAGCTGCTGCAGAACTGCGACCGCATCCTGATGATGCGCAAGGGACGCATCGCCCACAATTTCGACGTCGAAGGGCTGACCGAAAGCGAGCTGTACCGCACCCTGGTCTCCGACAGCATTCCTAAGGCAACTGCATGAACACTACTACTTTGTCCACCAACGCTTCCACGGCCGCGAGCCCGGCCAGGCGCAAGTTTTTGCTGCGCAGCTGGCTCACCCGCCATCCTTCCGCATTCACGCTGCTGCTGATCGTCCTGGTCTGCATCGCCATCGGCGCGCTCAACCCGGGTTTCTTCCAGCTGGCGATGCTGTTCGACATCGTTCGCGCCTGCACCGTGCTGGGCTTGTTTTCCCTGGGCGTGATGATTGTGCTGGCGGCTGGCGGCATCGACGTTTCGTTTGCGGCGATTGCCGCCTTGACGATGTACAGCATCACCAAGGTCGTGCTGGTTTATTTCCCCGATGCGAGCATGGCGCTGATACTGGCCAGCGGCGCTGTCGGCGGCACGGCCCTGGGCGTGCTCAACGGCCTGCTGGTGGACTGGCTCAAGGCGCCATCGCTGATCGTGACGATAGGCACGCAATACCTGTACCGCGGGCTGTTGCTGACTTTTGTCGGCACCGTGTTCTTCATGAATATCCCGCACTCGATGGACGCGTTCGGCAAGCTGGCGCTATGGCGCCACGATACCGCCGAAGGATTGCATGCCGTGCTGCCGGCCACGGTGCTGGTGCTGGTCGCCGCAGGCTTGCTGACCTGGTGGCTGCTCAACCGTACGCTGATGGGGCGGGCGGTGTATGCCATCGGCGGCAGCCTGGCGATTGCCGAGCGGCTCGGCTACAACCTGCGCACCGTGCACCTGTTTGTCTTCGGCTACGCCGGCTTCCTGTCGGGCCTGGCCGGCATCGTGCACGTATCGAGCACGCGCCTGGCCAATCCCTTCGACCTGGTGGGCAGCGAGCTGGACGTGATTGCTGCCGTCATCCTGGGCGGAGCCCGCATCACCGGCGGCAGCGGCACCGTGGTTGGCACCTTGCTGGGCGTGGTGCTGGTTACCCTGATCAATAATGTGCTGATCCTGGCCGGGGTGCCGAGCACCTGGCAAAAGGTGATTGTCGGCGCGTTCATCGTCTTGGCCGGCACGGTGTTCGCCAGCAAGCGTGTCGACTGAACCAGCAGCAAAATTCACAGCCCTTGGCGGTGCATCCGTCTATCCTCATCTGCAAAGTCCCGTGCCTGCTCGCTGAGCACGGGACGCTTGCATCCGGCTTTCGTCTGCCCGGAAAAATCCTGTCAACTCCGACAGTAGATAGTCCAAATAAACTCCACTAAGCTTGTTTTTCCCAAGGCCGTCCACGGCGCATATGGCCCTGTCGCCATGTCAATTTGCTCATCGATATTGATTTTACGATCATGGAATTGAATTCAAAAAACAACTAATTCATTATATTCATCTGATATTTTTAGGTAAATTTAAAATAATTGTTTTATTTGAGTATTTTTTGAAACTTTAGCGATAACCATATCTCCAAGGAAAGCTTTCCGGGATGAAAGGGTTGTGTCCCGCGAAGCGCGGCTATGCCTAATTTTTTCCGAAGCGCTGCTGCGCCGTGCTTCCGCGCAGTGCTATCGATTAATCAAAAGGATGGACTACTCCATGACAGCGCATTGCATCAAAAACTTCATTGCCGGGACCGCACCTTTCGTACGCCGTGGCAGCAGCGCGACGCCGCTTCGGCCGCACGATCAATCCTGCCGGCATGCAGGCGCGGCCGACGTATGCCCGAGGTAAGCGTTGAAGGCCAGCTACCCCCGTCGAACGAAGAAATAAGGAAGCAGTTCCGCCAAGCCGCATCGCCGGCAGTCGCCAGGATGACATTCGGGCTGCTGTGGCTGAGCGAAACCGCGTTCGATCTCGGCAGCACCTTGGTGAGTTTCGCCATCGGCGTCTGGATTTTTTCCCACACCGGTTCGGCTCAGGATTATTCCTTGTCGGTGCTGGCGGCGGCGCTGGCGTCGATGCTGGTGACGCCGGTGGCAGGCGCGCTGGCGGACCGTTATGACCGGCGCTGGGTAGTGCTCGGCTGCGATATTGTTGCCATACTCTGCGCCGCCGCAGTGCTGCTGTCGCTGCTGGCAGACCGCATGAGCGTCGCTGCCTTCTACCTCTATGCAGCCGCCGCGGCAGCGATCGGCGCCTTGCGGCGGCCGGCGATCCGGGTTGCAGTCAGCAATTTTGTTCCCAAGGACAGGTTTGCCCAGGTTGGCGGACTGACCGGCATTTCGCGGTCCATCGTGCAGGTCGGCGCGCCGGCTGCATCCGGTTTCCTGATGGGCTATTTCGGCTTGCAGGCGGTGATGGCGGTGCAGTTCTGCCTGCTGGCGGCAGGTGCGCTGCTGGTGTTCGGCGCGCTGACCAGGGCCGGCGGCGCAGCGCGCGGCGGCTCTGCCGCGCGGGCGCAGGGTTCGCTCTGGAGCAGCGCCAGGACCGGATTTTCCGGCGCCTTGAGTTACCTGAAAGAGCAGCCCCTGATGCGCAGCTTGCTGTTGTACGGCGCGCTGGTGCAATGCCTGATGGTGCTGGCGACGACCATGCTGACGCCGATGGTGCTGTCGACCCATGCCACCGGTGTGCTCGGCATGGTGATGTCGGTCGGCATCGTCGGCGGCCTGGCGGGGTCGATGCTGGTAGCGACCTCGGTCATCAAGCGCGACCTGATGCTGTGGGTACTGGTCTGCGACGCAGTCCAGTCCGCAGCCGTCCTCGGAGCCGGCCTGTCAACCTCGGTCGCCGTCTGGTGCGCATGCGCATTCGCCTGCCTGTTTTGCGGCAGCACTTCGGTCGCCTGTTCATATGCCCTGTGGATGCGCAAGGCGCCGCTGGCGCATCAGGGTAGCGTCTTTTCTCTATTGGCGGCGTCCAACATGCTGGTCATGTGCCTGGTGCTGCTGGTCGGTGGCTACCTGGCCGACGCCATCCTGGAGCCGGCGTTTGCCGCTGGCGGCGCCTTGAGCGTTTCGATTGGCGGCTGGTTCGGCAGCGGCAAGGGACGCGGCATCGGTTTCCTGTTTTTCCTGTGCGGCATCTGCGGCTTGACGCTGACTTTACTGGCCCTCGCCAGCAGCCGCTTGCGGCGGCTCGATGCGCTGGTGCCAGAGCGAGCGGAGGATTGAGCCTATGCCGGTTCCTTGCACGCGCCGCTGCCGCGCTTCCTTTCCTTGAGCTGTCAACCACGAGCCCATCCCCATGAGTAATGATGTTCTTTACCCCTTGAGTTCAACCCAGCAGGCGGTGTGGCTGGACCAGCTCCTGGCGCCGGACCTGCCGTGCTATAACATCGGCACCGTGGTCCAAGTGGATGGCTTGCACGATGTTGATCGTTTCGAAGCGGCTGTCCGGCACGTAGCTGAAACAAACGAAGCCTTGCGCATCGTGCTGGAACAGGACCAAGCCGGCTGCATGCAGCGCTTTGCAACAGATGGCCGGCCATCGTTGCAGCGCTTCGATTTCTCTTTGCACAATAACCCGCAGGAACAGGCCTGGTCGCATATCAGGAAAATATTCGACACGCCTTTCGAACTGTATGGCGGCCGCCTCTGGACCATGCAGTGGCTGCAGGCGGGACCAGACCGCGCCTATTGGCTGTTATGTTTCCATCACCTGGTGGCGGACGGCATGTCGATCTCGCTGGTCGGCAACGCCGTAGTAGAAGCCTACAGCCGCCTGCGGCGCGGCGAACCTCTGGCCGCGGGCGGCGCAGCGGCTTCGTATAGCGATTTCCTGGCGAAGGATAGCGAATACCTGTCTTCCCTGCGTTTCGCCAAGGATCGCGAGTTCTGGCTGGGACGCTTCGCCAGCTTGCCTGAGCCGCTGTTCGAGGGAGCTTCCGGGCGCCGGGGGCGCTCCGACCGCCGGTTCGGCCAAGTCGTCTGGCCGCTCGAGCGGCAGGCGTTTTCACGACTGAACCGGGCGGCGGCCGCGCAGGGCGGTTCGAGTACGCATTTTTTGCTGGCTGCGCTGGCTGCCTATTTTTCGCGCTTCTTCAACCGGCGCGACGAGGTCGTCATCGGCATGCCGGTGCATAACCGCACCGGCCCGCTGCAACGGCGCACGGTAGGCATGTTTTCGGCAGCTATCCCGGTCGGGGTTGCGGTTGACCACCAACAGCCGTTCGCGAGCCTGCTGCAAGTGGTCGCTGCCGAGCTCAAGCGCTGCTACCGGCACCAGCGTTTTCCGCTGGCGGAAATCCATCGCCATCTGCTGGCGGGTGCGAGCGACCGCCGTGGTTTGTTTGACATATCTTTATCCATCGAAGGATTCCAGGGCGACCTCGCATTCGAAGACGAAGTCCATACGGCGGTATTTCCCTTGCATAACGGCTATGAGCGGCAGCCGCTTGCCATTTATGTCCGCGATTACGAGCAGGACAAGCCGGTCCACATCGAATTCAATTTCGACCCGGACGTGCTGGCGCCGGAAGACGTACGCAATCACGTCAAACGCATCGAACGGCTGGTGCTGGCCGCTATCGACACGCCCGGCATGAAGGTGGCCGACCTGCCTTTATTGGATGACGTCGAACGCAACAGGCTGCTGCATGCCTTCAACCAGTCGCAACTGGCAAGCGCAGGGAACACGCTGATCCATGAATTGTTCGAGCAGCAGGTGTTGCGCGATCCCGACGCAACCGCCGTCGAGTATGACGGCCGGCGGCTGAGCTACCAGGAGCTCAACCAGAGCGCCAACCAGCTGGCGCATCACCTGCGCGGTCTCGGCCTGCGGCCCGACGACCTGGTGGCGATCTGCATGGAGCGTGGCCTGGAAATGGTGGTGGCGATCCTGGCCACGCTGAAAGCCGGCGCTGCTTATGTACCGCTGGACCCGGTGTATCCGCCGGAGCGCCTGGCGCACATGCTGCAGGACAGCGCACCGCTGGCCTTGCTGACCCAAGCCAGTCTGGCCGGACGGATCGAGGCGCCGCGGGATTGCGTGCGGCTGGTAGTGGATGCGGTGCCGTGGGCGCAATCGGCCTGGGCCAATGCATCAACCGGCAACCCCGATACCAGCCTGGACGCTTCGCACCTGGCTTATGTCATTTATACCTCCGGTTCCACCGGCACACCCAAGGGTGTCATGGTTGAGCACGGCAACGTCACACGCTTGTTTACTGCAACCCGGGATTGCTTCCATTTCGATCATAACGATGTCTGGACCTTGTTCCACTCGTTTTCCTTCGATTTTTCGGTCTGGGAATTGTGGGGCGCCTTGCTCCACGGCGGCAAGCTGGTGATCGTTTCGCAGGCAGCCAGCCGTTCGCCGCAGGAGTTCCACCAGCTGGTATGCAAACAGGGCGTCACGGTGCTGAACCAGACGCCCAGCGCGTTCCGCCAGTTCATCGCGGCCGACCAGGATGGCGGTGCGAAGCACAAGTTGCGCTACGTGATTTTCGGCGGCGAAGCGCTGGAAACCGCCATCCTGAAGCCCTGGTATGCGTCGGCGCGCAACCATGCCACGCGCCTGGTCAACATGTACGGCATCACCGAAACCACGGTGCACGTGACTTGCCGGGTGCTGGTTCCGGCCGATGCGGAGCGGTCCGGGCCCAGTCCGATCGGCATGCGTATTCCCGACCTGAGCCTGTATGTGCTGGATCCGCAGGGCCGGCCGGCGCCGCTCGGGATGACGGGAGAAATATACGTCGGCGGCGCCGGCGTGGCGCGCGGCTACCTGCGGCGGCCCGAGCTCACAGCTGAACGATTCCTCCAGGACCCTTTCAGCGCAACAGCCGGCACCAGGATGTATCGCAGCGGCGACCTGGGACGTTATCTGCACGACGGCAGCCTCGAATACCTGGGTCGCAACGACAGCCAGGTGAAAATCCGCGGTTTCCGCATCGAACTGGGCGAGATCGAAGCGCAGCTGGCGCGGATGGCCGGCGTGCGTGAAGCGGTGGTGGTGGCGCGCGAAGACCAGCCCGGCGACAAGCGGCTGGTGGCCTACCTGGTGGCGCAAGCAGATATCTTGCCGCCGGAGCCGGCCGTGCTGCGCGCGCAACTCAGGGCGCAATTGCCCGAATACATGGTGCCGGCGGCTTACGTATCACTGGCATCCTTGCCGCTGACACCTAACGGCAAGCTTGACCGCAAGGCGCTGCCGGCGCCGGAAGGGGACGCTTTCATCCAGCGTGCCTACGAGGCGCCGCAAGGCGGAAGCGAACAGGCGCTGGCACAGATCTGGTCGGAACTGCTCGGGGTCGACAGCGTCGGCCGTCATGATCATTTCTTCGAACTGGGCGGACATTCGATACTGGCGGTCCAGCTGCTGGAACGCATGCATGGCAAGGGATTTTTCTCTGACATCCGCAGTTTTTTCGCCGAACCGACCCTGGCCGCGCTGGCTGCGACCGTTGTGTCGGCCCGGCAAGCGGAGTCGCAGTTGGAGGCGCCGCCTAACGGCATTCCCCAGGACTGCAGTGCCATTACGCCCGAAATGCTGCCGCTGGTGCAGCTGAGTGCAGGACAGATCAGCTTGATCGCCGACGTCGTCTCCGGCGGCATGGGCAATATCCAGGACATTTATCCGCTGGCGCCGCTGCAGGAAGGCATCCTGTTTCACCACATGCTGCAGACCGATGGCGATGCTTATGTATTGCCGGCCTTGCTGCGCTTCGACAGCAAGGATCGGCTCGATCGTTTTACGGATGCGCTCAATGCCGTCATCGCGCGCCATGACATCCTGCGCACGGCGGTGCTGTGGGAGGGGCTGGACCAGCCGCTGCAAGTCGTCTGGCGCCATGCCGCGCTGTCAGTCCAGGTGTTGGCGCTGGAAGCCGAGCAGGGCGAGATCCAGTCCCAGCTGCAGCAGCATGCCGATGCCCGCCGTTTCCGGCTCGATGTGCGCAGTGCACCCATGCTGCGGGGTTTTGCCGCCTGCGATGCGCCTGGACAGCGCTGGCTGCTGCAACTGCTGCATCACCACCTGACCCTGGATCACACTACAACCGAGCTGATTTTGCAGGAAGTAATAATGGTCTTGCAGAACCGCCAGGCGGACCTTCCCGCGCCGGTGCCATTCCGCAATTTTGTGGCGCAGGCGAGGCTGGGCGTGAGCGAAGCCGAGCATGAGGATTTTTTCCGGGAGATGCTGGCGGATGTCGATGAACCGACGGCGCCGTTCGGTTTGCTGGATGTGCAAGGCGACGGTACGCAAGTCGCACAAGCCAGGCTGGTGCTGCCATCTGAACTGGCGGCGCGGTTGCGCCGGCAGGCGAAGATACGTGGCCTGAGCGCGGCCAGCCTGTTTCACCTGGCCTGGGCGCAAGTGCTGGCCAGGTGCACGGGCCGCGACGACGTGGTGTTCGGCACAGTGCTGTTCGGCCGCATGCAGGGCGGCGCAGGCGCCGATCGCGCCATGGGCATGTTCATCAACACCTTGCCGCTGCGCGTGAAACTGGGAGAACTTGGCGTCGGGGAAGGTTTGCAGCAGGTGCATGCGGCGTTGACCGGACTGCTGCACCACGAACACGCTTCTCTGGCGCTGGCCCAGCGCTGCAGCGGCCTGCCGGCCAATACGCCGCTGTTCTCGGCGCTGCTGAACTACCGTCACAGCCAGGCACAGGGCCTTGAGCGGATGGAAATCGCGGAAGGCATGGAATACCTGGGAGGGCGTGACCTTACCAGCTATCCTTTCAGTCTCTATGTCGACGATCTTGGCGCCGGCTTTGTACTGACAGCAGAGATACACAATTCGGTGTCGGCGCAGCGCATCGCCTTGTTCATGCAGCAGACGCTGGAAGAACTGGCGTTTGCCCTGGAACAGGCGCCGCAGACGCCGCTGCATGTCATCGGCGCGATGCCGGCGGCGGAACGTGAGCTGGTACTGCACGGTTTCAATAATACCCGCCATACATACAGTTTGCCGGCGCTGGTGCACGAGGGATTCGAGCAGCAGGCAGCCGCGCATCCGGAACGGATCGCGCTGGAACTGGACGGCGAACAGCTGACTTACCGTGCGCTCAATGCACAAGCCAACCGATTGGCGCGCCATCTGCGCGGCCTCGGCGTCGGTCCCGATACGCGTGTGGCGATCTGCGCCGAACGCAGCCTGGCGATGGTGGTGGCGATCGTGGCCACGCTCAAGGCTGGCGGCGCCTACGTGCCGCTGGACACGAGTTACCCGGATGAGCGCCTGGCGCAGATGCTGCAGGATAGCGAACCGGTGGTGGTGCTGGCCCAGAAGTCGCTGCTGGATCGAATAAATGCAACGGCAATCGCGCTGGATGAAGAGGATCCGGCGTGGGCAAATGCCTCGGTTGCCAATTTGCATCCAGACGAACTGGGACTTCAACCCGGGCATCTTGCCTATGTGATCTACACCTCGGGTTCCACCGGCACGCCCAAGGGCGTGGCCATGCCGCACCATGCCCTGGTGAATCTGCTGGGCTGGCAGCGCAGCGTGCTGCCGGAACCGGCGCGCACCTTGCAGTTCGCGGCGCTCGGTTTCGACGTCGCGTTCCAGGAAATCTTCTCGACCTTGACCAGCGGCGGCACCCTGGTGCTGCTGCATGAGGCGTTGCGGCAAGACCTGCCGGCGCTGGCGGACTGGCTAGGCGCAGAGTCGATCGAAAGGATGTTCCTGCCTTACATTGCACTCAATAACCTCAGTGAATTGTGGTCGCAGCGCGCCGAGCCGTTGCCGATGTTGCAAGACCTGATCACGGCGGGCGAGCAGTTGCGGATCACGCCGGCGATCCGGCGCATGTTCGCCAGGCACGGACAGGCAAGATTGCATAATCATTACGGACCGACAGAAAGCCACGTGGTCAGCGCGCATGTGCTGGAGGGGCCGGCCGAGGCATGGGAAGACCTGCCGCCTATCGGGCGTCCCATCGGCAACAGCCGGATTTATCTGCTCGATGCACACCGCCAGCCGGTGCCGCTGGGTCTCGCGGGCGAAATATATATCGGCGGCGTGCAAGTAGCCCGAGGTTATTTGCAGCAGCCTGAACTGACGGCGGAGCGTTTTATCGACAATCCGTTCGTTGCGGGCGAACGGCTGTACAAGACCGGCGACCTGGGGCGCTGGCGCGAGGACGGGGCGATTGAATATCTCGGCCGCAACGACTTCCAGGTCAAGATACGCGGTTTCCGCATTGAGCTCGGTGAGATCGAAGCGCAGTTGTCGCGCATCGAAGGTGTACGCGAAACAGTGGTAATTGCACGGGAAGACAGTCCAGGCGATAAGCGCCTGGTGGCCTACCTGGTGACTGAGCCGGGCACATCCCATCCTGATCCGGCCGAACTGCGTGAACAACTCAAGGCACAATTACCCGAATACATGGTGCCGGCAGCATATGTGATGCTGGCATCCTTGCCGCTGACGCCTAACGGCAAACTTGACCGCAAGGCGCTGCCGGCGCCGGAAGGAGACGCTTTCATCCAGCGTGCTTACGAGGCGCCGCAGGGCGAGATCGAACAGGCGCTGGCCCAGATCTGGTCGGAGCTGCTTGGCGTTGAACGGATCGGCCGTCATGACCATTTCTTCGAACTGGGCGGACATTCGCTGCTGGCCATACGGTTGGTCGAGCAATTGCGCCGGCGCGACTGGTTCATCGATATCCGTTCCCTGTTCGCCCAGCCTCAATTGTCGGCCCTGGCGACAGCCATCCGGCGCGCCGCCAGCCTGGGCAAACGCGAAGTCGTACCGCCTGCCAATGCCATCCCGCCAGGCGCAACGGCCATCAGGCCAGCAATGCTGCCGCTGGCCGCATTGAATGAAACGCATATCGCGCGGATCGTGCAGGCTACGCCGGGCGGCGCTGCCAATATCCAGGACATCTACCCGCTGGCGCCGTTGCAGGAAGGCATCCTGTTTCACCATCTGCTGCAGATCGAGGGCGATGCTTATGTCCTGCCTACCTTGCTGGGTTTCGACAGCAAGGATCGGCTCGATCGTTTTACAGATGCACTCAATGCCGTCATCGCGCGTCATGACATCCTGCGTACGGCGGTGCTGTGGGAGGGGCTGGACCAGCCGCTGCAAGTCGTCTGGCGCCATGCCGCGCTGTCAGTCCAGGTGCTGGCGCTGGAAGTGGAGCAGGGCGAGATACAGTCCCAGCTGCAGCAGCATGCCGATGCCCGCCGTTTCCGGCTCGATGTGCGCAGCGCACCCATGTTGCAGGGTTTTGCCACCTGCGATGCGCCTGGACAGCGCTGGCTGCTGCAACTGCGGTATCACCACCTGGTGATGGACCACACCACCCTGGAGCTGTTGCTGCAAGAGGTCGCATTGATACAGCAGGGGCGGCAGGCAGAACTTCCTGCGCCTGTGCCATTCCGCAATTTCGTGGCGCAAGCACGGTTGGGCGTAAGCGAAGCCGAGCACGAGGTTTTTTTCCGGCAGATGCTGGCGGACGTCGATGAACCGACGGCGCCGTTCGGCTTGCTGGATGTGCAGGGCGACGGTTCGCGGATTACAGAGACCAGGCTGATCCTGCCTTTCGAGTTGGCGCTGCGGCTACGCAAACAGGTTAAAACGCGTGGCCTGAGTGCAGCCAGCCTGTTCCATCTGGCCTGGGCGCAAGTTCTGGCCAGGTGCGCGGGCCGCGACGACGTGGTGTTCGGCACAGTGCTGTTCGGCCGCATGCAGGGCGGCGCAGGCGCCGATCGCGCCGTTGGCTTGTTCATCAACACCTTGCCGTTGCGCGTGAAACTGGGAGAACTTGGTGTCGAGGAAGGTTTGCAGCAAGTACATGCCGCGTTGACCGGGCTGCTGCACCACGAACACGCTTCTCTGGCGCTGGCCCAGCGCTGCAGCGGCCTGCCGGCCAATACACCGCTGTTCTCGGCCTTGCTGAACTATCGCCATAGTCACGTTTCCAGCACCGGCGAAATGGAGATCCTCGAAGGCGTCCGCTTCCTCGGCGTCCGCGACCGTACCAACTATCCCTTCGGCTTGTATGTCGATGATTCCGGCCGTGATTTTGAACTGACGGTCCAGGTCGATGAATCGGTGTCGGCGCAGCGCATCGCCCTGTTCATGCAGCAGACGCTGGAAGAACTGGCGTTTGCCCTGGAACAGGCGCCGCAGACGCCGCTGCATGCCATCGGCGCGATGCCGGCGGCGGAACGTGAGCTGGTACTGCACGGTTTCAATAATACCCGCCATACATACAACTTGCCGGCGCTGGTGCACGAAGGATTCGAGCAGCAGGCAGCCGCGCATCCGGAACGGATCGCGCTGGAACTGGATGGCGAACAGCTGACTTACCGTGCGCTCAATGAACAAGCCAACCGGCTGGCGCGCCATCTGCGCGGCCTCGGCGTTGGTCCCGATACACGCGTGGCGATCTGCGCCGAACGCAGCCTGGCGATGGTGGTGGCGATCGTAGCGACGCTCAAGGCTGGCGGCGCCTACGTGCCGCTGGACCCGAGTTACCCGGATGAGCGCCTGGCGCAGATGCTGCAGGATAGCGAACCGGTGGTGGTGCTGGCCCAGAAGTCGCTGCTGGATCGAATAAATGCAACGGCAATCGCGCTGGATGAAGAGGATCCGGCGTGGGCAAATGCCTCGGTTGCCAATTTGCATCCAGACGAACTGGGACTTCAACCCGGGCATCTTGCCTACGTGATCTACACCTCGGGTTCCACCGGCATGCCCAAGGGCGTGGCCATGCCGCACCATGCCCTGGTGAATCTGCTGGGCTGGCAGCGCAGCGTGCTGCCGGAACCGGCGCGGACCCTGCAGTTCGCGGCGCTCGGTTTCGACGTCGCGTTCCAGGAAATCTTCTCGACCTTGACCAGCGGCGGCACCCTGGTGCTGCTGCATGAGGCGTTGCGGCAAGACCTGCCGGCGCTGGCGGACTGGCTAGGCGCAGAGTCGATCGAAAGGATGTTCCTGCCTTACATTGCGCTCAATAACCTCAGTGAATTGTGGTCGCAGCGCGTCGAGCCGTTGCCAATGCTGCAAGACCTGATCACGGCCGGCGAGCAGTTGCGGATCACGCCGGCGATCCGGCGCATGTTCGCCAGGCACGGACAGGCAAGATTGCACAACCACTACGGACCCACCGAGAGCCACGTGGTCAGCGCGCATATTCTGGAAGGACCGGCCGAGGCATGGGAAGACCTGCCGCCTATCGGGCGTCCGATAGGCAACAGCCGGATTTACCTGCTCGATGCACACCGCCAGCCGGTGCCGCTGGGTCTCGCGGGCGAAATATATATCGGCGGCGTGCAAGTAGCCCGAGGTTATTTGCAGCAGCCTGAACTGACGGCGGAGCGATTTATCGACAATTCATTCGTTGCGGGAGAGCGGTTGTACAAGACTGGCGACCTGGGCCTCTGGCGGGAGGACGGCTCGATTGAGTACCTTGGCCGTAACGACTTTCAGGTCAAGATCCGCGGTTTCCGCATTGAATTGGGCGAGATCGAAGCACAGCTGTCGCGCATCGAAGGTATACGCGAAACAGTGGTGATTGCTCGGGAAGACAGTCCGGGCGACAAGCGCCTGGTGGCCTACCTGGTGGCTGAGCCGGGTGTGTCGCCTCTCGATCCGGCCGAACTGCGTGAACAACTCAAGGCGCAGCTGCCGGAATACATGGTGCCGGCAGCGTATGTGATGCTGGCATCGTTGCCGCTGACGCCTAACGGCAAACTTGACCGCAAGGCGCTGCCGGCGCCGGAAGGAGACGCTTTCATCCAGCGCGCCTACGAGGCGCCGCAGGGCGAGATCGAACAGGCGCTGGCTCAGATCTGGTCGGAGCTGCTCGGCGTTGAACGTATCGGCCGCCATGACCATTTCTTCGAACTGGGCGGACATTCGCTGCTGGCTATCCGCCTCATCTCGCAGCTGCGCCAGCGGCTGGATATCGAACTGCCTTTGGCCGTCCTATTCGCACATCCGCAGCTGGCCGAACTGGCGCTGGAGGTGGCCGAAGCAGGCCAGAACACCCTGAGCGACATCATGCCGGCCGATCGCTCCGGCCCGCTGCCGCTTTCCTGCGCCCAGCAGCGGTTGTGGTTCATTGCCGGCGTCGATTCCCAAGCCAGTGCTGCCTATCACATCCCCGGGGCCCTGCGCTTGCGCGGAGTGCTTGACCAGCCGGCGCTGAAGGCCGCCCTGGACCGGATTATCGAACGACATGAAGCGTTACGCACTTGTTTTGTCAGCACCGACGGCCAGCCGTCTCAGCTGATCACTCCCGCACGCGGATTCTTGCTGGCACAGCAGGATGCCGAAGGCCTTGCCCCGCACGCACTGGAAAACCTTTGCAAACAGGCGGCAGCCGAACCTTTCGACCTGGCTGCAGGGCCGCTGATCCGCGGCCGCCTGCTGCGCCTGGGCGCCGACGATCATGTGCTGCTGGTAGTCATGCATCACATCATCTCGGATGGCTGGTCGCTGAGCCTGCTGATGCATGAGCTGTCGGCCTTGTACAGCGCCATGCGCGACGGCCAGCCGGATCCGTTGCCGCCGCTGGCGATCCAGTATGCCGACTATGCAGCCTGGCAGCGCCGATGGCTGCAAGGGCCGCTGCTGCAACAGCAGCTTGGCGCACTGGCGGAACAGCTGCGCGGCGCTCCCGAACTGGTGAGCCTGCCCACCGATCGCCCGCGCCCGGCGCTGCAGGACTACCATGGCGCCAGCATCGAGGTTGCGCTGGACGCCGGACTAAGCCAGGCATTAAAGGAACTCGGCCGCAGGCATGGCGCAACCTTGTACATGACTGTGCTGGCGGCCTGGGCGGCTCTGGTGGCGCGGCTGAGCGGACAGCCGCAAGTCGTGCTCGGCAGTTCCCATGCCGGCCGCAGCCGGGCCGAGGCGGAATCGCTGATCGGTTTTTTCATCAATACGCAAGCACTCAAGTTCGACCTGGACCAAGCGCCCACTGTCAAAGAGTTGCTGGCGCAGGCCAGGAAAACGGCGTTGCGGGCACAACAGTTCCAGGACGTGCCGTTCGAACAAATAGTGGAGGTGCTCAATCCCGTACGTTCGATGGCCCATCATCCGCTGTTCCAGCTGATGCTGACCTGGCATAACACGCCACAGGTGAAGCTTGCCTTGGCAGACCTGTCGGTGGAGCGCGTGGAGAGCCTGCCTGGCAGCGCGCAATTCGACCTGGCGCTGGACCTGGAAGAGGTCGGCGGCCACATCGCCGGCAAGCTGAACTATGCCACTGCCTTGTTCGATCCGGCCACGGTGCGGCGTCACTGGGATTACCTGCAGGCGATATTGCGCGGCATGGTTGCGGACGACGAGCAGGCTGTCGGCGGGATTGCACTGCTCGGCGAAGCTGAACGCAGGCGACTGCTGCATGACTTCAACAATTCCGATCTCAATGATTCCACCAACACCCTGGTGCATGCGCTGTTCGAGCAGCAGGCAGCCCGGCATCCGGAGGCGGTCGCGCTGGAACACGAGGGCCGGAAACTGAGCTATGGCGCGCTCAACCGGCGCGCCAACCAATTGGCGCACTACCTGCGCCAGCTAGGCGTGCGGCCCGACGACCGCGTCGCTCTGTGCCTGGAACGCGGCATCGACATGGTAGTGGCCGTGATCGCCACGC
Source organism: Collimonas fungivorans (assembly GCF_001584145.1). Taxonomy (NCBI): domain Bacteria; kingdom Pseudomonadati; phylum Pseudomonadota; class Betaproteobacteria; order Burkholderiales; family Oxalobacteraceae; genus Collimonas; species Collimonas fungivorans. The sequence continues at coordinate 2,948,244 of NZ_CP013232.1, read as the reverse complement.
TCAAAGCCGGCGCCGCCTATGTGCCGCTGGACCCGGTCCATCCCCGCCAGCGCCTGGCCCAGATGCTGGAGGACAGCGCGCCGGCCGCGCTGCTGACTCAGGCCAGCTTGCGCGGACGGCTGCCGCCGGGCACGCCAACCGTGGCGATAGACGAAACGCCATGGGAACATTCACCCTGGGCGGCATGCCCGATGCACAATCCCGATCCGGCCGAGATCGCACTGAATCCTGCGCATCTGGCTTACGTTATCTACACTTCCGGCTCCACCGGCGTCCCCAAGGGCGTGATGGTGGAACATCGTCAGCTCAGCCATCAGGCGGCGGCCCTGAACAGCCTCTATGCATTCCAGCCGGATGACCGGGTGTTGCAATTCTCCGCGCTGAGTTTCGACGTCGCCGCGGAAGAAATCTTCGGCGCCTTGTTGCACGGCGCCACACTGGTGCTGCGCAGCGATGCCTGGATCACCGATCCGCAACGCTGGTGCCAGCTGTGCGCGGACCACAGGCTGACCGTCGCCAACCTGCCGACGTTGTTCTGGCAGCGCCTGGCGCAGGAAACCGACGTTGCCATTCCGCCGCAGCTGCGCCAGATTGTCATTGGCGGCGATGCCGCAAGCGCGGCTGCAATCGCGGCGTGGTGGCTGCGTGAAGGCCATCGCCCGGCGCTGAACAATGCCTACGGCCCGACGGAAACCACGATCAATGCAACTGTCGCGCGGTGCGGACCGCTGGACGGCGTCGCCAGTATCGGGCGGCCGTTGCCCGGCGTCCGCATCTATCTGCTGGATGCGCACGGCCAGCCAGTGCCTATCGGCGTGGCTGGTGAAATCTGTATCGGCGGCGCCGGCGTCGCACGGGGTTATTTGCATCGTCCACAGCTGACGAATGAACGTTTCGTCCGCGATCCGTTCGCGGGCAAGCCGGCAGCGCGCATGTACAAGAGCGGCGACCTGGGGCGCTGGCGCGCAGACGGCACTATCGAATTCCTCGGCCGCACCGACTTCCAGGTCAAGATCCGCGGTTTCCGCATCGAACTGGGTGAAATCGAGGCGCAATTGTCGCGCATCGCCGGCATACGCGAAGCGGTGGTGATCGCCCGCGAGGACCGGCCGGGCGAGCAGCGGCTGGTGGCTTACCTGGTCGCCGCGACAGGCGCATCGAGGCCCGACCCGGCCCAGCTGCGAGCCTTGCTGAGCGCGCAGTTGCCGGACTATATGCTGCCGGCGGCTTATGTGCCGCTGGAGATGTTGCCGCTGGCGCCGAACGGCAAGTTGGACCGCAGGGCGCTGCCGGCGCCGGAAGGCGATGCCTTCATCCGCCGTGTCTACGAGGAACCGTTAGGCGAGATAGAACAGATTCTGGCGCAAATCTGGTCAGGCCTGCTTGGCGTCGAAAGCGTCGGCCGCCAGGACAGTTTTTTTGAACTGGGCGGCCATTCGCTGCTGGCAGTGCGCATGATCTCGCAATTGCGTCAGCGCCTGGAGATTGAATTGCCGCTGGCCGCGCTGTTTGCGCATCCGCAACTGGCAGAGCTGGCGCGTGACGTCGCCGCGGCAGGGCGGAGCACCTTGAGCGCCATCACAGCGACGGATCGTTCCAGGCCCATGCCGCTGTCCCATGCCCAGCAACGCTTGTGGTATGTCACCCAGATCGATGCGCAGGCCGGTCCCGCCTACCATATCCCCGGCGCATTGCGGCTACGCGGCGCGCTGGACCGGAAGGCGCTGCAGGCTGCCATGGATCGCATCGTCGAACGGCACGAAATACTGCGGACCCGTTTTGTCAGCGTCGATGGACAACCCTGCCAGGTGATCGATGCGCCAAGCGGTTTTGCACTTTCGCAAAGGGATTTTTCCGGCGCCGGCCCGGACGAGCTGAAGCGGATTTACCGGCAGGAAGCGGTCGAGCCGTTTGACCTGGCGCGCGGCCCGCTGATCCGCGGCCGCCTGCTGCGCCTGGGCGACGACGATCACGTGCTGTTGCTGACCATGCACCATATCATTTCCGATGGCTGGTCCCTGAGCGTGCTGGCGCGGGAATTTTCTGCGCTGTACCGAGCCATGCGCCATGGTGCAGCCGATCCGCTGCCGCCGCTGGCCATCCAGTATGCCGACTACGCGGCATGGCAACGGCAGTGGCTGCAAGGACCGCTGCTGCAACAACAGCTGCAATACTGGACAGGGCAGCTGCATGGCGCTCCCGGGCTGATCAGCCTGCCGACGGACCGGCCGCGGCCGGATATCCAGGACTATCGCGGCGCGTCCATCGATGTAGCCCTGGACGAAGAACTCAGCCGCGGCCTGAAAGTGCTGGCCCGGCGCCATGGCGTCACCTTGTACATGACCGTGCTGGCGGCCTGGGCGGCAGTGCTGGGGCGACTCAGTGGGCAGGCGCAGGTGGTGATCGGCAGTTCGGTGGCTGGCCGCTACCGGACCGAACTGGAACCGTTGATCGGTTTTTTCGTCAACGCCCAGGCGCTTAGCTTCAAGCTCGACCGGCAGTCCGATGTGCGTCAGCTGCTGGCGCAGGCCAGGCAGGTTTCCTTGCAGGCGCAAAACCATCGCGATGTGCCGTTCGAACAGGTAGTGGAAGCGATTAATCCGGTGCGTTCGATGGCCTACAACCCCATCTACCAGGTCCGGCTGGCATGGCAGAACACGCCCGAGACGCGCCTTGAGCTGGAAGGATTGAGCTTCGAAAGCGTCGGCAGCGGCGCCGGCAGTGCGCAATTCGATCTGTCGCTGGACCTGGAGCAAGCCGGCGATCGCATCGTCGGCCAGTTCAATTACGCAAGCGCTCTGTTCGACCAGGCCACGGTGCAGCGCCACTGGGGTTACCTGCAAGCGATGCTGCGCGCCATGGCCGCCGACGATAGCCAGCCGGTCGAACGGATCGCACTGCTCGACGCGGCCGAGCGCAGCCAGCTGCTGGAGACATTCAACGATAAGCAGCGCGCCTATCCCGCCGGCGCACTGGTGCATGGCTTGTTTGAACAACAAGCGGCGGAACATCCCGATGCGATAGCGCTGGTGTATGAAGATGGGAAACTGAGTGGGCAACTAAGCTATGGCGAACTCAACCAGCGCGCCAACCAGCTGGCGCACCACTTGCGCAGCCTGGGCGTAAGGCCCGACGATCGCGTCGCCTTGTGCCTGGAGCGCAGCCTGGACCTGGCGGTAGCGCTGATCGCCACGCTGAAGGCCGGCGGCGCTTATGTGCCGCTGGACCCGATCCATCCCGACCAGCGCCTTGCGCACATGCTGGAAGACAGTGCGCCGGTCGTGCTGCTGACTCAGGCGCGGCTGCATGACCGACTGCGCCTGCCACAAGGCTGCACGGCGCTGTTGCTGGATGGCACGGCGTGGCAGCAATCGCCCTGGGCCGCGGCGCCGACGCACAATCCCGATCCCGGCGCGGCCGGACTGGACGCTTCGCACCTGGCTTACGTCATCTACACTTCAGGTTCCACCGGCACGCCCAAAGGCGTGATGGTGGAACACCGCAACGTGCTGACTTTCCTGCGCGGGCTGGAAGAACGCATCCACGGCTTGCAGCCAGATTGCCGCCGCATTGCCTGGAATTCGTCGTTCGGTTTCGACATGGCTGTCAAAGCCTGGGGCCAGCTGACGATGGGGCGCACGGTTTTCCTCGTTCCGGAAAACACTCGCCTCAGCGCAGACGCAATGCTCGGTTTCATCGAAAAACACGCCATCGATGCCATGGAATGCACGCCGTCGCAGCTGCGCATGATGCTGGGCGCCGGTTTTCCTCAGGAACGAGGACATACGCTGCGCAAGTTGCTGCTGGGCGGCGAAGCGATCGATGCGGCGACCTGGCGCACCCTGGGCAGGGAAGAAACCGTTAGCTTCTTCAATATGTACGGACCGACCGAATGCAGCGTCGACGCTGCTTGCGGAGCGGTCGCCGGCGACATCCCGCAGATCGGCAGCGTAATGCCGAACGCCCGCATCTACCTGCTGGACCCATACCGTCAGCCGGTGCCGTTGGGCGTGACCGGTGAAATCTACATCGGCGGCGCCGGCGTGGCGCGCGGTTACTTGCACCGGCCGCAACTGACGGCGGAACGGTTTCTCGACGATCCGTTCGCGGCCACTGCCGCCGCGCGCATGTACAAGACTGGCGACCTGGGCCGCTGGCGGCAGGACGGCACGATCGAATACCTCGGCCGCAACGACTTCCAGGTCAAGATCCGCGGTTTCCGCATCGAACTGGGCGAGATCGAGGCCAGGCTGATGCTGCTGCCCGGCGTGCGCGAGGCAGCCGTGACGGCGCGCGAGGACAGTCCCGGCGGCCAGCGGCTGGTGGCATACGTGGTGCCGGATTCCGCCATGGCCGCTCCGGCACCTGGCGAACTGCGCGCACAACTGAGCGAGCAGCTGCCGGACTATATGCTGCCGGCAGCTTACGTGAGCCTGGCGGCGCTGCCGCTGACCGCCAACGGCAAGCTTGACCGCCAGGCCTTGCCGGCGCCGGACGGGCAGGGCCTGGCGCAGCAGGGTTACGAAGCGCCTGCCGGTCCGACGGAACAGGCGCTGGCGACGATCTGGGGCCAGCTGCTCGGGGTCGAACGGGTCGGGCGCCACGACAATTTCTTCGAACTCGGCGGCCACTCGGCGCTGGCGATCCAGCTGATCCACAACATGAGCGAAAAGCAGCTCCAGGTCGATGTGCAGATGATCTTCAACGCGCCGACCCTGGCCCATTTGGCCAGCGCCACCATTCAACTCGAGGAGATCGTGCTATGAGCGCGCGAGATTTGCTGGATACACTAGATGCCATCGGCATCACCTTGCGGGCCGACGGCGACAAGCTGTCCGTGGTCGGCGACCAGAAATTGCTGGCCGACAGCGACCTGATCGCTTCGCTGCGCAGCCACAAGAGCGATCTCATCTCACTGCTGCAGCAACGTGCGGCCACGGATACTGCGGGCTACGTCATCCCCGTGGGGACTCAACTTATCACCCCAGCCATGCTGCCGCTGCTGGAACTGCAACCGGCGCAAATCGAAGCGCTGGCGCAAGCCACGCCGGGCGGCGCAGCCAATATCCAGGACATCTACCCGCTGGCGCCGCTGCAAGAGGGCATACTCTTCCACCACCGCCTGCAAGGCGCAAGAGACGCTTATGTACTGCCCACTCTGCTGAGCTTCGACAGCAGGCAAAGGCTGGACCGCTTCGTGCAGGCGCTCAACCAGGTTATCGCCCGACACGACATCTTGCGTACCGCGGTACATTGGGAAGGCTTGAAGGAGCCGGTCCAGCTGGTCCAGCGCCAGGCCAGCCTTGCAATCCAGACGTTAAGCTTCGATGCCGACGCCGACGATGCAATGGCTCAGCTGTTGGCACATGCCGATCCGCGCCGCGTCCGCCTCGATGTGCGCCAGGCGCCTATGCTGCGCGCCTATGCAATACCTGATGGCACAACCCAATCCTGGCTGCTGCAGCTGCTGCACCATCACCTGGTGCTGGACCACACTGCATCGCAGCTGCTGGTGCAGGAGATCATGCTGATTCTGCAGGGGCGGCAGGCTGAGCTGTTGGCTGCCGTGCCATTCCGCCATTTCGTGGCACAGGCGAGGCAAGGCATGGGATCGGCTGAGCATGAGGCCTATTTTCGCCGGGAGCTGGGCGATGTGGAGCAGCCGACGGCGCCGTTCGGTCTGCTCGATGTCCAGGGCGACGGCAGCAATGTACGGCAAGCCAGGTCGCGCCTGGAACCGGCTTTGGCGCAGCGCTTGCGGCAACAGGCGCAAGCCGCGGGCGTAAGCTGCGCCAGCCTGTTTCACTTGGCATGGGCCAAGACGCTGGCGTGTCTCACCGGACGCGACGACGTGGTGTTCGGCACCGTACTGTTTGGCCGCCTGCAAGGCGGTGCCGGAGCAGCGCGCGCCATGGGCATGTTCCTCAACACCTTGCCGTTGCGCGTGCGGCTGGAGCGGCTCAGCGTGGAACAAGGGCTAAGGCAGACCCATGCCGCGCTGATCGAACTGCTGCGGCACGAACATGCATCGCTGACCCTGGTCCAGCGCTGCAGCGGCCTGCCGGCGAACTTGCCGCTGTTCACCAGCCTGCTCAATTACCGTTACAGCCACGAGGGCGGTGCAGACAGTACGGCGATGGAAGGCATACAGCACCTGGGCGGTCACGACCGCACCAACTACCCCTTTGTGCTGCATGTCGACGACCTTGGCGCGGGTTTCGACCTGTGCGCAGAAATCGATGTCAGCGTATCGGCGCCGCGGATCTGCGATTTCATGCAGCAAGTCTTGCGCAGCCTGGTGCAGGCGCTGGAACAAGCACCGTACATGCCACTGCAGGCAATCGAGGCCATGCCCGCCGCCGAGCGCCACCAGCTGATCCATGGTTTCAATCGCACGGCGACCGAGTACCCGCGGCATTTGTTGCTGCACCAGCTGTTCGAGCAGCAGGTGGTGCGACAGCCACAGGCCATTGCCGTGCGGTGCGAAGAACGCTGCCTGAGCTATGCCGCGCTCAACGCCAGGGCCAACCACCTGGCGCGGCGCCTGCGTGCGCTGGGCGTAGGGCCGGACGCCAGGGTCGGCATCTTCCTGGAACGCAGCGCGGCGATGGTGGTGGCCTTGCTGGCGACGCTCAAGGCCGGCGGCGCTTATGTGCCGCTGGACCCGGCCTATCCGGATACGCGCCTGGAGCATATGCTGCGCGACTGCGCGCCGGTGACGGTACTTACCGAGGCGAACCTGGCCAGCCGCCTGCCTGGGCGACAGGCGCGGCTGCTGGTGCCGGATACCGATCCGCTAAACCACAAGGGCGACGAAAGTAATCTTGTTGCCGCCGAACTTGGATTGACGGAAAACCATCTTGCCTACGTGATCTACACCTCCGGCTCCACCGGCCAGCCGAAAGGCGTGATGAACGAACATCGGGGCATCGTCAATCGCATCCAGTGGATGCAGCAGGCTTATCGCCTGGATATGCATGACGTAGTGCTGCAAAAAACGCCGTTCAGCTTTGATGTATCGGTCTGGGAATTCTTCTGGCCGCTGATGGCCGGCGCGCAGCTGGTGATGGCGCGCCCGGGCGGGCACAAGGATCCGTCCTACCTCAGCGAGCTGATCCGCGGCAGCGGCGTAACCACGCTGCATTTCGTGCCGTCCATGCTGCAGGTTTTCCTGAACCATGACGAAGCGGCATCTGCCTGCGCCAGCGTGGCCAGGGTGATATGCAGCGGTGAGGCGCTGCCGGCGCCATTGGCGCGGCAATTCCTTGCGCAATTGCCGCATGTTGGCTTGCATAACCTGTACGGGCCGACTGAAGCGGCGGTAGACGTCACCGCCTGGACCTGCATTGCAGACGAAGCTGCATCGGTGCCGATCGGCAAGCCGATCGCCAACACCCGCATCTACCTGCTGGATCAACACATGCGGCCGGCGCCGATTGGAGTGGCGGGCGAACTCTATATCGGCGGCGTGCAGGTGGCGCGCGGCTACCTGAACCAGCCGGCGCTGAGCGAGCAGCGTTTCCTGGCCGATCCTTTCGTCGAAGGCGGTCGCATCTACAAGACCGGCGATCTCGGCCGCTGGCGCGATGACGGCACCATCGACTACCTGGGCCGCAACGATTTCCAGGTAAAGATTCGCGGCTTCCGCATCGAGCCTGGCGAGATCGATGTCCAGCTGGCCACTATCGCCGGCGTGCGCGAAGCAGTGGTTGTCGCGCGCGAGGACGGCCTGGGCAGCCAGCGGCTGGTGGCCTACATAGTGGCCGAGCCGGATGCCGGCCAGCTGGATCCGGCGTTACTGCGTGCGCGGCTGGGGATGAGCTTGCCTGATTACATGCTGCCGGCTGCCTATGTGCTGCTCGATTCCTTGCCGCTGACAGCCAACGGCAAACTCGACCGCCAGGCGCTGCCCGCGCCTGAGGGCGATGCCTTTAACCGCCAGACCTACGAAGCACCGGCCGGCGAGATTGAACTGGTCCTGGCGCAGATCTGGAGCGAACTGCTGGGTGTCGAGCGGGTGGGACGGCACGACAGTTTCTTCGAGCTCGGCGGCCACTCGCTGCTGGCGGTGCAACTGCTGGAGCATCTACGCCGCCGCCGCTGGGCTATCGATATCCGCGCCTTGTTTGCCCAGCCCAGCCTGGCCGCAATGGCGGCGGCGGTCGCGCCGTCGCTGATGCCGGGCACCCCCGACATCAGCCCGGCTCGCAACACCATCCCGGCACAGTTGGCAGTGTTGGATTCAGAACAAGAAACCGAGGAGTTCAGACTATGAAAGCTGTGAGCGCAACGGAAGCGGAAGCACTGATCGAGCTGCTGGAAGAGAGCAAGATCAGCGTCCGCGTTGAAGATGGCGAGCTGGTGATCAAGGCGCCGCGCGGCGTCCTGACGCCAGCCATGATGGCGTCGCTGAAACTGCACAAGCAAGCGCTGCTGAGCTGGGCCGCCGTCATCCCGCTAGGGCAGCCGGCCGCGCCGCCGCCCAGGATCACGCCGGAGATGCTGCCCCTGGTGCGGCTGGAGCCGGCGCAGATCGACAGGATCGTCGAGGCGACGCCGGGCGGCGCCGCAAATATCCAGGACATCTACCCGCTGGCGCCGCTGCAGGAAGGAATCCTCTTTCATCATCTGCTGCAGCAAAAAGGCGACGCCTATCTGACGCGCTTGCTGATGGACTTCGACAGCAAGGAGCTGCTGGATCGCTTCGTGGCGGCTATGGATCAGGTGATCGCACGCCAGGACGTCTTGCGCACCGCCGTCCATTGGGACGGCCTGGCGGAACCGGTGCAGGTAGTCTGGCGCCAGGCGCGGCTGGATGTCGAGGTGATGGCCTTCGACAGCGGCGAATCATCGATACAACTACAGGCACAGCTGCAGGCGCATGCGGATCCGCGCCGCTTCCGGCTCGACGTGCGCCAGGCGCCGCTGATGAAGGGTTTTGCCGCCTTCGATCCTGACGGACAGCGCTGGCTGCTGCAGCTGCTGTACCACCATTTGGCGCTGGATCACATCAGCCTGGAATTGCTGGTGCAGGAAGTGGTGCTGATTTTGCAAGATCGCCAGGCCGAGCTGCCGCAGCCGGTGCCGTTCAGCAACTTCGTCGCCCAGGCGCGCCTGGGCACCAGCGCCGCGGAACACGAAGCTTTTTTCCGGCAGATGCTGGGCGACGTGGATCAGCCGACCGCACCTTTCGACTTGCTGGATGTGCAGGGCAATGGCGCCAATGCGGTGCAGTCCAAGCTGCCAGTGCCGGATGCGCTGGCGGGTCGGCTGCGGCGGCTGGCGCGCAGCCGCGGCGTCAGTCCGGCCAGCATTTTCCACCTGGCCTGGGCGCAAGTGCTGGCCGCCTGCACCGGCCGTGACGACGTGGTGTTCGGTACCGTGCTGTTCGGCCGCATGCAGGGCGGCGCAGGCGCCGACCGCGCCATGGGCATGTTCATCAATACGCTGCCGCTGCGGGTACGGCTGGGAGAGTTGGGAGCCGAGCAGAGCCTGAAGCAGGTCAATGGCGCGCTGATCGAATTGCTGCACCACGAACATGCCTCGCTGACCCTGGCGCAGCGCTGCAGCGCCATGCCGCCCAACACGCCGCTGTTCTCGGCCTTGCTGAACTATCGCTACAGCCGACCGGAAAATGCAGGCGGCGGCGCCGTCATCGACGGCATCCGCTACCTGGAAAGCCGCGACCGCACCAACTATCCGTTTGTGCTGCACGTCGATGACCTGGGACAAGGCTTTACGTTGACCGCAGAGATCGTCGACACCATCTCGGCGGAACGCATCTGCGGCTTCGTGCAAACAGTGCTGGAAGGGCTGGTCCATGCACTGGAAAACGCGCCGCAGACGCCGATGCACGCAATCGAGGTGCTGCCCGCCAGCGAACGGGATCAAGTGCTGCACGGCCTCAACAACAGCGCATGCGAACCCGGCGGCGCAAACCTGGTGCATGTGCTGTTCGAACAGCAAGCGGCACGCAGCCCCGACGCCGTCGCTGTCGAATACGAGCAGCAACGACTCAGCTACCGCCAGCTCAACCAGCAGGCCAACCAGCTGGCCCATCATTTGCGCGGCATTGGCGTCGGTCCTGACGACCGGGTGGCGATCTGCCTGGAACGCGGACCGCTGATGGTGATCGCCATCCTTGCCACGCTGAAGTCCGGCGGCGCCTACGTGCCGCTCGATCCGGCATACCCCGGCGAGCGCCTGGCGCACATGCTGGGCGACAGTGCACCGCTTGCGCTGCTGACGCAGGAAAACTTCGGTGCGCGCATCGAGACGCCGCCAGCCGCTATCCGCCTGGTGCTGGACCAGGCAGCATGGGAGCAGTCCGCCTGGGGCCAGGCGTCCACCTCGGACCCGAGCCCTGAGCTGATTACCCTGCAGACCTCGCACCTGGCTTATGTCATCTATACCTCCGGTTCCACCGGCCAGCCGAAAGGCGTAGCCATGCCGCACCGCGGCCTGGTCAACCTGCTGAACTGGCAGCGCGGCATATTGCCGCAGGCGGCGCGCACCTTGCAGTTCGCGGCCCTCGGCTTCGATGTCGCCTTCCAGGAAATATTCTCGACCCTGGCCGGCGGCGGCACGCTGGTGCTGCTGAATGAATCGTTGCGCCAGGATTTGCCGGCGCTGGCTTCCTGGATCAGCAGCCAGGCGATCGAACGCCTGTTCCTGCCTTACATTGCGCTGAACAGCCTGAGCGAGCTGTGGTCGCAGCAGGCCGCGCCGCTGCCGGCCTTGCAGGACCTGATCACGGCAGGCGAACAGCTGCGCATCACACCGGCGATCCGGCGTTTGTTCGAACATGACGGCGGGGCCCGGCTGCACAACCATTACGGGCCTACCGAAAGCCACGTGGTTAGCGCCCAGGTGCTGGCAGCGCCGTCTACCTCCTGGGAGGATTTGCCGCCTATCGGCCGGCCGCTCGACAATTGCCGCATCTACCTGCTGGACGCGCATCTGCGGCCGGTGCCGCTGGGCGTCGCCGGCGAGATCTACATCGGCGGCGTGCAAGTGGCGCGCGGCTACCTGCAGCAGCCTGGATTGACGGCGGAACGCTTCATCGATGACCCGTTTGCCGCTGGAGAACGATTGTACAAGAGCGGCGACCTGGGCCGCTGGCGCGACGACGGCTCAATCGCCTATCTCGGCCGCAACGATTTCCAGGTCAAGATCCGCGGCTTCCGCATCGAGCTGGGCGAGATCGAGGCGCAGCTGTCGCGGCTGGCCGGCGTGCGCGAAGCAGCGGTGATTGCGCGCGAAGACGCAACGGGCGACAAGCGCCTGATTGCCTATGTGGTGGGAGATCAGGAAACTGCCGGACTAGATCCCGCCGCCTTGCGTGCGCAGCTGGGTGAGAAACTTCCCGAGTACATGCTGCCGCTGGCTTTTGTGACGCTGCAGGCATTGCCGCTGACGCCAAACGGCAAGCTGGACCGCAATGCGCTGCCGGCGCCCGAAGGGCAGGCTTTCATCCATCGCACCTATGAGGCGACCATCGGCGACATCGAACAGACCCTGGCCGAGATATGGTCGGACCTGCTGGGCGTCGAGCGTGTCGGCCGCCACGATAATTTCTTCGAACTGGGCGGCCACTCGCTGCTGGCGGTGCGCCTGATCTCGCAACTGCGCGAACGGCTGGGCATCGAGCTGCAGCTGACTGCGCTGTTTACCCATCCGCAGCTGGACGAACTGGCCCATGAAGTGGCAGAAGCGGGCCAGAACACGCTTAGCGCCATCGCCAGGGCCGACCGCTCGGCGCCGCTGCCGCTATCGTTCGCCCAGCAGCGGCTGTGGTTCATTGCCCGGGTCGATCCGGAAGCCAGCAAGGCTTATCACATCCCCGATGCGGTGCGGCTGCGCGGCGTGCTGGACAAGGCGGCGCTGCAAGCTGCGCTGGACCGCATCGTCGAGCGCCATGAAGTGCTGCGCACGCGTTTTGTCGGCATCGGCGGCCAGGCGCGCCAGGTGATCGACGAGGCGCACGGGTTCACGCTGGTGCAACAGGAGCTGGGAGGTGCGAGCGACGCCGAACTGGAACAGATCTGCCGACAAGAGGCTGGCCTGCCGTTCGACCTGGCGCTTGGTCCGCTGATCCGCGGCCGGCTGCTGCGGCTGGGCGCGGACGACCATGTGCTGCTGGTCACCATGCACCACATCATCTCCGACGGCTGGTCGGGCGGCGTGCTGGCGCGCGAGTTTTCAGCCCTCTACGAAGCAATGCGCGCAGGCCAGCCCGACCCTTTGCCGCCATTGGCCATCCAGTATGCCGATTACGGCGTGTGGCAGCGGCAATGGCTGCAGGGGCCGCTGCTGCAACAGCAACTGCAGCAGTGGGTGCAACAGCTGCGCGGCGCACCCGGCCTGCTCGACCTACCCACCGACCGGCCGCGTCCGGCGATCCAGGATTACCGTGGCGCGAATATCGAAATCGCCCTGGACAGTCGACTCAGCCGAGACCTGAAAGCACTCAGCCAACGCCACGGCACTACCTTGTACATGACCATGCTGGCAGCCTGGGCGACGGTGCTGGCGCGTCTGAGCGGCCAGGAACAGGTGGTTATCGGCAGCTCCCATGCCGGGCGCAACCGGGTCGAGGTGGAAGCGCTGATCGGTTTCTTCGTCAATACTCAGGCGCTCAAGGTCGACCTGGCAGGACGCCCCAGTGTGCAGGCCTTGCTGGCTCAGGTGCGGCAGACCGCAGTGCAGGCGCAGAGCCTTCAGGATGTACCGTTCGAGCGGCTGGTGGAAGCGCTCAATCCGCTGCGTTCGATGGCGCACCATCCGGTGTTCCAGGTGATGCTGTCCTGGCACAACACGCCCAAGGTGGCGTTTGAATTGCCGCAGCTGACGGTGGAAAACGTAGGCGGTGCGCCGGACAGCGCCCAGTTCGAACTGTCGCTGGAGCTGCGTGAAGACGGTGAACAGATCTGCGGCCAGCTGAATTACGCCACCGCGCTGTTCGATGAAGCGACGATTCGCCGTCATTGGGGTTATCTGCAAGCTGTATTGCTGGGCATGGTTGAAGACGAAAGCCAGGCAGTCGACCAGATCGACCTGCTGGGCGAAGCCGAACGCAGCTTGGTGCTGGACACTTTCAACCGCGCTTTCAACACCGTGCATCGCGAACCGCGGCAAGACATGTTGGTGCATGCCATGTTCGAACAGCAGGCAGCGGCACAGCCCGATGCGGTGGCGCTGGAATTCCAGGGCGAGCGCCTGAGCTACCGCGAACTCAACCAGCGCGCCAACCAGCTGGCGCATCACCTGCGCCGCTTCGGCGTCGGTCCGGACCAACGGGTTGCGATCTGTGTCGAGCGCAGCCTGGAGCTGGTGGTAGCGCTGCTGGCTACGCTGAAAGCGGGTGGCGCTTATGTGCCTTTGGACCCGGTCTATCCCGACGAACGGCTGGCCCACATGCTGCACGACAGCGCATCGGTGGCGCTGCTGACCCAGGAGAAACTGCGCTCGCGCTTCGAACTGACGGAAGGCTGTGCTTGCTTGACGCTGGATGCTACGCCTTGGGAAAATTCGCCCTGGGGCGCCGCGCCGGTAAACAATCCGGATGCTGGCGAGGCCGGCCTGTCCGGCTCGCACCTGGCCTATCTCATCTACACCTCGGGCTCCACCGGCATGCCCAAGGGCGTGATGATCGAGCATCGCAACCTGCTCAATTTCCTGCATGGCATGGAACAAAACATCCACGGCCTGCAGCCGGATTGCCGTCGCATCGCCTGGAATTCTTCCTTCGGTTTCGACATGGCGGTCAAAGCGTGGGGACAGCTGGCCTGGGGCCGGACCTTGTACCTGGTGCCCGAGGCGACCCGCCTCAACGCCGAAGAATTGCTGGCTTTCCTTGAGCAGCACGACATCGAGGCGATGGAATGCACGCCCTCGCATCTGCGCACCATGCAGGCCGCGGGTTTCCTCACAGGCCGGGCGCCGACGCTGCGCAAGCTGCTGCTGGGCGGCGAGGCGATCGATAGCGCCACCTGGGCAGCATTGGCCGCCGTTGACGATGTCCTGTTCTTCAACATGTACGGCCCGACGGAGTGCAGCGTCGACGCCAGCTGCGGGCTGGTCGACGGCCGCCGGCCGCATATCGGCCATGTCATGCCGGGTGCGCGCATCTACCTGCTGGACCGGGAGCGGCAACCGGTGCCGCTGGGCTGCGTCGGCGAAATCTACATCGGCGGCGCCGGTGTGGCGCGCGGTTACCTCGAGCGGCCGGAGCTGACCGCCGAACGTTTCCTGCACGATCCCTTTGCGGCCGAGGCCAATGGCCGTATGTATCAGACCGGCGACCTTGGGCGCTGGCGCGAGGACGGCAGCATAGCCTATCTCGGCCGCAACGATTTCCAGGTCAAGCTGCGCGGCTTCCGCATCGAACTGGGCGAGATCGAAGCGCAGCTGCTGCAGACGGCGGGCGTGCGGGAAGCGGTAGTTATCGCCCGCGAAGACAGTCCGGGCGACAAACGACTTGTGGCATATTTCGTGGCCGTGCAGGACGCCGCCGCGCCGGATCCGGTCCGGCTGCGTGCGCTTCTCGGCGAGAAGTTGCCGGAATATATGCTGCCGGTCGCTTTCGTGCCGTTGCCGGCTTTGCCCCTGACGCCGAATGGCAAGCTGGACCGTAAAGCGCTGCCGGCGCCGGACGGGCAGGGCCTGGCGCAGCAGGCTTACACCGAACCGCAGGGTGAAATCGAGCAGATGATCGCCACGTTGTGGTCGGAATTGCTGGGAGTGGAACGGATAGGGCGCCACGACAATTTCTTCGATCTCGGCGGTTATTCTCTGATGATATTCCAGGTGATAGAAGGACTGAAGCAGAAGGGCTTCGAAGTAGCGCTGCAAGATATCCTGCTGGCGCAGGAGCTGAGCACGCTGGCGCAACTGATTACGGTCAACCGGAAGCAACTCGGTAAGCAGGAAAACGAGCAGTGGATCAACATCCGCAAAGGCGGCAGCCGGCGGCCGCTGATCTTCATCCACGAACCTAGCGGCGAGGTGCTGTCCTATGAGCGCCTCACCCGCCATATCGACGAGGAGATCGGCATCTACGGCATCCGGGCCGACCGCAACGCCGTCAGCGCCGACAGCAGCAACGAAGCGCTGGCCGCAAGTTATGTCGCGCTCATCAGGCAGGCCCAGCCGGACGGCCCGTATCGCCTGGCCGGCTGGTCTGCCGGCGGCGTGCTTGCATACGAAGTCGCCAGGCAGTTGCTGGAACAGGGACAGGGCGTGGAATTCCTCGGCCTGATCGACAGCTGGCATCGCGGCGTTGCAGACCGCGGGATATCGGAACTCGGCCTGAGCGACAAGCAGATGCTGCTGGTCGCTTTCATCGAATATTTCGGCTACAAGCTGGCCGACGACGAGGTTGCGCAAATCCTCGCAAGTACAGACCTGGCGTCGGCCATCGCCTGCGCCAGGGACAACCGCTGGCTGAAGAAGGAAATGAGCAGCGGCGAGTTCGAGGCCAGAGCTGAGCTCTGGTTCAACCTGAGGGCAGCCGCGCACCGGTACTACGCCCAGCCGCTCGATGTCGCGGCACACCTGTTCACCGCGCATCCGCCGGAGTCTTCCGATCCGGCCAACGGCTGGAGCGCCGTCCTGCGCGGGCGGCTGCAAGTCCATCCGATCGGCGGCGACCACTGGAGCATCATGATGGATCCCGCGCGCGCCGGGCGGGTAGGAAGCGCCATCTCTTCCATCCTGGCCGGTATCGACAGGGCGGCAAAGCCTGCCGAACCGGCACTGCACGCTTCCGCGGTAGCGATCCGGACCGGCAGCGCCAAGACGCGCAAGGTGTTCTGCATCCCGGGCGCCGGCGCCAACGCCACCTCCTTCCTCGACCTATGCGCCGGATTCGCCGGCGACGCCAGTTTCATCGGACTGGAGGCGGCGGGTTTCCTCGGCCTGGAGGGAATGCCACCGTCGGTGCAGGAGGCGGCGCAGCGTTATGTCGAAGCAATCAGGTCGATGCAGCCGGCCGGCCCTTACCATTTACTGGGCCATTCCTTCGGCGGCTGGATCGCGCTGGAGATCGCCAGGCAGCTGATCGAGGCAGGCGCCGTGGTGGCCCCGGTGGTGCTGGTCGACACCCAGGCGCCGCGTGTTCACGGCCACGCCGGCCGCGACCAGGCCATGCATGAATATGTCAAGTTGATGGACCTGAACATCGCCGCCGGCCTGGGTGTCAGCGCCGCCGATCTCGCCAGCCGCGACCGGCCGTCGCAGGTGCTGCTGGTGTTCGAAAAGATGAAGCAAGCCAGGGTGCTTCCGGCCAGGGCGCGCCTGGAAGACTTCGAACCGGTGATCGAGATGTTTTGCCGGCAATGCGGCATCGGTTACCAGGCGCAGCAGCCGTTCGGCGGACTGCCGCTGCTGTTCTGTGCGGCGCAGGCAGATGAAGATGAGGGTCTCGACCTTGATGCCTGGCGACGGCTCGAACCCGGGCTGAGGGCCTTACATGTCGACGGCAGCGATCATCTGTCGATCCTGAAACCGCCGCATGTCGCACGCCTGGTGGAAGAGATCGGCAAACACTGGTATCTCGGCTGAGGCCGTTTTCAGGAGAGAAGCAATATGCAGAACATTGTAGAAAATATCGCGGCAACGGTGACGGCCGGCACGGGTTTTCCAGCGCTGGTGGAAGTCGATCCAGACCTTCCCGATTGCTACCAGTGGCTGGCGGTGTCAACCCCGGAGCTGGGCAGGCTGCTGCTGCAGGCGGGCGCTGTCCTGCTCAGGGGTCTGCCGCTGCAGGATGCGGAAGACTTCAGGCGGGCGGTGGCGGCGATGGCGCCGGCACTGCGCGACTATTCCGGCGGCACCTCGCCGCGCAGCCAGGTGGCCGACGGCGTGTATACCTCGACCGAATATCCAAAACACCTGGAGATCCCGCTCCACAACGAGATGTCCTACGCCAGCCGCTGGCCGCAGCGGCTGTATTTTTTCTGCAATACGCCGCCGGACAGCGGCGGCGAAACCCCGGTCGCCGATTCCAGGAAAATCCTGGCCGCGATGCCGGCCGATATCGTCTCGGAATTCGAGCGCCGCCAGCTGATGTATGTGCGCAACCTGGCCTCGGCCGAATCCAGGTACAACTCCTGGACCAAGGTTTTTCTCACCGGCGACAAGGCCAGGGTGGAAGGGTATTGCCGCGACATGGACATCGGTTTTGAATGGCTGGCGAGCGGCGGCTTGCGCATCAGCGAAATCCGGCCGGCCTTGCGCACCCATCCTGTCACCGGCGAACTGGTCTGGTTCAACCAGGCACACCTGTTCCATGCCTCCAACACGCCGCTGGCGAGCAACCTCAGCGCGCAGATCGAAAGCGGCTTGCCGATGGCGGCTTATTACGGCGACGGCGGCCGCATAGCCAACGATACGCTGGCGACCGTGCGCGAAGTCATGCGTGGCGCCAGGACCATGTTCCGCTGGCAGAAAGGCGATTTGCTGGTGGTCGACAACGTATTGGCGGCCCATGGCCGCATGCCGTTCGACGGCCAGCGCCAGATACTGGTCGCCATGTCATGAGGCTGGCTATCGGACCAGGCATTCCTTTTCAACTTCGCAATCCAGGAAACCCATGAATATTTCAAGCACCAGACAAGAACCGCTTGCAGCCTGGATCAGGCAGCACCGCAAGCAGGTCGACGAAGCCCTGTGGGCGGATGGTTATGTCCTGTTCCGCGGTTTCGAGGTCGGCGGACTCGAAGGCTTCGAGCGCTGCGCGGAATCTGCCTGCGACAGGCTCTACAAACACTATGGCGACCTGCCGCTGGCCAGCGCCAGCGAGAATGTCTATTTTGCGACGCCGTATCCCAAGCATCTCGAGATCCAGTTCCATAACGAAGCCTCGCACACCAGCAGCTGGCCGTCACGGCAGCTGTTCTATTGCCTGGAACCGGCGCCCGAAGGCGGCGAGTGGACCCTGTCCGACGGCCGCCTGGTGGCCGGCAAACTGCCGGCTGCCATGCTGGATCGTTTTCGCCAGCAAGGGCTGGTCTACCGACGCCGCTTCATCCGCGGGCTGGATGCATCGTGGGAACAGTTCTTCAAGGTCGACAGCCTGCAGCAGCTGAAGCAGAAGGTCGCCGCCAGCGGACACGAGATCGACGCGCCATCCGAGAATGACGTCACGGTGTCGTATCGCACCAAGGCCTTGCTGCAAATCCCGGAACGGGGCACGGAATCGTGGTTCAACCAGATCCTGCTGCATCATCCCGATGCCTTGCCGCCGGAGGTGGAGGCCTTGCTGAGCAAGCATTTCAGCCGCGACAAGTTTCCGCGCACGGTGTTTTTCGGCGACGGCAGCAGCATCCCGCCGGACTGGATCAAGACTATCGATACCGCGCTCAACGAATGTTCGGTGCGGATCCAGACCCAGGCCAACGACGTGCTGCTGGTCAACAACCTGCTGCTGGCGCACGGACGCCGGCCGTATTCGGGAAATCGCCAGATACGGGTCGCGCTGGGCGACATGCGCGCGCACGGAGCGCTTTGACCCTAATCGCCAACACAATCTTTCAACATATCTCGGCAGGAGGCAGGATGATCAAGCGCCAGCACATAGTGAGCGATTTTTTCGGAGAAGCGGAGGCCATGCGCACGGCTTTTGATGCGCGCGTCAAGGATTCGTACAAACAGACCGTCAACTGGCAGTATTTTTGCGCGCCGCAGATGTACACCTACTTGCGCACGGTGCCGCAGCAGGTGATCCCGGAGCCTCTGTTCGGCCGCTTCATGCAGCACATGAAGCAGTGGTGCATAGACAACCTCGGCCTGATCCCCACCGGTGCGCCCAACCTGCACCTGATGGTCAACGGCTGCACTCTGGGGCTGCACAGTGATTTCCACAACGGCACCTGGGGTTTCGTCTATTCGCTGACGCGCTGGCAGAACCGCAAATTTTCCGGCGGCGAGACGCTGCTGATGCGCGACGGCGTGCCGAGCTACAAGAAACACCATGTCCATGGCGAAGTGCTGTACGAACTGGTGCCGGCCCATTTCAACCAGCTGCTGCTGTTCGATGACCGCATCGTGCACGGCACCCAGACCATCGAAGGCAGCATGGATCCGATCGAAGGGCGCATCGCCCTGGTCGGTCACCTGCGCGCCACCTCGCCGCTGGTGACCGGTCCGCTGGACGCCGCCGCGGCGCGCAAGGTGATCCTGGAGTGCCAGCGCCGGCTGGGCGAACAGGCCAGGGAGCACAAGGATGTGCAGGGCACGATCACTTTCCGGCTTGCGGTGGCGGCGTCCGGCGCGGTCGAATCGGTCGCGGTGCTGACCGATAACCTGGTGACGGCGCTGGCCGGCTACGACGCCTCGGCCGAGGTGACGGCGGTCAAGGCCATGGTGCAGCAGGCGGTGGCGAAGCTGGTCTTTCCTTCCTCCAGCGGAAAATCCACCGTGGTCGCGGCGGTGCTGGTGCCGCTGCCGGATTTCCGGCCGATCGAAATCGTGGTGCCGCACGCCGGCCGTCCCGCCAGGCTGCAGGAATCGTTCAAGGCGCGGCTCAAGGATAGCGAAGCGCTGGGTTTTGTGGTCGACCTGGAGGGTAACCTGGAGAGTAATACGTTTGTCGTGCGCGAACCCATTGCCGGCACCATCCGCATCGAGGCCAACCGTATCGTGGCGGCATTCGATCCGCCGATGTGGGTGCCTTCCCAGCGCGACCAGTTTGAGGCGGGGCTGAGCGAAAACCTGGAATTCCTGGCGAAATACGGCGGCTGAGTGCTGCATCGGCGCCCAGCTGGCAGTGGCACAAAATTAATATTGCAACATGGAAATATTGTGCTAATCTCAATCATGCAAGCGTATCAATCTTCTGGAGGAGCCCGCTGAAGCGGGCCTGGTTTCCTAGTTGTCCCTGGTAGTTCCAAGCAAGGGGAGCGACGATGAAAAAGCTGGGATTGGCCGACCTGATACATCCATTGGCGGTAGACGCCTTCATGGCGCGCTACTGGCAAAAGAAACCGTATGTGTGCCACGGTTCACCGCAACGCTTCGCCGACATCGCCGCCATCCGCGAACTGTCCAGCATCGATGCGCTGCTGGAAGCCTGGCGCGGCGACGCCGACGCCTGGGCCCCGCGCGACACCAAAAACCCGCTGATCAACGCCACCGCGCGACAATTGCCGGCTTTTTATGAAAGCGGCTACACGCTGTACCTGAGCAAGGTGGAAGACCATGTGCCGGCGCTGGAACCGATTGCGCGGGCACTGGAACGCGACCTCGGGCTGCGCCAGGACGATGTCTATTTCGAAGCGTTCATTTCGCAAGGCACCGGCTCGACTTTCCATTTCGATCCGAACGTCACCATCAACATACAGCTGATCGGCAGCAAGCAGTGGAGCGTCGCCGCCAACCAGCATGTGGTCAACCCGCATGTCGGCTGGTCTTCCGGCGCGGCGGTCAACGAACACATGCAGCGCTATGCGCGCCAGCCGTTCCCTACGCGCATGCCGTCCAGCTGCAAGAGTTTCGAAGCCAAACCCGGCACCCTGGTGTACCTGCATCCGGGCTACTGGCATTGCACCCTCAACCACGAACCGTCGCTGTCCCTGCTGTTCACCATCAACCCGCCGTCCTGGACCGACCTGCTGATGGAAGAAATCAAGGAGCGCATGCTGAAGCACGACGCCGGCCGCGAACTGGCCTTCGGCCTCGGTTCCACCGTGGGGCAGGAAGAAAAGCGGCAGCGCCTGCAAAGCCTGATCGACGCCACCGGCGAGGCCGTGGCGACACTCTCTGCCACGGCTTTACTGGCCGACTGGGGCGGCACGTTTACCGCCTCGTTCGAGCGCAATCCGCAGGTCGAATTCGAGATCGACGGCAGCCGCAACGACGCAATGCTGGTGATGAAATCGGGCCGCAGGCGCGAGCGCAGCACCCTGGCGCCGGACGCCCGGCAAGTGCTGCAATGGATAAGCGCACGTAAAAGACCTTTCCACGGCCACCATGCGGTGCAGGCGCTGGGTGCGGTGGCGGCGGCACGCATAGGGGAGATACTGGAAGAGTTTGCCGAGATCGGTTTGATCCTGCGCAAGAATAACTATTGACGAAATATTAATCTGTTTGTCTTGTCCTGATCTTTCGAAGATCAAATAGCTCGAAAAATGAAAGCTATTTGCAAGCTTCGGAAGAGTATTGTCGACCAAAAATAATCATAATCAGGGAGACAATCGGCATGAAGACATTGTTTGCACTTCTTTTCCTGGCGTCCATGGCAAGCGCCGGCGCCCAGGAAAAGATCGTCATCGGCCAATCCGTGGAGCTGTCGGGCGAAGCCACCGGCAAGGAAAACATGGAGGGCGCGCTGGCTTACTTCGGCTGGGTCAATGCGCAGGGCGGGGTGCATGGGCGCACGATCGAACTGAAAACCTATGACGACCAGCGCAAGCCGGAAACCACCAGGCTCAATACCGAGAAGCTCCTGAAGCAGGATAATGCGCTGGCGCTGTTCGGCTATCGCAGCACGCCGACGGTAGAAGCTGTCCTGCCCATGCTGCAGGCGGAAAAAGTGCCGCTGATCGCACCGTTTTCCGGCGGCCAGAACCTGCACCAGCCATTCAATCCTTACCTGTTCAACTTGCGCGCCAGCTACCAGGACGAAACGGCGAAGATGGTCGAGCTGTTCAGTTCGCTGGCGATCCGCAAGGTGGCGATCCTGTACCAGGACGACAGTTTCGGCCGCGACGGCCTGGCAGGCTTCCAGCGCAACCTGGCGGCGCACAAGCTGAGCGCCGTGGTGACGGCCAGCTATGACCGCAAGGACCTGAAAATCGACAAGGCGGTCGACGCCATAGTCGCCGGCAATCCGCAGGCCGTGCTGATGGCTTGCACGCCGTCGGCCTGCGCCGATTTTGTCAAGCAGGTCCACAAGAAAGGATTCCACCCCAGCTTCATGATGCTTTCCAACGTCAGCTCCGACAGCTTTTTCGAATCGCTGGGCGAAGACGGGCGCGGAGTGAGCGTGATGCAGGTGATGCCGTACCCGAAGAATTTCGACGCCAGCGTGACGCGCGAATTCCAGAGCGTCCTGAAAGCCATACCCAAGCCGCCG
This sequence comes from Collimonas fungivorans, assembly GCF_001584145.1. Taxonomy (NCBI): domain Bacteria; kingdom Pseudomonadati; phylum Pseudomonadota; class Betaproteobacteria; order Burkholderiales; family Oxalobacteraceae; genus Collimonas; species Collimonas fungivorans. The sequence goes on along the minus strand of NZ_CP013232.1, from coordinate 2,926,169 downwards.
CCGTCTTCCTATTCGACATTCGAAGGTTTTGTGGCGGCCAAGCTGCTGACAGAGGGGCTGCGCCGCGCCGGCCCCAACCCGACCAGGCAGAAACTGATGGCGGCGCTGGAAACCATGCGCGATTTCGACCTGGGCGGAGTGCGGGTATCCTATACACCGAACAATCATGACGGTTCGAAATTCGTGGAAATGATCATGATCGGCAAACACGGCGCGATTTTACGCTGAACACTGCAAGGAACAGCGTGGAAGCATTCGACGACGACCTCAGCAATTTCGCAGCGCATGGCGCCACGCCGCTGCCCGCGGCGGGAGACCAGGGCCATGTAAGCCACGACGGCGCCCGCATCTGGTACGCGACCTATGGCTCGGGGCCGCCGGTGATCCTGCTGCATGGCGGCCTCGGCCATAGCGGCAACTGGGGTTACCAGTTGCCCATGCTGGTCGGCTCGGGCCGTAGCGTGGTGCTGATCGATAGCCGCGGCCACGGCCGCAGCACGCGCGATTCGCGGCCGTTCAGCTACGAGCTGATGGCGTCCGACGTATTGACCGTGATGAATGTCTTGCATATAAAAACAGCGCCGCTTGTAGGCTGGAGCGACGGCGCCTGCACCGCACTGGTACTGGCCATGCAATCTCCGGCGCGCGTCGGCGGCGTATTTTTCTTTGGCTGTAACATGGATCCGAGCGGCGTCAAGGAATTCCAGCCGACTCCCGTCATCGACCGCTGTTTCAGTCGGCACGCCATGGACTACGCCCAACTGTCGGCGACGCCGGATCAGTTTTCCGCGTTTGCCGAGGCGGTGGGGCTGATGATGAAGACGCAACCCAATTATTCGGCGCGCGACCTGGCCGAGATCAAAGTGCCGGTAGTGATCGTGCAAAGCGAACATGACGAATTCATCAAGGCCGAACACGCCGAGTACCTGAGCCGCAGCATTCCGGGTGCGGAGTTGATCCTGATTCCAGGCGTCAGCCATTTTGCGCCGCTGCAGCGGCCGCCGCAATTCAATGGTGTAATGCAGGCTTTCCTCGACAAGGTCGGCGCACTCCAGGAGCGATGACGATGCAGCAATCCAACTACCTGTTTTTCACCACCAGCTGCGAGCAGGCGCTGGCCTTCTACACCGAGTGCGGGCTGGGCCAGGTGGCCGAGGTCATGTATTACGGCGCCGGCGGCATACCGCTGAAGAACGAGGCGATGCGCGGCAAGATCATGCATTCGAGGTTTGAAGGGCCGGGCGTGCGGTTTTATGCTTCAGATAATGACGACGCCGAACCGATGCGCGGCTCGGCGCATATCCTCATGACCGACAGCCGCGAGCAGACCGACCAGCTGTTCGCATGTTTGGGCCAAGGCGCAAATATCACCACGCCGCTTGCCATCCAGCCCTGGGGCGATTACTTCGGCAAGCTGACGGACCGCTTCGGAGTGCAGTGGATGCTCAACTGTCCCACCCGGACGACTTAAGAGTTCAGCAATTGCCTCAGCGTCGCCACCGTATAGTCGATTTCCTGCGCGGTGGTGTAGCGTCCCAATGAAAAGCGGATCGCGCTGCGCGCCAGCGCATCCGGCCGTCCCAGGCTGGACAGCACATAGGATGGCGCGGCGTTGGCGGAGTTGCAGGCCGAGCCGGCCGAAACCGCGATATCCATCAGCTGCGCCGCGATAGGCGTGCTGCCGGGGATTTCAAAACTGAGGTTGAGGTTGTGCGGAACGCGCTGCCGGCGATCGCCGTTGAGCACCACTCCAGGGCAATCGCGCAAGCCATCCCACAAACGCTCCTGCAAGCTGCTTATCCTTGCACTTTCGCTCTCCAGCAGCTTGGCCGCCAGGCTGAATGCTTCGCCCGTGCCGACGATCTGGTGGGTGGCCAGGGTGCCGGAACGCATGCCGTTTTCGTGGCCGCCGCCGTCGATCTGCGCTTCCAGCTTCAGCGCCGGATCGTGGCGCACGAACAGCGCGCCTATTCCTTTCGGACCGTAGACCTTGTGCGCGCTGAACGACATCAGGTTGACTTTCAGGCTGCGCAAGTCGATGGCGACCTTGCCGGCCGCTTGCGCGGCGTCGACGTGGAACACGATATCGCGCCCGGCGCAGATTTCTCCCAGTTCGGCAACCGGCTGGATCACACCGATCTCGTTATTGACCATCATGACGGAAACGATGATGGTGTCGGTCCGCAGCGCCGCCTTGAATGCTTCCAGGTCGATCAGGCCGTTCGGCTGCGGCGCCAGGTAAGTCACTTCGAAACCTTCGCGTTCCAGCGTGCGCATGGTGTCCAGCACCGCCTTGTGCTCGGTGCTCATGGTCACCAGGTGGCGTCCGCGGCCGCGCTCGCGCAAGACGTGGGCGGCGCCTTTCAAGGCCAGGTTGTTCGATTCGGTGGCGCCGGAGGTCCAGACGATCTCGCTGGCCTGCGCTCCCACCAGCGCGGCCACCTGCCGGCGCGCCTGTTCCACCGCCGCCTTGGCTTCCCAGCCGAACGCATGCGAACTGCTGGCCGGATTGCCGAATTTCTCTGTCAGGTATTCGCACATCTTGACCGCCACCGCCGGATCGACTGGCGTGGTGGCTGAATAATCGAGGTAGATCGGGAGCTGCGGCGTGGTTGTCGCTTGTGATTTATCTGGTGCTACGGTGGTACAGGCACTGGCTGCGATCATGTTAAGAAATCCCGAAATGGCACGAACAGTACTTTACGCTTAAAGCGTTATTTGAAAAACAAATATTATTTCATTTTAATATGCGTTTATTGTTATTCAATGACGTCGTTTTTTTAAAATCGTCCGGCGATTTAAGTTCGATTCGACTCTCCGCAATTTGATCTCTTACTCCTCGCGCAAAGTGATTGGAGAAAATTAACGTTGTTAAATTACAACATTTCTAACGAGTAAAAAGTTGAATATGGGCAAATTTCTCGTGATAAAATTTGCAAAATTTTTGTTTCCGTTTGTTACATATCCAATTAATGAATGTTAGCTTTACCTACGTCCGCTGAGCGCGCACAAAGGCAAGAGCATTAGCCAAAGCAGAGAAGCGGCAACGCGAGACGCATGAATATCTTTGGGAAAATATGTGGGCGTTGCGCGCTTGTCGGACTGGCATGTGTGTTGAGTATTTCGGTATCGATTGCCTATTCGCAAAACTCCAAAATTGCGATTCGGCCCGAGCTAAATCGGCTTTTGGGCTTGCCGCCACTCCTCTCGCCACCGAATACGCCGGCAGCTGTGCTTGCCAAAAATGACCAGCTAGCAAATCTGGGCGCTAAATTATTCTATGACAATAGATTGAGCGCCGATGGGTTGCACAGTTGCAGCAGCTGTCATCAGCCAGATAAATATTTTGCCGATGGATTGGATGTGTCGCGCGGAATAGGAAACCAGCTGGGTACGCGCAACGCGCCAAGCTTGTTGAACGTCAGCTATAACCCGTCCCAGTTCTGGGATGGCCGCGACGATACGCTTGAACACCAGGCGCTGCGGCCGTTTGTCAATCCGCGCGAAATGGGGCAGCCAGACCACGAGGCAGTACTGGCAGTGATTCGGCTCGATAAAGACTACCGGGCCGATTTCAAACGTATCTTCGGCGCGCAATTGACTGCCGATATTACAATCGACACGGTGGTCAGTGCTCTGGCGGCTTATCAAAAAACCTTGGTGGCCGGCGATTCTCCATTCGATCGATATGCCTACGCCGGTGACGCACGTGCGATGTCGGATGGAGCACTGCGCGGCTACAAGCTGTTCGTCGGTGCAGCGGCATGTGTCAAATGCCACACGATTGATACACGGAACGCGCTCTTCACCGACAACGAATTTCATGCCCTGTCAGTTGGATTGAATCAGATTGCGTCGCGCCTCCCCGAATTGACTGTGAAATTGTCCGCCGAAAAATTACGCGGTGTGCCAATCGACGACATCGTGTTGACGGACGACGATTTTGCCGAGCTGGGACGCTTCGTGGTGACTCTGCAACCAAAGGATATTGGAACGTTTCGTACGCCGACCTTGCGTAACGTCGCAATGACGGCGCCTTACATGCATGACGGTAGCGTTAAGACTCTGGCGGAAGCAGTAGATCTGGAGGTGTTTTATCGCAGCAATGAACAAGGGCATCCGCTCCTATTGACGCCGCCGGAACGCCAGGATTTGATCACGTTCCTTGAATCGTTAACCAGCAGCCCCGAGTCGTTGAAGGCATTAATGCCTACAGAGGCACAGCGAAAGGCGTCAAAAGTAGCAGAACAGATGCTACCTCCGATTACCGGAGGCAAGGTATATCGGCAGCCAGGCTGATACTGGTTAATCCGTCAATGCCATCGATTATTTTTCATATAAACATCATGCCCATCCAATACCCATACATTCTGTCCAACGTGCGTTTCGCCCCGCAACGCCGGTTGAACCGCGGCTTTACATTACTGGAGTTGCTGGTCGTGCTGGTGATTATTGGATTGCTCGCTTCCTATGTCGGACCCAAATATTTCTCTCAGGTCGGCAAGTCGCAAGTTACTGTCGCTAAGAGTCAGATGGATGCGTTCGACAAGGCCCTAGACACATTCCGGCTGGATGTGGGGCGCTATCCAACCAATGAAGAGGGATTGCAAGGGCTGATGGCGGCACCGCCGAACGATGCTGCCAAATGGAATGGCCCTTACATGAAGACTGCAATTCCGCTCGATCCGTGGGGACACCCATATCTGTACCGGACTCCTGGCGCGCGCGGCGACATGGAAATAGTGAGTTACGGCAGGGATGGCCAGCCAGGCGGTACAGGCGAGGATGCCGATATCGTGTTGCCGTAGTCCGATTGGCAGTTTTAAAGCGACTACATCAGAGCCTCTTCATGCGATTCGATATCCGTGTCTTGTCATTGTCAAACGAGCTCTCGCAGCTAACCCTTGAGGCGGCAAACGAGGCAGATGCTCGCCGTCAATTGCAAAGCCAGTCTCTGCAGATTGTCGCGCTGCATGCTGTCGACCAGAGAATGACCGGCTTGCGCTGGCGCCGGAAGCAGTTTTCGGTATTGCTGTTTTGCCAGGAATTGCACGCCTTGCTGCTGGCAGGCCTGACTCTGATGGAGGCGTTGGAGGGGTTGATCGAGAAGGATGGGGCTAGCGAGTCACGCGTAGTACTTCAACGCCTGATCAATACCATTCGAGACGGGTCCCGCTTTTCCGATGCGCTGACTACATTGCCTGACGTTTTCCCGCCGCTGCTGGTTGGATTGATGAAGGCGGCTGAAAGTACCGGTGACATTCCGTCAGTACTGGCGCGTTACGTGACCTATCAGCAACGCGTCGATGTCGTACGCAACAAGATTATTAGTTCCTCGATCTATCCGGCTATTTTGCTGGTGGTAGGAGCGGCGGTGACCGCCTTCTTGGGTGGATACGTAGTGCCGCGATTTGCCACCATCTACCAGGATACTGGGCGTGAGTTGCCCTTGATGTCGGCACTGATGCTGAAATTTGGCGCATTCGTATCGGATAACACTTCTGGGGTCGCCGGGACAACGCTGTTCCTTATGGCGGCCCTGGCCGGGCTGTTCTGGCAGCTGTCGCGTACCGGCGCGTTGTCGCGGGCGGCCGCGCGCTTGCCCGGCGTGGGTATCCGTATCCGCCTCTATGAAACCTCGCGCTTGTATTTGACGTTAGGCATGCTGCTCGAAAGTGGCATCCCGATTGTCTCAGCCCTGGCGATGAGCGAGGGGGTGGTTTCGCGCCGCGTTTTGATTCATCTGCAGCAAGCACGGGCCGCTATAGAATCGGGCGCATTGTTTTCCGATTCATTCCGGGAGTGCGAGTTGACGACAGCGATTTCCTATCGGATGCTGCGCGTCGGTGAAAGTTCCGGCCAACTGGGCGACATGCTCATCCAGGCGTCTAATTTCTATGAAGGCGACATCACGCGCTTCATTGACCGCTTCACGCGAGCGTTCGAACCGATTCTGATGATGTTCATCGGGCTGGTGGTAGGCGGCATCGTCGTCTTGCTGTATCTGCCGATCTTTGACCTGGCGACGACACTGCAATGAGCTTCATTGACACGACTTCGATTATGTTGACGGCGACCTTGATGCCAGAGACCGACGGTGCCCAAGCGTTACTGCACCAGGAATCCGGACTGGTTTTCGACACCACTACATTACGCGATCTGCGCGCGGCTGCTCGAGTGGCGGGCAGATCGGTTATTACCGAGATTGAAGAGCGTCACCCGGAGCAGGGACGTGCGGTGGTGGCTGCTTTGGCTGCAATGTTCAGTTGGCCTGTGATCGAAACAGCGGACATGGATTTGACAACCCCACTGTTTTCCCTCTTGCCTCTTGCCGACGCAATGCAGCGGCAAGCCTTGTTGTTGGAGCAAGCAGGCAATGTACTGGCCGTGGTCGGCGATCCGTTCGATGCCGATCTACAGACCTGGCTCGGCGCTCGCTGTTCGAAGCCATTATGTTTTCATCTGGCGCTACGAGCTGATATTCAGGCTTATTTGAGCAAGCAAGAACAATATGTCCGGGCCGTCGACAACATAGTTGCGGATGGCGGCGACGGTGATCGCGATGGCCGTTCGGCTGAAGTCCTGTCTTTTGCCTCGCTGAATGTTGCATCCAGTCCAGCTGTGCGACTGGTCAATTCGACACTGTATGACGCACTGAAGGCTGCCGCCTCCGACATTCACCTGGAAAGCACCACATCGGGGCTGACCATCAAATACCGCATCGACGGCGTACTGGATCACGCTCGTTCGATCGCTGGACGCGAACTGGCTGGACAAGTCATCTCGCGCTTGAAGGTACTGGCGGAATTGGACATTTCCGAACGCCGTACGCCTCAAGACGGTAGCTTTCGCGTCGAATCCAGCGGCCGGGATATTGATTTGCGTGTGTCGATCATGCCAAGTATCCATGGCGAAGATGCGGTAATCCGGATCCTCGACAAGCGGGCGATGATTGAATCTTATGGTTCGCTGTCGTTGGAAGCATTGGGGTTCGATGAGCAATCGTTACGCACCTTGCGGCGGTTGGCGGATGAGCCCTACGGCATGTTGCTGGTCACGGGGCCGACCGGTTCCGGTAAAACCACGACACTGTATGGAGCACTTACTGAAGTCAATAACGGACGCGACAAGATCATCACAATCGAAGATCCGGTTGAATATCAACTTCCGGGGATCCTGCAAATCCCGGTTAACGACAAGAAGGGATTGACTTTCGCCCGCGGGCTGCGTTCGATTTTACGCCACGATCCGGACAAGATCATGGTGGGTGAAATCCGAGACCGCGAAACGGCGGAAATTGCCGTGCAATCCGCCCTGACCGGACACCTGGTGCTGACCACAGTTCACGCCAACAATGTATTCGATGTTTTTGGCCGTTTTACCCATATGGGCATCGATCCCTACGCTTTTGTCTCTGCCTTGAATGGTATCTGGGCCCAGCGCCTGGTGCGCAACAATTGTCCGCACTGCGCGGTCGACATTGCACCGGATGCAGCGCAACTGGAGCGTCTTGGCATGTCGGCGATAGATGTCACCGGTTTTCGGTTGCGTGCCGGCACCGGCTGCGGCGATTGTCGCGGCACTGGCTACAAAGGGCGTACGGCAATTGCGGAAATTCTGTCTCTCAACGACGAAATCCGGGAATTGATCGTCGAGAAAGCACCTGTACGCCAAATCAAGGATGCTGCAGCCAGGCACGGAACGCGCAGCTTGCGCGAGGTTGCGCTCGATTTGGCTCGGCGCGGTGTCACAACATTGGAAGAGGTGAAACGTGTCACGCTTCAATCCTGAGCGCTTCCGCCTGACGTTAGGCGTCGACAGCCTGACATTGGCGACGAGAACTCGACTAACTCCTTGGCGGTTCAGTGCTGCCATTAACTATAACTCCCAGATCGTTTCGACTGCTTTCCAGCCGCGTTTGCAGCAGCTCCTGAAGGCTCACGTACCGCGAGGTCGAGAGGTATCTGTTGTCGTCGACGACAGGCTGACCCGTTATTTCATCGTGACCCCGCCTGATCGGCTTAACAGCTTTGCCGATCTGAGAACGATTACTGCTTTGCGTTTTTTAACGCTGTTTGGCGACAAGGCCGTGGACTGGGAGATGCAGGCTGAGTGGGCTGCCGGTCGGCCATTTCTGGTTTGCGCCTTGCCGCGCACCCTGAAGGCAACGGTGTTGAGCGAATTAAAGGCTGGCGGCTGGCAGTCGGGCGGAATGAAGCCTGAAAGCGTCTGGATCTGGAACGATTGCGCGCGCCGTATGCGCGATCCTCAAGGTTGGTTTGCACGGATTGGAGCGGGGCATATTCTGCTTGCAGCGAGTAACGCTGGTCATGTCGTCGCGGTCAGCATGTCAAACGGACCGCCTGCAGAAGGTGCCGACGCATTGAGAGCAGTATTGATGCGCGAATCACTCCGCTGGGACCGGCCATTGCCATCGAAATTGTATCTTAGCCAAACGAGATCGGGAGCGATGGAAAGCTTACACGGTCAGCACATCGATGCTGTGGGTGTCGTGCTGTTGCGCCCAGATTTTCTGGAGCAGGAGTCTTTCGCATGAAGCCACTATCGATTGATTTTGCGCCGGCACGGCGTCAACGTCTAGGTGCAACCGCTTTGGGCGTGACTTTGCTGGTGTCGGGTCTGGTTGTCGCGAGTGGCGCGTTATGGCACGCAAGCGACTGGCAACGGCACAGTCAACGGCTGCAGGCACGCTTGGCGGCGGAGAAAATCAAGGATACAGCTTTCGCCCAGGCTCATCGCGCCCCCTCCGTGTCATTAAGCACGCCCCAGATTACAGCCATTAACGATGCGGTGCGTCACTTGAATCTACCCTGGCGAGATCTTTTCGATGCTGTCGAGACCGCTACGCCGCCGGAAATTGCCTTGCTGGCGCTAGACCCCGATCCGGAACATCAGCTATTGCGCCTAACAGCCGAAGCTGCAACCTCCGAGGCGATGCTGGACTATGTCGTGAATCTCAAGCAGCAAACCGTTTTTTCGGCGATAAGCATGAAGCGGCACCAGTTGGACGCCGTGGATCCCAATAATGTTCTTCGGTTTTCGGTGACATTGTCGCTGGCAGAAAGACGGTGAAATGAAATATCTTTCACTGAGATCCCTTTCAATACGGCATATCGTACTGCAACTGTCGCTGGTTTTCCGACGTGCGAGTCCGCTGCATTGGGCAGGAATAATGTTGCTTGCGGTTGCTGCCGTGTATTTCACGGTTGGCCTGACCTGGGAGCGGCGTCACGACGAACAGACGGTGCAAGACATTCGCGATTGGATTCGCGAGCGGCACAATATCCTTTCTCGGGGCGATGCTTATGGCCCGGCGCAGATGGCGCAACGGCGGCAGATCTTTGTCGATACATTGGGCAAGCCCGAACTTACGGAGCACTACATCAAAGCCATTTTTGCGATTGCGCACCGCTACGCTGTCGCGTTGCCCGAAGGCGAGTATCGCGTCGGAAGTAGTCCGCAAGGCGGTTTTCTGACCTACGAAGTTGCGCTGCCGGTTAAAGGCGCTTACCCCTCGTTGCAGGCTTTCTGTGAGGACGTACTGCTGGAGCTGCCGTTTGCATCGCTTGATGCAATCCAGTTACGGCGTGAGGCAGTAGCTACCGACGGTGTTGAAGCAAAGGTACGTTTCACATTATATTTGTTGCCGACAGCGCAAGGTGCCCAGCTAACAGCGATGGAAGTAGAGCCTGCCAAACCGGCCTCACCTGCCGATCCAACAACGCACGGCGTAATTGACGCAGGTGGAGTGTCATCCAGGACAGCTCTTTTGGACGAGGTCAAGTGATGACGCGACGCCATTGGTTCCTGGGAATATTGCTATTGGTGGCTGCGGGCGTGGCCCTGTTCGGTGATCGCGCACCCAGTTCCGGCAGCGCGCCTGCGGTATCAGGGGGGCAGAAAAAGAACATTCAATCGCCTGTCGCTCTCCCAGAAGGCGCCAGATCAACTGCCAGCAAAGTGCCAGGTTCACCTTCATCCGTGATGCTGCTGGAAGTGCTGCCACGTGAATCACTGATCAGAAGGGATATCGGCGAGCCACGTACCAACCTTTTTGCCGCTCGTTCCTTTGCGCCGGTACAAGTGGCCAGCACCGCACCGGTCCAGGAGGCTCCACGTGAATTGCCGTTCAAGTATCTAGGGAAGCAAGACAGCGGTAAGGGGTGGACAGTATTCCTGGAAAAAAATGACAACACGTTCATCGTTTCGGCGTCAGACATCATCGGTGACGATTACAAGGTTGTCGCCATCACGGCTTCGACGATTACCTTCGAGTATCTGCCGACGCACGAGCAATCCTCTCTTCAGATTGAATGACCCACATGAATTTCGGCCGCATCAGCTGTTTTACTTTTCCCGCCGTTTTGTCGCGTGCGGCTACCTTGTTACCAGCCGGCAGCCGCACCATTCTGCTTTTTACGTTAGTCGCTTCGATAGCCGCCTGCACTCAGATTGCTGTGCAGCAAAGTGCACGTCAAGCATTCGATGAAGGGCGGGTCGAGGACAGTATGGCGCAGCTGCAGGATGCGTTGAATAAGAATCCGCAAGACGCACAGCTGCGAGTGACTTATCTCGGTTTGCGGGAACGCGCGATTAATCGCTGGTTAAACCAGCAAGCGACGTCAACATCGGCTAGCGAACGCACCCAGCTGTTACGCAGGATTTTGGCGCTTGATCCCGACAATCGCCGTGCTGCTGGAGAATTGGAGAAAATAGATCGCGATGCGCAGCTGGCAAAATCAATGCTGGATGCGCAGTTTTCCTTCGACGCCAAGGATTATGCCGCGGCCTCCCGTACTGCCCGCTCGGTGCTGACCGAGGATCCATACAACAGTTCTGCCAGGCGCCTGATGAAAGCGCTGACGGACAAGGCATCCAAGCCATCGATGGATCCGGAATTGCAGGCAGCGCTGGGCCGAAAGTTGTCGATAGAATTCAAGGATGCAATGCTCAAGCAGGTATTTGAAGTCCTGTCGCGCACTTCTGACATCAATTTTGTTCTCGACAAGGACATCAAGAGCGATCAGCGTACCTCGGTGTTCCTGAAAGGCGTCACCGTCAAGGATGCGCTTGATGTAGTACTGATGACCAACCAGCTTGAACAGCGTGTAATCGGCCGCAATGCAATAATGATTTATCCCAATTTGCCGGCCAAACAGAAAGACTATCAGTCGCTGAGCGTTCACACTTTCTACACAGCGAATGCCGATGTTGAGCAATTGGCCAATACGCTGAAGACTATTCTGAAAACACGTGACCTGATCGTCGACAAGAATCAGAACATGATCATCATGCGCGATACGCCGGATGCAATCGAAATGGCCGAGAAAATTGTTTCGATGGCTGATTTGCCGACGCCAGAAACCATGCTGGAAGTTGAAATCCTCGAAATCAACCGGAATCTACTAAAAGACGTCGGCATCAGCTATCCACCCAAACTTTCGCTGTCTCCGCTGGCATCGACCAGTGGCGGCGCAGTAACGCTGGCGGACCTGATTCATGCAAAATCCAGCACGACAGGGGCTACCATTGACCCGTTGGCGATCAATCTGACCGCCACCGATACTGACATCCGGTTGCTGGCGAATCCGCGCATTCGAGTCAAGAACCGCGAATCAGCCAAGATACTGATTGGGGATCGCGTGCCGAACATTACTTCGACCGCTACCTCGACCGGTTTTGTTTCGCAAAGCGTCCAGTATCTCGATGTCGGCCTGAAGCTTGAAGTCACGCCGGTGATCACGATCGACAATGAAGTGTCGATCAAGGTTGCGTTGGAAGTCAGTAATATTGCCAATCAGATTACAACTACCGCCGGTACGGTGGCATACCAGATCGGCACACGCTCGGCTTCAACGGTCCTGCGGTTGAAGGATGGCGAGAATCAGATACTCGCCGGTCTGATCAATGACAACGATACTGACGCTGTGACAAAGATCCCGGGCTTGGGTGATATTCCTTATCTTGGGCGATTGTTTTCCAGCCGTCACGTTGATCATAAAAAAACAGAAATTGTATTGTCCATCACGCCGCATCTCATACGTAACAGCGTGCTACCTGCCGGTCATTTGCTGGATTTTCAGAGTGGCACGGAATCCAGCCTGCGTGGCGCTGGAGACGGCGGGTTCAGTCCACGCTCGGATAGCGGTTCACGCCCGACACCGCCAGTTCCGACGACGCCGACCAATGCTGGCGGCAGCGCTACTCCTAAGCCTTCCACGGATGCAACAAGCGCCGCCGGTATAGGTTCATCTGGAAATTCTGCAGGTGATATAGGTAATGCCGGAGGTAGTGGCAGCGTCAACGCAAATGCCGTAGTTTGGATAGGTGCATCGCAGGCGGTTGTGGGTACAAACATTCAGCAGCAGTTGGTGTTGACCAGTGGGCAGGGTGTAAGCGGAGTCAATTTTGTAGTCGGTTACGATCCGACAGTGCTGCGGATCGATCGCGCTACCGAAGGCACATTCCTGAGTGCTGACGGCACTGCAACGACCTTTACGCAACGTATCGATGCATCGACCGGCCAGATTTTTATCAGTGACGCCCGCAGTACCAGCGCTGCCGCGGGCGCCACGGGGCAAGCTGCATTGGTTACCTTGAATGTCACGCCGCTGATCGCCGCGGCCTCGACGCAATTGAAAGTGCTGTCCCTCACGCCGTCGGTAGTCGGAGGCAGTTCGTTGTCGTTAACGCCGCCTACGCAGACTATTGCTGTAACGGCAGTTCCATGATGAGCAATCCTTTCGACCGGCTGCTTACTCATAATGACCGGTTGCAGCGGTCGAATGGGTTTACGTTGCTGGAATTGCTGATCAGCCTGGCGATCCTTGCGATTCTGGCGACGATTGCCTTGCCCGTAGCGCAGGTTGAAGTTCAGCGAACGCGTGAAGTAGCACTGCAGCGCGCCCTGCGTGAAATCAGGATTGGCATCGATGACTATAAGCGAGCCTATGACAACGGCCGCATTGCCCGCACGCTCGGCGCCAGCGGCTATCCCGCGACTCTGGTTACCCTGGTTAGCGGCGTCGAAGACGCGCGTGACCCGGCCAAACGCAAGATCTATTTCATGCGCAGCATTCCGCGAGATCCAATGATGTCTGATGCGTCAGTCTCCAGCGCCGACACCTGGGGCAAGCGAAGCTACGCCAGCGAGCCGGATGCGCCAGCCGAAGGTGCTGACGTGTTCGATGTTTATTCGCTGTCGGCAGCTACCGGTCTCAATGGTATCGCCTATCGGAAATGGTGATAGCTATGTTTCAGATTTCCAGTCGAATGTCGCTTCGCTGCCGAAGATGTGGTTTCACGCTCATCGAACTTCTGGTTGTGCTCTCGATTGTGGCGCTGTTGCTGTCGATATCGGTGCCGAAATATTTTCATAGCCTCGACTATTCGAAGGAGGTGATTTTGAAGGAAAATTTGCGTGTCGTGCGCAAGACGATTGACCAGTATTATTCCGATGCCGGTCACTATCCGGATGATCTTGACGAGCTGGTCGCCAAAAAATACTTGCGTGCGTTGCCGGTCGATCCTATCACCGATAGCACGGCTACCTGGATACTGATCGCTCCAGAAGATATCAAGTCGGGCAAGCTGTTCGACCTGCATAGTGGCGCGCAGGGCGCCACCCGCGACGGCATTGCCTTCAGCCAGCTGTGATGCCATGGTAAAGATCAAGCAGATCGTCCGGTTGTGCAGTGCTCCGTTGCCGTTATTCAGGGAGCAAGGATTCGCCCTTTTGGCGCTGCTGATCTTTCTTGCCATGGTAGGCTTGTTAACCAGTGCTGTCGCAACGACCAGTGCCATGGTCGCGCGCCGCGCCGCTGAAGAACGTTTGTTGGATGTTGGTCGCCAGTATCGGACCGCAATTCAGCTATACGTCGAATCGACCCCGCCGGGACAGAAGCGCTTCCCGCCAACCATCGAAGCGCTTCTAAAGGATCCGCGCTACCCAGACACGCGCCGTTATTTGCGCGCCGCCTATCCAGATCCTGTTGGCAAGGGTGACTGGATATTTATCCTGGCTCCTGAAGGAGGGATTATGGGTTTGCATAGCGCATCGACCGATCGGCCAATCCGACGGGCAGGGTACGTTCCGCCATTTGAACAATTCAATCAGCTTGAGCGATATGCAGACTGGTTATTTTTTTACTATCCGTCAAATTAATTTTAGTCAACATTGTTCAATGGAAAATTTTGCTGCGTTGCAAATTTTTAACGTTCGAACAATTTTTGCTGTCGGACAATAAAAAGCGTTGCCGTTGAATCATAATGTTACCGTAAGGATATGTTTCATATTGTAACGAGATAGCCGCGCTTATGGCTTGCTGTCTGTTCTGGCCGCTGATGACGGCGGGATTGTAGAAAACATCGACAAGATTGTCGGTAACAATAAAATTGAGTCAGGGAGCAGGGCAGATGGCGAATTCGAACCGCGCGGCGACATGTCGCGTGCAGTACGTTGCGCAAACCGCTTTTTCAGAGTGGTTAATATTCTTGCAACGTATGTTGCGATCTCATCTGCTCCTCGTCCTGGCTTGTATCCTGAGTTGTAGTAGCATCGCCCATGCCGCCGGCGTGAATTATGTCTATGATGAACTTGGCCGCCTGGTGCAAGTGATCGCCGCCGATGGCAGCAGCACGCAATACGCCTACGATGCGGCCGGCAATATTACCGCGGTCAAGGCCGATACCGTCAATACCCTGGCCATCAACAGTTTTGCCCCTACCTCCGGTGCTGCCGGCACCAACGTCACCCTCTTCGGCAGCGGTTTTAGTACGACGGCAGCATCCAATACCGTCACCATCAACGATATCGCTGCCACCGTGACGGCAGCCAGTGCGACGCAGCTCAGCCTGACGGTACCTGCAGCAGCTACAACTGGCCTGATCAAAGTCAGCAATGCGAATGGTAGTGTCATCTCGACCCAGACCTTTACAGTCGGATCGAACTTGTCGGCGCCGACCATTACCAGCTTTACGCCTGCCATCGGCGCGGCAGGCACGGCGGTGACCGTCAACGGGACCAATTTCCAGGCCGGAACGGCTAACAACAAGGTATTTTTTGGGAATGTCGGCGGAATTCTTACGGGTTCGACGGCGCCGAACCAGGTTGTGGTGACGGTGCCGAGCGCGGCCAGTCCGGGAAGATCGCGTTACAGACTGTCGCAGGTGCCGGCACGAGCAGTGCGGATTTTTTTGTTGTTCCATCCGGCATTGCGGTGGCCGATGTCGTGGCTACCGGACGCATCGTGACAGATGGTGCTGCAGCAACACCTGCCATTGGCACCGCAGGCAAATATGCCATGTTGCTGTTTGACGGTACTGCCGGTCAGCAACTCAGTCTCGGGATGTCTACGTTTACGCCCGCGCCGAGCGGTTCGGGAACAGTCTCGATCCGGCTCTATGGTCCCACCGGCAGCATAGTCACTACTTGTTCGTTCTCCGGAGTGGACAAATGTTTGTTTGCAGCTTTGCCGCAAACCGGTGTGTATAGGATCCTGGTCGGTATCGACAGCAGTCACACGGCAAGCATGAGCCTGCTGCTATCGAGTGCGGTTACCGGCGTCCTCACGCCGAATGCGGTGGCAAGCACGTTTGCGACCACGCGGGCCGGGCAGACCGCTCGTTATACATTCAATGCGACAGCAGGAGATAACTACAGTTTGACGTGGACAGGCGCCACCTTCCCTGGCACTTGGTCTTACCTGTATGTCTATGCGCCAAATGGCACGCAGATAGCTGCTCCTTATTTCGGCGCCAGCGGTCCGAGCGGCATCATCCAGCTTAGCAATTTGCCACAGACCGGTGCTTATACGGTTACCGTCATTCCCTATACGGCAGGAACCGGGCAGGTGGCGCTGCAGTTGCTGTCGCCGGCGACGGGAGCGTTGACGATCGACGGTGCGCCGCTGGCGATCAGCCAGGTGGCAGGCGCCAGCGGCCGTTACACGTTCAACGGTACAGCTGGACAACGGCTTGGCCTGGGGATGTCAGGCGTCGCGTTCACGCCAGCTGGCGGTTCAATGGGATGGTTGGTGATTGCGCCGAATGGTACGACGCTGGTCAATTGCAATAGTTTTAGCGCCGGCAGCAATTGTGTGCTGCCGCAGTTGAATGCCACCGGTACATATACGGTAGTGCTGACTTCATCCACTGCCACGACTGCGCTGCAAGCGACATTGACGTTGTCGAGCGAAGTGACCGGAGTGCTGACGGCGAACGCTGCGGCGACCACCTTTGCGACGACACGTGCGGGCCAGAATGCCCGTTATACCTTCAATGCCACAACTGGTGACAACTACACCTTGGCTTGGACTGGTGCGACTTTCAGTGGATCTTATCCATATCTATACGTCTATGCGCCCGACGGCTCGCAAGTTACTTCTTCATATTTCAATGCTGTTAGCTATCCGACGGGTAAAATCCAGCTCAACAATTTGACGCAGAGCGGCACGTATTCGGTGTTTGTGGTGCCTTATTTAGGTGGTACGGGGCAGGTTGCATTGCAGTTATTGTCGCCGGCGACGGGAACGTTGACGATCGACGGTGCGCCGTTGGCAATCAATCAAGCGGCTGGCGCCAATGGTCAGTACACGTTTAACGGTACTGTTGGTCAACGCCTGGGCTTGGGTGTTTCCGGTGTCACCATCGCTCCGGCGGGTGGCTCAATCACCTGGTCGGTGGTGGCGCCGAATGGTGCGACGCTAGCCAATTGCAACAGTTTCAGCACCAACAACAATTGCACGCTGCCAGCATTGCCTGCCAATGGCGCATACAAGGTGGTGCTAACTCCATCCACTGCCACGACTGCGGTGCAAGCGACATTGACATTGTCGAGCGAAGTGACCGGGGTGCTGACAGCGAATGCCGCGGCGACGACCTTTGCAACGACACGTGCCGGACAGAATGCGCGTTATACCTTCAATGCCACGATTGGTGACAACTACACCTTGGCCTGGACTGGCAATACCTTTATTGGTTCGTACTCTTATGTGTACGTTTATGCACCGGACGGTTCACAAGTCATCTCTTCTCCTTATTTTGGAGCAAGCTACCCGACAGGTAAGCTTCAGTTCAACAATTTGACACAGAGCGGTACGTATTCGGTATTCGTGGTGCCCTATCAAGGCGGTGCGGGGCAGGTTGCGTTGCAGTTATTATCGCCGGCGACGGGAACGTTGACGATCGACGGTGCACCGCTGGCAATCAATCAAGCGGCTGGCGCCAATGGTCAGTACACGTTCAACGGCACCGTTGGTCAACGCCTGGGTTTGGGTGTTTCCGGTGTCGCCATCGCTCCGGCGGGTGGCTCAATCACCTGGTCGGTGATGGCGCCGAACGGCACGACATTGACGAGCAACTGCAGCAGTTTCAGCACCAATAGCAGTTGTACCTTGCCAGCGTTACCGGCTACTGGCGTGTACACGCTGGTGCTGACGCCATCCACTGCCACGACTACGGTGCAAGCGACATTGACGTTGTCGAGCGAAGTGACCGGGGTGCTGACGGCGAATGCTGCGGCAACGACCTTTGCGACGACACGTGCGGGCCAGAATGCGCGTTATACCTTCAATGCCACGACTGGAGACAACTACACCTTGGCTTGGACTGGTGCGACTTTCAGTGGATCCTATCCATATCTATACGTCTATGCGCCCGACGGCTCGCAAGTTACTTCTTCATATTTCAATGCTGTTAGCTATCCGACGGGTAAAATCCAGCTCAGTAATTTGTCGCAGAGCGGCACGTATTCGGTGTTTGTGGTGCCTTATTTAGGTGGTACGGGGCAGGTTGCATTGCAGTTATTGTCGCCGGCGACGGGAACGTTGACGATCGACGGTGCGCCGTTGGCAATCAATCAAGCGGCTGGCGCCAATGGTCAGTACACGTTTAACGGTACTGTTGGTCAACGCCTGGGCTTGGGTGTTTCCGGTGTCACCATCGCGCCGGCGGGTGGCTCAATCACCTGGTCGGTGATGGCGCCGAATGGTACGACATTGACGAGCAACTGCAGCAGTTTCAGCGCCAACAGCAGTTGTACCTTGCCGGTGTTGCCAGCGACAGGAGTGTACACGCTGGTGCTAACCCCACCCACTGCTACGACTACGGTGCAAGCGGCATTGACGTTGTCGAGCGAAGTGACGGGGATGCTGACGGCGAATGCTGCGGCAACGACCTTTGCGACGACACGTGCGGGTCAGAATGCGCGTTATACCTTCAGTGCCACGGCTGGCGATAACTACACCTTGCTCTGGGCTGGCACTACCTTCAGTGGCACCTGGTCTTACCTGTATGTCTACGCGCCAGACGGCTCGCTGGTGACTTCCATCAACTTCAATGCTGCTAATAGCCCGGCGGGCAAAATCCAGCTCAGCAATTTGTCGCAGAGCGGTACGTATTCGGTGTTTGTGGTGCCCTATCAAGGCGGTACGGGGCAGGTTGCATTGCAGTTATTGTCGCCGGCGACGGGAACGTTGACGATCGACGGTGCGCCGTTGGCAATCAATCAAGCGGCTGGCGCCAATGGTCAGTACACGTTTAACGGTACTGTTGGTCAACGCCTGGGCTTGGGTGTTTCCGGTGTCACCATCGCGCCGGCGGGTGGCTCAATCACCTGGTCGGTGATGGCGCCGAATGGTACGACGTTGACGACCAACTGCAGCAGTTTCAGCGCCAACAGCAACTGTACGCTACCGGCACTACCTGCCACAGGCGTGTATACGGTAGCTTTAGTGCCATCGAGCTCCGCGACAGCAGTGCAAGCGACATTGACATTGTCGAGCGAAGTGACCGGGATGCTGACGGCGAATACTGCGGCAACGACCTTTGCGACGACACGTGCGGGACAAAATGCGCGCTACACATTCAATGCCACGACTGGTGATAACTACGTCTTGACTTGGACTGGCACTACCTTCAGTGGGACCTGGTCTTACCTGTATATCTACGCGCCAGACGGCTCGTTGGTAACTTCCATCAACTTCAGTGCTGCCAATACCCCGACGGGAAAAATCCAGTTCAGCAATTTGTCGCAGAGTGGTATGTATTCGGTGTTTGTGGTGCCCTATCAAGGCGGTGTGGGGCAGGTTGCGTTGCAGTTATTATCGCCAGCGACGGGAACGTTGACGATCGACGGTGCACCGCTGGCAATCAATCAGACGGCTGGCGCCAATGGTCAATACACGTTTAGCGGCTCTGTTGGTCAACGCCTTGGCTTGGGTGTTTCCGGTGCCACCATCACCCCGTCGGGTAGTTCAATGGGGTGGTCAATTATTACTCCCACTGGTACTACACTGATTAGTTGTAGTGGATTCTCCGCAGACGCGAGTTGCAATCTACCTGTGTTGCCAGCGAACGGGGTTTACACGATATTAATTACGCCATCGACACCCACTGCAGCACTGACAGCAAATCTCACGTTGTCTTCTGATAGCACAGGAACGTTTACTGTGGGTGCACCGGCGACAGCGTTTGTAATAACACGTGCTGGTCAGAATGGGCGTTATACGTTCAACGCGACGATGGAACAGAATTTATCTTTGAGTCTGACTGATTCAACATTAGCAGCATCGGGCAACGCTCTGACCGTATACGCACCCGATGGCAGCATTGTTGGTTCCTCATCGTTTGGCAATAGTGCCAGTGCGAGTTTGATGTTGAATAATTTACAGCAAACCGGCACATACACCATTTTTGTTGATCCGTATTTGACCAGTGTGGGAAGAATATCTTTAGGAGTGGCGTTGGCAGGCACGACCACTCCTGGCACGGGAACGTCGAATGGAACCGTAGTGGCTGACAGCGCGTCTTTGGCGATTAATCAGGCCCTTGGGGTCAGTGGCCGTTATTCTTTTAACGGCACAATCGGCCAACAACTTGGCATGGGTATCACTCTTACTTCCGCCGTAGGGTCAATAAGCTGGTCAGTCATTGCTCCGAATGGAGCGACATTAATTAACTGTGGAAGTTTCGGAACCAGCAGCGGCAGTTGCGTACTGCCGAAACTAAATGCAACCGGCATATACACAATGGTACTAGTGCCGAGCAGCGGTACTGCCGTGCAAGGTACGTTAACATTGTCGAGCGAAGTGACCGGAGTGCTGACGGCGAATGCTGCGGCAACGACCTTTGCGACGACACGTGCGGGCCAGAACGCGCGTTATACCTTCAATGTCACGGCTGGTGATAACTACACCTTGGTCTGGACTGGTGCGACTTTCAGTGGATCTTATCCATATCTATACGTCTATGCGCCCGACGGCTCGCAAGTTACTTCTTCATATTTCAATGCTGTTAGCTACCCGACGGGTAAAATCCAGCTCAGTAATTTGTCGCAGACTGGCACGTATTCAGTGTTCGTAGTGCCCTATCAAGGCGGTACGGGGCAGGTTGCGTTGCAGTTAATATCGCCGGCGACGGGAACGTTGACGATCGACGGTGCGCCGTTGGCAATCAATCAAGCGGCTGGCGCCAATGGTCAGTACACGTTTAACGGTACTGTTGGTCAACGCCTGGGCTTGGGTGTTTCCGGTGTCACTATCGCGCCGGCGGGTGGCTCAATCACCTGGTCGGTGGTGGCGCCGAATGGTGCGACGCTAGCCAATTGCAACAGTTTCAGCACCAACAACAATTGCACGCTGCCGGCATTGCCTGCCAATGGCGCATACAAGGTGGTGCTAACTCCATCCACTGCCACGACTACGGTGCAAGCGACATTGACGTTGTCGAGCGAAGTGACCGGAGTGCTGACAGCGAATGCCGCGGCGACGACCTTTGCAACGACACGTGCCGGACAGAATGCGCGCTATACCTTCAATGCCACGGCAGGAGATAACTATACCTTGGCGTGGACAGGCGCCACCTTCCCAGGCACTTGGTCTTACCTGTATGTTTATGCGCCAGATGGTTCGCAAATTGCGGCCCCTTATTTCGGCGTCAGCAGCCCGACGGGCAAAATCCAGCTCAACAACTTGTCGCAGACTGGTACGTATTCGGTGTTTGTGGTGCCTTATTTAGGTGGTGTGGGGCAGGTTGCGTTGCAGTTGTTATCGCCAGCGACGGGAGCGTTGGCGATCGACGGTGCGCCGTTGGCAATCAATCAGGCGGCAGGCGCCAATGGTCAATACACGTTCAACGGCACAGCTGGGCAACGGCTTGGTTTGGGCATATCAGGGATCACGATTACACCAGCGGGAAGTTCTGTAAGCTGGTCAATCATTGCGCCGAATGGTACGACGCTGGTCAATTGCAATAGTTTTAGCGCTGGCAGCAATTGTGTGCTGCCGCAGTTGAATGCCACCGGTACATATACGGTAGTGCTGACTCCATCCACTGCCACGACTGCGCTGCAAGCGACATTGACGTTGTCGAGCGAAGTGACCGGGGTGCTGACAGCGAATGCCGCGGCGACGACCTTTGCGACGACACGTGCGGGCCAGAATGCGCGTTATACCTTCAATGCCACGACTGGAGACAACTACACCTTGGCTTGGACTGGTGCGACTTTCAGTGGATCTTATCCATATCTATACGTCTATGCGCCCGACGGCTCGCAAGTTACTTCTTCATATTTCAATGCTGTTAGCTACCCGACGGGTAAAATCCAGCTCAACAATTTGACGCAGAGCGGCACGTATTCGGTGTTTGTGGTGCCTTATTTAGGTGGTACGGGGCAGGTTGCATTGCAGTTATTGTCGCCGGCGACGGGAACGTTGACGATCGACGGTGCGCCGTTGGCAATCAATCAAGCGGCTGGCGCCAATGGTCAGTACACGTTTAACGGTACTGTTGGTCAACGCCTGGGCTTGGGTGTTTCCGGTGTCACCATCGCTCCGGCGGGTGGCTCAATCACCTGGTCGGTGGTGGCGCCGAATGGTGCGACGCTAGCCAATTGCAACAGTTTCAGCACCAACAACAATTGCACGCTGCCAGCATTGCCTGCCAATGGCGCATACAAGGTGGTGCTAACTCCATCCACTGCCACGACTGCGGTGCAAGCGACATTGACATTGTCGAGCGAAGTGACCGGGGTGCTGACAGCGAATGCCGCGGCGACGACCTTTGCAACGACACGTGCCGGACAGAATGCGCGTTATACCTTCAATGCCACGATTGGTGACAACTACACCTTGGCCTGGACTGGCAATACCTTTATTGGTTCGTACTCTTATGTGTACGTTTATGCACCGGACGGTTCACAAGTCATCTCTTCTCCTTATTTTGGAGCAAGCTACCCGACAGGTAAGCTTCAGTTCAACAATTTGACACAGAGCGGTACGTATTCGGTATTCGTGGTGCCCTATCAAGGCGGTGCGGGGCAGGTTGCGTTGCAGTTATTATCGCCGGCGACGGGAACGTTGACGATCGACGGTGCACCGCTGGCAATCAATCAAGCGGCTGGCGCCAATGGTCAGTACACGTTCAACGGCACCGTTGGTCAACGCCTGGGTTTGGGTGTTTCCGGTGTCGCCATCGCTCCGGCGGGTGGCTCAATCACCTGGTCGGTGATGGCGCCGAACGGCACGACATTGACGAGCAACTGCAGCAGTTTCAGCACCAATAGCAGTTGTACCTTGCCAGCGTTACCGGCTACTGGCGTGTACACGCTGGTGCTGACGCCATCCACTGCCACGACTACGGTGCAAGCGACATTGACGTTGTCGAGCGAAGTGACCGGGGTGCTGACGGCGAATGCTGCGGCAACGACCTTTGCGACGACACGTGCGGGCCAGAATGCGCGTTATACCTTCAATGCCACGACTGGAGACAACTACACCTTGGCTTGGACTGGTGCGACTTTCAGTGGATCCTATCCATATCTATACGTCTATGCGCCCGACGGCTCGCAAGTTACTTCTTCATATTTCAATGCTGTTAGCTACCCGACGGGTAAAATCCAGCTCAGTAATTTGTCGCAGACTGGCACGTATTCAGTGTTCGTAGTGCCCTATCAAGGCGGTACGGGGCAGGTTGCATTGCAGTTATTGTCGCCGGCGACGGGAACGTTGACGATCGACGGTGCGCCGTTGGCAATCAATCAAGCGGCTGGCGCCAATGGTCAGTACACGTTTAACGGTACTGTTGGTCAACGCCTGGGCTTGGGTGTTTCCGGTGTTGCCATCGCGCCGGCGGGTGGCTCAATCACCTGGTCGGTGATGGCGCCGAATGGTACGACATTGACGAGCAACTGCAGCAGTTTCAGCGCCAACAGCAGTTGTACCTTGCCGGTGTTGCCAGCGACAGGAGTGTACACGCTGGTGCTAACCCCACCCACTGCTACGACTACGGTGCAAGCGGCATTGACGTTGTCGAGCGAAGTGACGGGGATGCTGACGGCGAATGCTGCGGCAACGACCTTTGCGACGACACGTGCGGGTCAGAATGCGCGTTACACCTTTAGTGCCACGGCTGGCGATAACTACACCTTGCTCTGGACTGGTACCACTTTCAACGGCACTTCTTATCTGTATGTTTATGCGCCGGATGGTTCGCAAGTCATTTCAGGTAGTTTCGGGACTGCTACGCCGTCGGGGAAAATACAGCTCAATAATTTGTCGCAGAGCGGTACGTATTCGGTGTTTGTGGTGCCTTATTTAGGCGGTGCGGGACAGGTTGCGTTGCAGTTATTGTCGCCTGCGACGGGAACGTTGACGATCGACGGTACGCCATTGACCGTCAATCAAGTGGTAGGACAAAACGGCTCATATTCTTTCGCCGGGACGGCAGGCCAGTACTTGAAGATCGTGCTATCCGGTGTCGCAATAACACCTGCAAATTCATCAGCCACCATCTCGATCATTGGACCTAACGGGGTAACGCTCAGTAGTTCCGTGACAGCCACTGGGGCGATTACCTGGAATGTACCGGAAGTCACGTCCACGAGTACTGGTTTGCCGTTGACGGGTACATACACCTTGCTAGTTACTCCGGTTAGCGCGGCCACTTCTTTTAGCGGCACGCTTGCTGTCACGCAGTTTGGTTTGAAGCCATGATGGTCGCCATTTTTCCTAAGAACCTTAAAGTCATTTCCCACTCCATGATGGAACGCACCCACGCCATGAAGCACTCGTTACGTACCAAGATGATGCAGGATGCGTCGTCGTTTGTTTCGCGACGGGTTGCCGGCGCCTTGTTGCTGGCGCTGGTTTGTGCAGGGGGGATGCCGGCGGCAGCGGCAGCGGCACCGGCCTTGCCTGTGGCGAGTACGACCGCTACGGCTGCCACGGCAGTTGATGCACTATCGCGGCTGCTGGCAGTACAACCGGTGCTGCTTGCCGGGCAAAGCGCCACGCAGCTGGCGGATGGCCAGTGGCTGGTCATCGGTGGGGCCAGTGCCGGTGCTGCCGGCAACCAGGCCTGGCGGATTGGGGTTGATGGTCAGCGCACGGCCTTGCCGGCGACGCTGCACCTGGCGCGTACGCGCCATAGCGCGACCTTGCTCGCTGATGGCCGTGTGCTGGTGCTGGGCGGCGTAGATGGCCATGGCGGGGTATTGGCGGACGCAGAATTGTTCGATCCGGCGACCGGTTTGTTCACGGACCTTGGCAGCCTGGGCCTGGCAGGGCGTAGCGACCACAGCGCCACGGTGCTGATGGACGGCCGTGTTCTGCTGGCCGGCGGCGTCGATGGCCGCGGCAATCCGATCCGCGACGTGGATATCTACGATCCGTTGTCGCGCAAGATAGAGCGTCTCGCCGCCAAGCTGGGCAGCGACCGTATCGCGCCCATCGCCGTGCTGTTGCCAGACAATCGTGTACTGGTCTGGTCCGGCGCTACGGTGAGCGGGCAGGTGCAATCGACAGCGGAAGCCTACTCACCCGAGAGCGGCCAGTTCGCACCGTTGTCGATGGAGCAGGTGCAGCAGCTTGCCGGCGGCCTGAATCGTAGTGAGGCTCCCGCGGTGCTGGGCCAGGCGCCCGCCAGCGGCACGGCCAACGTGCCGGTGGCGCAACGGGTGGTGCTGCGCTTCTCGCAGAAGATGGCGATCGGCTCGTTCAACAACGCCACCGTCACGCTGATGGGGCCGAATGGCGCAGTAGGCGTGCTGCCGGTGGCTGCCGCCAATGGCGTGCTGCTGTTTGCGACACCGAAACAGGAATTGCTGCCGGCCAGTTCCTATACCTTGTTTGTGCAAGGGGCCACCGATCAGTTTGGCCAGGCCTTGCCGTTGACGGCGGTTGGTTTCAAGACGGTGGCATTGAATACGGCAAGCACTGCTGCCGCCATCGCCCAGGCCACTTTGGTGCAGGGTGCAGCAGCTGCAGGCAACGGCAGCACGGCCTCCGGCGCCAGCAGCGGTCCGCCAGCAAGGATGCGGCACCGGTGCCGACACCCAAGGCGCCGACCAATGACCTGGTGACGAGCGAAGCGACTGCCGAAGAAGGCGAATTGTGGGTACCTGGCGTGGGCGATCATTACGGCCAGTGGCGACGCGGCGACCGCAATGTCTCGCAGCAGCATCTGCCGAAGAACCTGGCCTTGCGCCGTGTGCTGTACGGCTACCCGGAACTGATGTCGCTGACGCCGGCCGATGTCGCCCTGAAACGGATCCCGAATGTCGAACCGGTAGCGACCGGCGTGACCTCGGTCTCGGGCCAGGTGCTGCGCTTGAATGGCAAACCGCTGGTCAACGCCACGCTCTCGATCGGCGAGCGGCAGGTCAAGACCGACGACAATGGTGAATTTACGCTCTCGCCGGTGCCGTCCGGCCGCCAGATCCTGGTCATTGACGGTGAGTCGGCGACCATCGGCGAACAGCACTATGGCCGCTACGAATATGGGTTTAATGTGGAAGCTGGCAAGCCCAATTTGCTGCCGTTCGTGATCTGGATGTCGCGCCTGAATCCGCAAACGCTGAAGATTGCCTCGCCGACCCAAGGTGACACTGTATTGAGCAACCCGCAAATCCCGGGCCTGGAATTGCGGATTCCGGCCGGTATGGTCATTCGCGACGCCCACGGCAAGATCGTCACTGAAATCAGCATGACTGCGGTGCCGGTCAACCAGCCGCCGTTCCCGCTGCCGCATATCAACGTGCCGGTGTATTTCACAGTGCAGCCGGGTGGCTCGCACTTGGAAGGCATCAATGCCGCCAGCGCCAAAGGTGCGCAAATTGTCTATCCAAACTATCCTCACGCGGCCCCTGGCACACGGATGACGTTCTGGGATTATGACGCGGCCAAACGCGGCTGGTTTGAATACGGCCAGGGTACGGTGACGGCCGACGGCAAGCAGGTGATGCCGGATGCGAATGTGCGCATCTATGAATTTACCGGTGCGATGATCACCACAATGGCACCTTCCACGAATGCGCCATCCGCTGGCCGAAGGATTGCGGTTGCAAGGCAGCCGATCCGGTCGATACCTATTCGGGCCTGTTCATCAATCATGAAACCGACCTGGCGATCGCCGACATCGTACCGATCCGGGTCAGTCGCAGTTACCGCCAGGCCGATGACGCCAGCCGCGCCTTCGGTATTGGTACGAACCTGTCCTACGACATGTTCCTGACCGGCGGCTACGATACCAGCAAAGACCAGATCCTGCCGTATGCCGCGCTGATCAAGCCGGACGGTGGCCAGATCAATTTCGTCCGTGTTTCGGGCGGCACCGGCTATACCAATGCGGTATTCCAGAGCACATCGGATCCGACCACGGCGTATTACGGCGCCATTGTGAAATGGGATCCCACCTATCCCGGCGCCAGCTGGAGCGTGACGCTTAAAACCGGCGACATCTATTATTTCCCTGGCGTCGGCGACGGCAGCGGCACGGCGCGGCAGGGGGCCATGCTGGCTATGAAGGACCGTTTCGGCAACCTGACGCAACTGGTGCGCACCAACGCAAACCTGACCCAGATCATTTCGCCGAGCGGACGCAATGTGTATCTGACCTATGATGCAAGCAACCGCATCACCCAGGTCAAGGACGACCTGGCGCGCACGGTCGGTTATGCCTACGATGCCAGCGGGCGGTTGATGACAGTGACCGATCCGGCAGGCAAGACCACCCGATATACCTATGGGACGCAGACGCTCGATCCTGCCCACTCCCTGGGCGGCGTCAAGTCCAGCACCAACATGCTGACGGTGACGGACAAGAACGGCAACGTCAAGACCACCAATGTCTTCGATGGCAACGGCCGCCTGAGCAAGCAAACTTATGCGGATGGCCGGTTCTTCCAGTTCAGCTATGTATTGCAATCGTCGCAAACAGGCACCGGGACCAGTACGGCCGGTTTCGATACGGTGCTGCAAACCGACGCCACCGATGAACGCGGTACGGTCACGCGTTATAGCTTCGATACGAATGGGGCTCCGACCAGCGTCATCAGCGCGTTCGGTACGTCCCTTCAGCAAACGGCGAGCAATAACTGGAACAGCACCACACATCTGCTCGACAGCCGCACCGATGCCATGGGCCGGGTGACGGCGTACCAGTATGACCGCCTGGGCAACAAGACGCAGATCACCCAATTGTCGGGTACCAGCAATGCGGTGACGACCAATATCGTGTATGACCTGACGTACAGCCTGCCGACCAGCATCACGGATCCGAACGGCAACAGCACGACGCTGACTTATAGCAACCTGGGCAACCTGATCCAGGCCACGGACGCACTGGGCCATGCGGTGGTGATGACCTACGACAGCAAGGGCCGGCGCACCAGCGTCAAGGATGCGCTGGGCCATGCCACCAGCTTTGCCTATGCCGGCGCTGATCTGCAGGCAGTCACCGATGCCTTGGGACGCACGGTGAGTTCGTACACCGACATCATCGGCCGTACGACCAGCGTGACGGACATGCTGGGCAATCGCACCTATGTGGGCTATGACGATCTGGATCGTGCGACGGCGATCACCAATGCCAAGGGCGGGGCGGCGCAGATCAGCTACGACGGCAACGGCAATGTGCTGAGCCAGGTTGATGAGAACAACAACGCCACCGGCTTCACCTATGATGGCCGGGACCGGATGAACAGCATGACCGATGCGTTGGCGCACAAGGCCACGGCATCGTATGAGGCGGGCGGCAAGGTCAGCCAGAGCATCGATAACAAGGGCCAGATCACCAACAGTACCTACGATGTCTTGGGGCGCCTCACCAGCATCAGCTACGGCGCCAATGCCGGCGGCACGAGTAGTGCCAGCAGCACGGCATTTACCTGGGATAACGGCAACCGGCTCACGCAGGTCGTCGACTCGGTTTCAGGCACGATCACGCGCAGTTATGATCTGCTGGACAGGACACTGAGCGAAACCACGCCGCAAGGGACGGTTACCCGGACATTTGATGCGGGCGGACGGCGCCTGACGCTGACGGTCACCGGCCAGCCGACGATTACATATAGCTACGACGTGGCGGACCGGCTGACGCAGATCCAGCAGGCCGCCGGCAGCAGCAACGGCAATGTGGTGCAAACCACCGGTTATAGCTACGACAACGCCAACCGCCTGACCCAGCGCATCTATCCGAATGGCATCCATGCCGGCTATAGCTATGACAATGGCAACCAGCTGACCGGGATCACGTACACCAAGGCGGATGGTTCAGCGATCGGCGATTTGAGCTACACCTACGACACGGTGGGACGCCGTACCGGCGTTGGTGGATCGCTGGCGCAAACCAATCCCGGCACGCCGGTGAGCACGACCAGTTTTAATGCAGCGAACCAGTTGACGACGTTTGGTGCGCAGACGCTGACGTACGATGCGAACGGCAATCTGACCAGCGACGGTACCAATACCTATACCTGGGATGCACGGAACCAGCTGCAGAGCATAGGCGGCGGCAATACGGCGAGTTTCCAGTACGACGCGTTTGGACGGCGGGTAGGCAAGACGATCGGCACAACCTCGACCGGGTATCTGTATGACGGCATCAACTTTGTGCAGGAGAAGAGCGGCACCGGCAGCGGCGCCGGGGTGACGGCCAATCTGATCGTCGAGCCCGGGGTTGACAATGTGCTGACGCGGCAAAGCACTGCGGGCAATCATACGATGTTGACCGATGCGCTGGGCAGCGTCATTCTGGCGACGGACGCGACGCAGGCGACGGTGACGAGTTACAGCTACGATGCCTATGGCAATACGATACAGCTTGGGACTAACGACAACAGCCAGCAGTACACGGGGCGGGAGAATGATGCGATCGGGTTGTATTATTACCGGGCACGGTATTACTCACCGGCTTGGGGACGGTTTGTATCGCAGGACCCAATTGGATGGAATGCCGGACAAACCAATGGATATTCCTATGTCGCAGGTAACCCAATTAAAAATATAGATCCATTCGGATTGGCTAAAGCCGGTTGGAAAAATAGTCCAATGGATCCTGATAGTGATGGATGCACAAACCTTCAAAAAACAATTGAAAATTTGAAAGAAGCCGTTCAGCGACAAATCGACAATTTGGCCAATAATCCTGGAAATCTTCCTTATTATGCCCCGGGATTTTTTGGCCCCGGAGGAGCCTTGAAGGATTCAGTTTGGGGACACGAACAGCTACGTGATCAATATCGTGAGCAGCTTCAGAAAAGACAGAACGAATTTAACAACAGATGCGGCCCACCGCCACCACCATGTCCTGAGCCGGTCGACGACGGAACTAAAGAAGCCGCAGCCAAAGCAGCAGGGACAGCGACAGGATTAACTATTCTATATTGGATAATTAGTGAAGGTAGCAGATTGTTCCCCCCGAGAAATCTTATACCAATACCGTAACTGATACGCAAATCATGTGTTTGTATAATTTTGTAGTTTGTTATTCATGGGAAAAGTTATGAGCATTGCGCATTTTCAAGGCGGTAGTCTGGAAGACTGTAATCTTGATAGAGCTAAGCTATCGGATGCGTATTTCGAGGGGGTAACGATGTTCGGGGCATCATTTTGCAATGCCGATTTAAGCAAATGCGAATTCTATTTGGTGCTTGCCATGGGCGCTTCATTTGAGAGGGCGTTAATGCGTGAGACGAAACTTATTGGTGGGAGTTTCGAAGACGTGAATTTTTCCTATGCTGACTTAACCGGTGCATCC
This sequence comes from Collimonas fungivorans, assembly GCF_001584145.1. Classification (NCBI taxonomy): domain Bacteria; kingdom Pseudomonadati; phylum Pseudomonadota; class Betaproteobacteria; order Burkholderiales; family Oxalobacteraceae; genus Collimonas; species Collimonas fungivorans. The sequence continues at coordinate 2,896,115 of NZ_CP013232.1, read as the reverse complement.
TTCTTAGCTGACAATATGGGAGGAGAGGTAGATTTAAGTGGCGCGGACTTTACCAATGCCAACCTAAATGACACCATTTTTAATGGTGTTCTATATAGCATGCAGACAAAATTCCCAGAAGGATTCTTACCTGGCTCCGCAGGTTTACGATTGAAAAACACATAACCTTTTAGAAGATGTCAGTAAGCAGCTTAAATCCTGACAAATCGGTTTTATCAGAACGTGACAAGAGTGAAATAGTGCGGGATTGGCCGATGTTGCCAGTGAGTTGATACGATAACTCGATGCGAATAATCAAGCGACGACGATTAATAGTGCGACTGATAGCGGAATATTGATTGATTTTTTTACTATCGGTGAAATCACTCTTGGTCAAGATTATTTGAAGAAAAAATTTCTGCGTTGCAAATATTTAACATTTAAATATTTTTTTCATGAGCAATAAAAAACTGTTGTCGACGGGCCATAATATTGCCATGTAGATATATTCATGCTGTAAAGAAGCGACTGCAATCACGGTTTGCTGTCTGCTCGGACTGCCAGTGTTAGCTGAATGTATAAATTATCGACAAGATTGTCGGTAACAATAAAATTGAGTCAGGGAGCAGGGCAGATGGCGAATTCAAACCGCGCGGCGACATGCCGCGTGCAGTACGTTGCGCAAACAGGTTTTTCAGCATGGTCGACGTTCTTGCCGCGTACATTACGACCCTATCTGCTATTCATTCTAGCTTGTGTTCTTAGTTGTACCAGCGCCGCTCATGCCGCCGGCGTGAATTATGTCTATGATGAACTTGGCCGCCTGGTGCAAGTGATTGCCGCCGATGGCGGCAGCACCCAATACGCCTATGATGCGGTTGGCCATATCACTGCGGTCAAGGCCAATACCGTCAATACCCTGGCCATCACCAGTTTTACGCCCACCTCCGGTGCTGCCGGCACCAACGTTACCGTCTTTGGCAGCGGTTTTAGTACAGCCGCAGCATCCAACACCGTCACCATCAACGATATTGCCGCCACCGTGACGGCAGCCAGTGCGACGCAGCTCAGCCTGACGGTGTCTGCAACAGCCACCACTGGCCTGATCAAAGTCAGCAACACGAATGGTAGCGCCACCTCGACCCAGCCATTTACGGTCGGATCGGACTTGTCGACGCCGACTGTTATCAGCTTTACCCCGGCCGTCGGTGCTGCGGGTACGACGGTGACTGTCAACGGGACCAATTTCCAGGCAGGTGCAGGCAAGAGCAAAGCGTACATTGGTAATGTCAGTGGAATCATTACGGCGTTGACAGCCCCAAGCCAGGCTGTCATGACGGTGCCGAACGCTGCACAGTCCGGGAAAGTCACTATACAGACCTCGGCAGGTACCGGCACGAGCACTACAGATTTTTTTGTTGTTCCTTCCAATATTGCGGTGGCTGATGTCGTGGCTACTGGGCGCATCGTCATTGACGGCGATGCGGTAACACCTGCCATTGCCACCGCAGGAAAATATGCCATGTTGCTGTTTGACGGCACTGCGGGTCAGCAACTCAGCCTCGGAATGTCTGCGTATGCGCCTACGCCAAGCGGCTCAGGTTCCGTATCGATCCAGCTCTATGGTCCCACGGGGAGTGTCGTAAGTACCTGTACGCTCTCCGGCGTTGGAAAATGCTCATTTGCTGCCTTACCGCAAACAGGTGCGTATCGAATTTTGTTCTATATCGACAGCAGTCATACAGTAAATATGCAGTTGCTGTTGTCGAGTGCGGTTGCAGGTATTCTCACGCCCAATACTGTGGCGACAACATTTGCAACGACGCGGGTGGGGCAAAGCGCTCGTTATACTTTTAGCGGAGCCGCTGGCGATAATTACACGCTAACTTGGGCTGGCGCCACCTTCGCCGGCTCCTACAATACCCTGAACGTCTACGCGCCAGGCGGCTCACAAATGGTTTCAAAGTATTTCAGCGGCGGCAGCGATTCAACTGGGGCAATACAGCTCAGCAGTTTGTCGCAGAGCGGTACTTATACGGTACTGGTCACTCCGGATAGCGGCGGCATCGGACAGGTTGCGATCCAGTTGTTGTCGCAGGCCACAGGTGTGTTGACGATTAATGGTACGCCACTGCCTCTCAATCAGGCAGTTGGCGTCAGCGGTCATTACACATTTAACGGCACGTTGGGTCAGCACCTTAGTTTAGGTATTTCAAACGTAGTCGTCACGCCGGCCGGACGCTCAGTAAGCTGGTCGGTAATTGCGCCGAACGGCACGACATTGACGACTTGCAGCAATTTTAGTGCAGATAGTAGTTGTACACTACCAGCGCTGCCTGTTGCAGGTGTATACGCGGTGGCGATGGTGCCGCCTGATATAACAACAGCGATACAAGCTACACTGACGTTATCGAGCGAAGCGGGTGGAGTACTGACTCCGAATGCCACGGCGACGCCTTTCGCGACCACGCGTGCAGGGCAGAATGCGCGCTATACCTTCAGTGCCGCGGCCGGAGATAATTACACCTTGATCTGGACCGGCGCCACTTTCAAAGGATCTTATTCATATTTGAATGTCTACGCCCCGGACGGTTCGCAAATTGTCTCTCAGTATTTTAGTGCGGATAATAATCCGGCAGGAAAGATCCAACTCAGCAACCTGCTGCAAACAGGTACTTATTCCGTAGTGGTCGCGCCTTATCTGGGTGGCACCGGGCAGATAGCGATTCAGTTGTTGTCGCCGGCAACAGGAACGTTGACGGTCGACGGTGCGTCGCTGGCACTCAATCAAGCAGCTGGTGTTAGCGGCAGCTACACGTTTAACGGTACGGTCGGACAGCGTCTAGGCTTGGGCATCTCAAATGTTTCTATCACACCAGCCGGGCACTCAGTAAGTTGGTCAATCATTGCGCCTAACGGGGCGACATTGACAACCTGCAACGGATCTTTTACGGCGAACAGCAGTTGTATACTGCCAGCGTTGCCCGCCGCCGGTATCTATACGGTGGCATTGCTACCACCTGATATAGCGACTGCGCTACAAGCCACATTAACATTGTCGAGTGAAGTGGGTGGTATGCTGACACCGAATGCTACGGTGACAAATTTTGCGACGACACGTCCGGGCCAGAACGCCCGTTATACGTTCAATGCGACTGCTGGCGATAACTACAGCTTGACGTGGATCGGTGCAACTTTCAATAATTACAATAATGCTCTGACTGTCTATGCTCCAGACGGTTCACAAATTTCTTCTGCCAATTTCAGCGCGCAAAGCAGTCCGACGGGAGAAGTCCAGCTCAACAACTTGCCCCAGACCGGCATTTATACGGTATTCGTGGCGCCTTATCTCGGTGAAATTGGACAGGTAGCGATTCAATTGCTGTCGCCGGCGGCAGGAACGTTGATTATCGACGGTGCGTCGCTGGCGATTAATCAGGCAGCTGGCGTTAGTGGCCGCTACACGTTTAACGGCACAGTCGGCCAACGCTTAGGCTTAGGTATCTCAGATGTCACCATTACGCCATCCGGAAGCTCCGTCAGCTGGTCGGTAATGGGGCCGAATGGTACGACATTGACCACAAACTGCAGCAGTCTCAATGCCAGCAACAGTTGTACATTACCGCCGTTGCCCGCTACGGGCATCTATACGGTAGCGTTGTTGCCGCAGAGCGTAGCAACTGCGGTGCAAGCTACATTGACGTTGTCGAGCGAAGCGGGCGGAGTGCTGACAGCCAACGCTGCGGCGACAACCTTTACGACAACACGTGCCGGTCAGAACGCCCGTTACACTTTCAGTGCCACGGCTGGCGATAACTATAATCTGGCCTGGAACGGCGCCACCTTCAATGGATCCTTTTCATACTTATATATCTACGCTCCAGACGGTTCGCAAGTCGCTTCCCAATATTTTAGTGCTGGCAATAATCCGACGGGGACACTACAGCTGATTAATTTGGCGCAGACCGGCGTTTTCACGGTACTTGTCGTTCCTTATCGTGGCAGCACAGGCCAGGTATCTTTAGGGCTGATCTTAACGGGAACGACCACTCCGGGATCGGGCACATCGGATGGAACCGTGGTGATCGATGGTGCATCTCTGGCGATCGGTCAGGCTGCGGGCACGATTGGCCACTACACATTTAACGGTACGGTCGGCCAGCATCTTGACTTGGGTATTTCGAATATCACCATTACGCCGGCGGGAAGTTCGGTAAGCTGGTCGGTGATTGCGCCGAATGGCGCGACATTGCTCAATTGCGGCAGTTTCAACGCCAACAGCAATTGTGTATTGCCGCAATTGAATTCCGCTGGTGTGTACACAGTTACGATGACGCCAGGTAGCGGGACTTCCGTGCAAGGTGCGCTCACGTTGTCGAGCGAAGTGAGCGGAGTGCTGACGGCGAATGCCGCGGCGACGACCTTTACAACGGCACGTCCCGGACAGAATGCGCGTTATACCTTCAGCGCCACAGCCGGGGATAATTACACCTTGATTTGGACCGGCGCTACTTTCAAAGGATCTAATTCATATTTGAATGTCTACGCCCCGGACGGCTCGCAAATTATTTCCCAGTATTTTAGTGATAATAATTCGATGGGAAAAATTCAGTTCAGCAATCTTCCGCAGACAGGTGCTTATACCGTAGCTATCGCACCTTATCTGGGTGGCGCCGGACAGGTGGCGATTCAATTGTTGTCCCAGATGACGGGGACATTGGTGGTCGATGGTGCGCCGCTGGCGCTCAGTCAAGTGGCTGGCGTTGGTGGCCGTTACACGTTTAACGGTACTGTTGGTCAACGCCTTGGATTGGGTATATCAGGGATCACGATCACTCCAAGCGGAGGTTCGATTGACTGGTCGGTGATGGCGCCGAACGGCACGACATTGTCTAGCAATTGCAGCAGTTTCAGCAGCAGCAACAGCAACAGCAACAGCAGTTGTACCTTGCCCGCATTGCCTGCCACCGGCGCGTACACAATAGTGCTGTTGCCATCCTCCGTCGCGACTGCATTACAGGCGACATTGACGTTGTCGAGTGAGGTGAGCGGGGTGTTGACAGCCAATGCTGCGGCAACCACCTTTGCGACGACACGTGCGGGCCAGAATGCGCGTTATACCTTCAGTGCCACGGCAGGCGATAACTACAGCCTAGCCTGGACCGGCGCCACCTTCGATGGATCTTATTCATACATATACGTCTATGCGCCCGACGGCTCGCAAGTCGCTTCTTCTTTTTTTGATGCGGCTAATTACCAGATGGGAAAGATTCAACTCAATAATTTGCCACAGACCGGGACTTACACGGTGTTCGTGGTTCCTTATTCGGGCAGGACGGGCCAAGTTGCGTTGCAGTTATTGTCGCCGGCAACAGGAGTGCTTACGGTCGATGGCGCGCCGCTGGCGATTAATCAGATCGCAGGCGGCAACGGGCAATACACGTTCACAGGCGCAGTTGGCCAGCGCCTTGGTTTAGGCGTTGCGAATGTGGTGATTACGCCTTCGGGAGGCTCCGTCGGCTGGTCGGTGATTGCGCCGAATGGCACGACATTGACGAGCAACTGCAGCAGTTTCAGCGCCAACAGCAGTTGTACCTTGCCGGTGTTGCCAGCGACAGGAGTGTACACGCTGGTGCTAACCCCACCCACTGCTACGACTACGGTGCAAGCGACATTGACGTTGTCGAGCGAAGTGACCGGAGTGCTGACGGCGAATGCTGCGGCGACTACGTTTACGGCACGTGCCGGCCAGAATGCGCGTTACACCTTTAGCGCCACGGCTGGTGATAACTACAGCTTGGTATGGACTGGCGCCACTTTCAGCGGAACCTATTCATACCTGTATGTCTATGCACCCGATGGTTCGCAAGTTACCTCCCAATATTTCAGTGTCGACAATAATCCGACAGGAAAAATACAACTCAACAACTTGTCGCAAACCGGCACTTATACGGTGTCCGTTATCCCCTACGCTGGTGGAACAGGCCAGGTTGCACTTCAACTGTTGCCTCCAGCAACGGGGATGCTGACGACCGATGGCGCGAAATTTGGCATCAGTCAGGTGGCGGGCCAAACCGGGATTTATGCCTTTGCCGGGACAATGGGATGGTACTTAAATATCACGCTATCTGGAATTACCACGATCCCGGCAAATTCACCCATCAGTATTTCGCTTATCGGACCAAACGGAGCAATGGTGACAAGTTCAATGACGGCTACGGGAGATGCTACCTGGAATGTACCGGAAGTCACGTCCACGAGTACTGGTTTGCCGTTGACGGGTACATACACCTTGCTAGTTACTCCGGTTAGCGCGGCCACTTCTTTTAGCGGCACGCTTGCTGTCACGCAGTTTGGTTTGAAGCCATGATGGTCGCCATTTTTCCTAAGAACCTTAAAGTCATTTCCCACTCCATGATGGAACGCACCCACGCCATGAAGCACTCGTTACGTACCAAGATGATGCAGGATGCGTCGTCGTTTGTTTCGCGACGGGTTGCCGGCGCCTTGTTGCTGGCGCTGGTTTGTGCAGGGGGGATGCCGGCGGCAGCGGCAGCGGCACCGGCCTTGCCTGTGGCGAGTACGACCGCTACGGCTGCCACGGCAGTTGATGCACTATCGCGGCTGCTGGCAGTACAACCGGTGCTGCTTGCCGGGCAAAGCGCCACGCAGCTGGCGGATGGCCAGTGGCTGGTCATCGGTGGGGCCAGTGCCGGTGCTGCCGGCAACCAGGCCTGGCGGATTGGGGTTGATGGTCAGCGCACGGCCTTGCCGGCGACGCTGCACCTGGCGCGTACGCGCCATAGCGCGACCTTGCTCGCTGATGGCCGTGTGCTGGTGCTGGGCGGCGTAGATGGCCATGGCGGGGTATTGGCGGACGCAGAATTGTTCGATCCGGCGACCGGTTTGTTCACGGACCTTGGCAGCCTGGGCCTGGCAGGGCGTAGCGACCACAGCGCCACGGTGCTGATGGACGGCCGTGTTCTGCTGGCCGGCGGCGTCGATGGCCGCGGCAATCCGATCCGCGACGTGGATATCTACGATCCGTTGTCGCGCAAGATAGAGCGTCTCGCCGCCAAGCTGGGCAGCGACCGTATCGCGCCCATCGCCGTGCTGTTGCCAGACAATCGTGTACTGGTCTGGTCCGGCGCTACGGTGAGCGGGCAGGTGCAATCGACAGCGGAAGCCTACTCACCCGAGAGCGGCCAGTTCGCACCGTTGTCGATGGAGCAGGTGCAGCAGCTTGCCGGCGGCCTGAATCGTAGTGAGGCTCCCGCGGTGCTGGGCCAGGCGCCCGCCAGCGGCACGGCCAACGTGCCGGTGGCGCAACGGGTGGTGCTGCGCTTCTCGCAGAAGATGGCGATCGGCTCGTTCAACAACGCCACCGTCACGCTGATGGGGCCGAATGGCGCAGTAGGCGTGCTGCCGGTGGCTGCCGCCAATGGCGTGCTGCTGTTTGCGACACCGAAACAGGAATTGCTGCCGGCCAGTTCCTATACCTTGTTTGTGCAAGGGGCCACCGATCAGTTTGGCCAGGCCTTGCCGTTGACGGCGGTTGGTTTCAAGACGGTGGCATTGAATACGGCAAGCACTGCTGCCGCCATCGCCCAGGCCACTTTGGTGCAGGGTGCAGCAGCTGCAGGCAACGGCAGCACGGCCTCCGGCGCCAGCAGCGGTCCCGCCAGCAAGGATGCGGCACCGGTGCCGACACCCAAGGCGCCGACCAATGACCTGGTGACGAGCGAAGCGACTGCCGAAGAAGGCGAATTGTGGGTACCTGGCGTGGGCGATCATTACGGCCAGTGGCGACGCGGCGACCGCAATGTCTCGCAGCAGCATCTGCCGAAGAACCTGGCCTTGCGCCGTGTGCTGTACGGCTACCCGGAACTGATGTCGCTGACGCCGGCCGATGTCGCCCTGAAACGGATCCCGAATGTCGAACCGGTAGCGACCGGCGTGACCTCGGTCTCGGGCCAGGTGCTGCGCTTGAATGGCAAACCGCTGGTCAACGCCACGCTCTCGATCGGCGAGCGGCAGGTCAAGACCGACGACAATGGTGAATTTACGCTCTCGCCGGTGCCGTCCGGCCGCCAGATCCTGGTCATTGACGGTGAGTCGGCGACCATCGGCGAACAGCACTATGGCCGCTACGAATATGGGTTTAATGTGGAAGCTGGCAAGCCCAATTTGCTGCCGTTCGTGATCTGGATGTCGCGCCTGAATCCGCAAACGCTGAAGATTGCCTCGCCGACCCAAGGTGACACTGTATTGAGCAACCCGCAAATCCCGGGCCTGGAATTGCGGATTCCGGCCGGTATGGTCATTCGCGACGCCCACGGCAAGATCGTCACTGAAATCAGCATGACTGCGGTGCCGGTCAACCAGCCGCCGTTCCCGCTGCCGCATATCAACGTGCCGGTGTATTTCACAGTGCAGCCGGGTGGCTCGCACTTGGAAGGCATCAATGCCGCCAGCGCCAAAGGTGCGCAAATTGTCTATCCAAACTATCCTCACGCGGCCCCTGGCACACGGATGACGTTCTGGGATTATGACGCGGCCAAACGCGGCTGGTTTGAATACGGCCAGGGTACGGTGACGGCCGACGGCAAGCAGGTGATGCCGGATGCGAATGTGCGCATCTATGAATTTACCGGTGCGATGATCACCACAATGGCACCTTCCACGAATGCGCCATCCGCTGGCCCGAAGGATTGCGGTTGCAAGGCAGCCGATCCGGTCGATACCTATTCGGGCCTGTTCATCAATCATGAAACCGACCTGGCGATCGCCGACATCGTACCGATCCGGGTCAGTCGCAGTTACCGCCAGGCCGATGACGCCAGCCGCGCCTTCGGTATTGGTACGAACCTGTCCTACGACATGTTCCTGACCGGCGGCTACGATACCAGCAAAGACCAGATCCTGCCGTATGCCGCGCTGATCAAGCCGGACGGTGGCCAGATCAATTTCGTCCGTGTTTCGGGCGGCACCGGCTATACCAATGCGGTATTCCAGAGCACATCGGATCCGACCACGGCGTATTACGGCGCCATTGTGAAATGGGATCCCACCTATCCCGGCGCCAGCTGGAGCGTGACGCTTAAAACCGGCGACATCTATTATTTCCCTGGCGTCGGCGACGGCAGCGGCACGGCGCGGCAGGGGGCCATGCTGGCTATGAAGGACCGTTTCGGCAACCTGACGCAACTGGTGCGCACCAACGCAAACCTGACCCAGATCATTTCGCCGAGCGGACGCAATGTGTATCTGACCTATGATGCAAGCAACCGCATCACCCAGGTCAAGGACGACCTGGCGCGCACGGTCGGTTATGCCTACGATGCCAGCGGGCGGTTGATGACAGTGACCGATCCGGCAGGCAAGACCACCCGATATACCTATGGGACGCAGACGCTCGATCCTGCCCACTCCCTGGGCGGCGTCAAGTCCAGCACCAACATGCTGACGGTGACGGACAAGAACGGCAACGTCAAGACCACCAATGTCTTCGATGGCAACGGCCGCCTGAGCAAGCAAACTTATGCGGATGGCCGGTTCTTCCAGTTCAGCTATGTATTGCAATCGTCGCAAACAGGCACCGGGACCAGTACGGCCGGTTTCGATACGGTGCTGCAAACCGACGCCACCGATGAACGCGGTACGGTCACGCGTTATAGCTTCGATACGAATGGGGCTCCGACCAGCGTCATCAGCGCGTTCGGTACGTCCCTTCAGCAAACGGCGAGCAATAACTGGAACAGCACCACACATCTGCTCGACAGCCGCACCGATGCCATGGGCCGGGTGACGGCGTACCAGTATGACCGCCTGGGCAACAAGACGCAGATCACCCAATTGTCGGGTACCAGCAATGCGGTGACGACCAATATCGTGTATGACCTGACGTACAGCCTGCCGACCAGCATCACGGATCCGAACGGCAACAGCACGACGCTGACTTATAGCAACCTGGGCAACCTGATCCAGGCCACGGACGCACTGGGCCATGCGGTGGTGATGACCTACGACAGCAAGGGCCGGCGCACCAGCGTCAAGGATGCGCTGGGCCATGCCACCAGCTTTGCCTATGCCGGCGCTGATCTGCAGGCAGTCACCGATGCCTTGGGACGCACGGTGAGTTCGTACACCGACATCATCGGCCGTACGACCAGCGTGACGGACATGCTGGGCAATCGCACCTATGTGGGCTATGACGATCTGGATCGTGCGACGGCGATCACCAATGCCAAGGGCGGGGCGGCGCAGATCAGCTACGACGGCAACGGCAATGTGCTGAGCCAGGTTGATGAGAACAACAACGCCACCGGCTTCACCTATGATGGCCGGGACCGGATGAACAGCATGACCGATGCGTTGGCGCACAAGGCCACGGCATCGTATGAGGCGGGCGGCAAGGTCAGCCAGAGCATCGATAACAAGGGCCAGATCACCAACAGTACCTACGATGTCTTGGGGCGCCTCACCAGCATCAGCTACGGCGCCAATGCCGGCGGCACGAGTAGTGCCAGCAGCACGGCATTTACCTGGGATAACGGCAACCGGCTCACGCAGGTCGTCGACTCGGTTTCAGGCACGATCACGCGCAGTTATGATCTGCTGGACAGGACACTGAGCGAAACCACGCCGCAAGGGACGGTTACCCGGACATTTGATGCGGGCGGACGGCGCCTGACGCTGACGGTCACCGGCCAGCCGACGATTACATATAGCTACGACGTGGCGGACCGGCTGACGCAGATCCAGCAGGCCGCCGGCAGCAGCAACGGCAATGTGGTGCAAACCACCGGTTATAGCTACGACAACGCCAACCGCCTGACCCAGCGCATCTATCCGAATGGCATCCATGCCGGCTATAGCTATGACAATGGCAACCAGCTGACCGGGATCACGTACACCAAGGCGGATGGTTCAGCGATCGGCGATTTGAGCTACACCTACGACACGGTGGGACGCCGTACCGGCGTTGGTGGATCGCTGGCGCAAACCAATCCCGGCACGCCGGTGAGCACGACCAGTTTTAATGCAGCGAACCAGTTGACGACGTTTGGTGCGCAGACGCTGACGTACGATGCGAACGGCAATCTGACCAGCGACGGTACCAATACCTATACCTGGGATGCACGGAACCAGCTGCAGAGCATAGGCGGCGGCAATACGGCGAGTTTCCAGTACGACGCGTTTGGACGGCGGGTAGGCAAGACGATCGGCACAACCTCGACCGGGTATCTGTATGACGGCATCAACTTTGTGCAGGAGAAGAGCGGCACCGGCAGCGGCGCCGGGGTGACGGCCAATCTGATCGTCGAGCCCGGGGTTGACAATGTGCTGACGCGGCAAAGCACTGCGGGCAATCATACGATGTTGACCGATGCGCTGGGCAGCGTCATTCTGGCGACGGACGCGACGCAGGCGACGGTGACGAGTTACAGCTACGATGCCTATGGCAATACGATACAGCTTGGGACTAACGACAACAGCCAGCAGTACACGGGGCGGGAGAATGATGCGATCGGGTTGTATTATTACCGGGCACGGTATTACTCACCGGCTTGGGGACGGTTTGTATCGCAGGACCCAATTGGATGGAATGCCGGACAAACCAATGGATATTCCTATGTCGGGGGAAATCCGATTTCGAGGGTTGATCCGTTTGGCCTACGCGGCTTCATGCCAGGTTATCAAGCAGGCGGAAATCCCCTTTTTGACGATGGAACAAGTTGCGGGCCACTATTTCCAACTCCTATAGTTGATGACAATGGTTGCTTTTCAACAGGCAATGGACCGAGTATTTGTATTGGGCCAGCCGCTATAACAGGTGTTAGAACAGCAGCCGTAAACCTGGCCGAACAGCTAGCAATGGAGGCCGCGCAAAGTGGACTCGGGCAAAGAATAATGCAGGGATTAATTAACGACGCACGTTACCCAGAGGAAATTTGGGCGAAAATGCAATATGTTCAAACAAATTTGACTACAGGCGAAAATATCACTATTCATTATTGGCAAAATTTGGTGAACGGTATTCGAGAAGGATTTAAATTTAAATGAATAAAACATTTGATTTGTTGCAAATTGAGGCAATGTGGGTGCTGGGAATGCTCCCGAGTGCAGAGTTGCCAAAACTTGCGAGGTCCGCACTTACTGATGGCTTCGAGTCTGAGGTGATTTTACAATTAGCTATCTGTTCTCCAAATGAGACCGAACAAATTCAGAAATTTTTTAAACAAATTCTGAAAAACGGTGGTGGCGGTGCAATGTCGAAGATTGAAGCTTTGAGGCATTACGCAAAGCAGATTTCGTCCTCGATTTTGTCCGATAAAATTTCACCATTAGACGGTGCAAATTTAATTTGGCGAGCGACCATTAATGCTCAAGACCGAGAATTCCACGAGCTTGATAGTTTTATCTATGCTGCGAGCGAAATGGAAGAGCGACCAGATGACAAACAGTTTTTTGATAATGCAATTAGAGAAGAGGCTCAACGTTGGGTTAAAGAAATATAGAGCTTTCACCTGTATCAGAAGAAACGCAATTGAGGATGAGGGCGAGATAGATTTTTCTGCTTAGGCTCAAGGCTGGAGAATAACCATTCGATCCGACCAAGGTGGGACGCGGAATCCTGAGGCTAGGCGCTGCGGACAATCCGCCGGCGCATTTGCTGTTCGGAACGGATGCCTTGCGCCTCGTGCGCGACAAGCTCAGCGTGCAGCAGTCCACGAAATAGACCAGTGGGAAGAGTTGTCTCGCTAGACCGATTTCCACTAGCTCGAACGGTTCATTCAGGTGCGTGATATCTTGTCCGATACACGTTTAACGCAAGCCACAGGAAAGGACTAGCGCCATGACTGAGAAGCCGATAAAGATCCCGGGCCCGGATCATCCGATCACAGTGACGCCAAACCCGGCGTGGATCCGCGTCACCGTCGCCGGACGCATCATTGCCGAAACCAGCAATGCGCTGACGCTGCGCGAGGCGGCGTATCCAGGGGTGCAGTACATTCCGCGCCAGGATGTCGACATGTCCCAGCTGGAGTCGAGCACTCACACCACCTACTGTCCCTACAAGGGCGAATGTTCTTATTACAGCATTCCCGGCGGCGGCGACCGTACCGTGAACAGCGTCTGGAGTTATGAGGCGCCGTATGCAGCCGTAGCCGAGATCAAGGACCACCTGGCGTTTTACCCCGACCGCGTCGACGCCATAGAAGAACTGCCGGCGAGTTAAGCGATTTCCGCGGCACGCGCCAGCTGCGACAGGCGCCGCACCAGGGGTTCGAACAGTTCGGCGGAGGTGTTGCCATAGCCGAGCACCAGGCCATTGTCTTCCGGCCTTGGCTGCAGCGCGAAACCCGACAGCGGGGAGGGCGCGATGCCGTAACGGCGGGCGGCCTCGGCGATCTTGCGGTCCGGATATTGGGCCGGCAGCCGTACCGTCAGGTGCAAGCCGCAGTGGCCGCCTTCAATGGTGTGCGGCACCTGCATATGCTGGGCCATGGCTTGCCGCAGCGCCTGCTGGCGGTCGCGGTACAGGCGTCGCATGCGGCCCAGGTGCCGGCCGAACTGGCCGCTTTCGATAAACTCGGCCAGCGCCAGCTGTTCGTAGCGGTGGCCGCCGCGCAGTATTTCCTCCAGCGGCGTCTGCAATTGAGGCAGCAGCGCTGCCGGCAGCACCAGGAATCCCAGCCGCAGCGACGGGAACATGGTCTTGCTGAATGTCCCCACATACAGCACCGGCGCCTGCGCAACCAGTCCCTGCATGGCGCCGATGGATTCGCCTGCATGACGGAATTCGCTGTCGTAGTCGTCTTCGATGATCCAGGCGCCATGGCGACGCGCTTGCGCAATCAGCTCCAGGCGCCGGGCCACAGTCAGCACGGCGCCTGCCGGGTATTGATGCGAAGGCGTGGTGTAGATCAGGCGCGGCGGCCAGTGCGGTGGCGGGGATTTCCAGTCACTTTCGGCCACGATTACGCCGTCGCTGTCGACGCGCAGCGGCGCGATGTGCAGGTCGCCCGCATGCATCGCCGCCTTTGCGCCGCGATAACCCGGATCCTCGACCCAGGCGGTATCGCCGGGATTGGTCAACAAACGCACGCACAACGCCAGCGCTTCCTGCGCGCCTTCGGTAATGATGACCTGGGCCGGATCGCAGCGCACGCCGCGGGCGACTCCAAGGTGACGAGCGATGGCGGCGCGCAGCGCCGGTTCGCCCAGCGGATCGCCATAACCCAGGGCCGACGGCCCGCTGCGGCGGATCGCGCGGTCGACGACGCGGCGCCAGGCCGCCAGTGGAAAATGAGACAAGGCCGGCACGCCCGGCCGCAATGTCGCGCTGGCGTCGCTGCGCGGCGCACTGGGCTGGATGTGCCTCAGGCGCAGTGCGGTGGCCGGCGCCGGCGGCGTGTTGCGCTCGGCGCGCGGCGGTGGGCGCGAGAGCGTCGCCACCCGGGTGCCCTGGCGGTCCGGTTCGACATAACCTTCCGCGGCAAGCAGGTCATAAGCGGCCGTCACCGTGTTGCGCGAGATCGACAGCGCTTCGGCCAAGGCGCGCGAGCCGGGCAAACGGCTGCCGGGCGCCAGCCGGCCATCGAGGATGGTTTCCTTGATACGATGGTGCAACTGGCGCTGCATCGGCGCCGCGCCGCTGTGTTTCAGCAGCGGCGCTTCGAGCAAGGCTTGCGGCAAGAGGGCTGGGATGGTCGTCATGGGCAAGATGTGCCTGGTGGCACCATGAAATATATATGATGTGGCTCTTTTTCCGGTGCCACGAAAAGCCTACTTTAGCACATGCCCAGTGCATGACCGGCCTCATCGAACAAGGAAACTTCTATGCCCAGCACTTTGAATCCCTACCAGCAGCCAATCGGCGCAGCATTGCCTGAATGGAGCGCGCGCGCGCGTCCGCCGCACAACGCCGCCATCGAAGGACGCTACTGCCGCCTCGAGCCGCTGGACGCGGAACGCCACGCCGCCGCCCTGTATGCCGCCTACAGCCAGGCGGAAGATGGCCGCGACTGGACCTATATGTCGGTCGGCCCGTTCGCCGACGCCGCCAGCTACCGCAAGCATGCCGAACAGGCAGCCGCCAGCGCCGATCCTTTGCACTATGCGGTGATCGAGCTGAAGACGGGAAACGCGGTCGGCACCTTGTCCCTGATGCGGATCGACCCGGCTAACGGCGTCGTCGAGGTCGGCTTTGTGGCGTTTTCGCCCTTGCTGAAACGCACGCCGGTTTCCACCGAGGCCCAGTATCTGCTGATGAAGCACGCCTTCGATCAGCTCGGTTACCGGCGCTACGAATGGAAATGCGACAGCCTGAACGCTCCGTCGCGCCAGGCCGCTGCGCGCCTCGGTTTCCAGTTCGAGGGCATATTCCGCCAGGCCACCGTCTACAAGGGGCGTTCGCGCGATACGGCGTGGTTCTCCATCATCGACAGCGAGTGGCCCGAGCTGCGCAGCGCTTTTGAAAAATGGCTGGCGCCGGAAAATTTCGATGGGCAAGGGCGGCAGCGCGCATCGTTGACAGCGCTGCGCAAGGTTGAGTCGGCGACAGCTTAGTTTCTGCTATTTCCGGCTTATCCACTATAGAATGTTGTGCACGGTCCTGGCGTCGTCCGGCCGCCAGGCCGCAGCCAGCAACGTCCCTTTCCTCAGCACTGGAGACCCGCACATGAAATCCAATCCCCTGGCCAAGTCGCTGCTTGCAACGGCATTCGCCCTTTGTTTTGCCTGCGCGCAAGCCGCTTCGCTAGCGCCGGCCGCTGCCGAAAACGGCATGGTGGTCACGGCCCAGCACCTGGCTACCCGCGTCGGCGTCGATGTGCTGAAGGACGGCGGCAATGCCGTCGATGCAGCCGTGGCGGTCGGTTATGCGCTGGCGGTGGTGTACCCGGCCGCAGGCAATATCGGCGGCGGCGGTTTCATGACCATCCAGCTGGCCGATGGCCGCAAGACCTTCCTCGATTTCCGCGAAAAAGCGCCGCTGGCGGCCACCGCCAACATGTATCTGGACAAGAACGGCAACGTGGTCCCTAATCTCAGCACCAAGGGCCACCTGGCGGTCGGCGTGCCGGGCACGGTGTCCGGCATGGAACTGGCGTTGAGCAAATACGGCACAATGAAACGCGCGGCGGTGATTGCGCCGGCCATCAAGTACGCCGAAGACGGTTTTGTGCTGGACCAGGGCGACGTCGACATGCTGGAGACCACGACCGAAGTTTTCAGGAAAGATGCGGCCGGCTCGGGCGCCATTTTCCTGAACAAAGGCGAGCCGTTCCGCGTCGGCCAGAAGCTGGTGCAAAAGGACCTGGCAAAGACCTTGCGTGAAATCAGCGCCAAGGGCAGCGACGGTTTCTACAAGGGCTGGGTGGCGCAAGCCATCGTCGTCTCCAGCCAGGCCGGCAGGGGCATCATCACCCAGCCCGATCTCGACCAGTACAAAACCCGCGAACTGGCGCCGGTCGAATGCGATTACCGCGGCTACCACGTAGTCTCGGCGCCGCCTCCCAGCTCGGGCGGCGTGGTCATCTGCGAGATCATGAACATCCTCGAGGGTTATCCGATGCAAAACCTCGGCTTCCGCTCTGCGCAGGCGATGCATTACCAGATCGAAGCCATGCGCCATGCCTATGTCGACCGCAACAGCTACCTGGGCGATCCCGACTACGTGAAGAACCCGCTGGCCCGCCTGCTCGACAAAGGCTATGCGACCAAGATCCGCAGCGCCATCGATCCGCACAAGGCCGGCGTATCGCAGGACATCAAACCTGGGGTCGAGCCGCATGAAGGCAGCAATACGACGCATTATTCGATCGTCGACAAATGGGGCAACGCGGTGTCGGTGACTTACACCCTGAACGACTGGTTCGGCGCCGGCGTCATGGCCAGCAAGACCGGCATCATGCTCAATGACGAGATGGACGACTTCACGGCCAAGATCGGCGTGCCCAACATGTACGGCCTGGTGCAGGGCGAAGCGAACGCCATCGCTCCCGGCAAGCGTCCGCTGTCGTCGATGAGCCCGACCATCGTCACCAAGGACGGCAAGACCGTGATGGTGGTTGGCACGCCCGGCGGCAGCCGCATCATCACGGCGACCCTGCTGACCATGCTCAACGTGATCGACTACGGCATGAACATCCAGGAAGCAGTCGATGCGCCGCGCTTCCACCAGCAGTGGCTGCCGGAGGCGACCAATCTCGAACCGTTCACCCTCAGCCCCGACACCCAGAAAATCCTTGAAGGCTGGGGCCAGAAATTCACCGTGCCGCAACCGTTCAACCATGTCGCCGCGATCCTGGTCGGGGCGCCGTCGCTGGGCGGCAAGCCGGTAGGCAAGAACCGTTTCTACGGCGCCAACGATCCGCGCCGCAACTCGGGGCTTGCACTGGGTTATTGATTGACTTATTGATTAATTAACGCGCAGCCCCGCCAGGGGCTGCTTCTGCAGGATGGAGCAATGATTTCACAAGATATTCAAGCGCAATACGATGCATTCAAGCAGCTCGGCCTCAAGCTCGACATGTCGCGCGGCAAGCCGGCTCCGGAACAGCTGGACCTGTCCAGCGCCTTGCTGCAGCAGCTCGACGGTTTTACCGCGGTGGACGGCACCGACACCCGTAACTACGGCATCGCCAGCGGCCTGCCGGAAGCACGCGCCTTGTTCGCCAGCCTGCTCGATGTGCCTGCCGGACAAGTGGTAGTGGACGGCAACGCCAGCCTGGCGCTGATGCACGACGCCATCGTGTTTTGCCTGCTGTACGGGATTGCCGGCCAAACGCCCTGGAGCCAACAGCAGCCGGTGACTTTCCTGTGCCCGGTGCCAGGCTACGACCGCCATTTCTCGATCTGCCAGTCGCTCGGCATCAAGATGGTCAGCGTGCCGCTGAACGACGATGGCCCGGACATGGAACTGGTTGAAAGACTGGTTGCCGCCGACGCCAGCATCAAGGGCATGTGGTGCGTGCCCAAATACAGCAATCCTTCCGGCAGCATCTATTCAGCCGAGGTAGTGCAACGCCTGGCCGCCATGAGAACTGCGGCGCCGGACTTCCTGCTGCTGTGGGACGACGCTTACCGCCTGCATCACCTGAGCGAGCAGAAGCACAGCACCATCAATGTGCTGGAAGCCTGCGAACACGCCGGCAATCCGGACCGCGCCATCGTGTTTGCCTCGACTTCCAAGATCACGCTGGCAGGTTCCGGCCTGGCCGCTTTGGCCTCATCCGCCGCCAACATAGCCTGGTGGCAGCGCAACAGCTCGGTGCGCACCATCGGTCCGGACAAGGTCAACCAGTTGCGCCATGTGCGTTTTCTGAAAGACCGGGCCAATGTCGAAGCGTTGATGGAGCGCCACCGCCTGCTGCTGAAACCGAAGTTCGACGCCGTGCTGGCGCAATTCGACGCCTACCTTGGCGAGAACGAAGGGGTGTCCTGGACCCGGCCGCACGGCGGCTATTTCATCGATCTAGTCACGCCGCCGGGCTGTGCCAAACGGACTATCGCGCTGGCGAAAGAACTGGGCATCACGCTGACGTCTGCCGGCGCCGCTTTTCCCTACGGGAATGACGTCGAGGACCGCCATATCCGCATCGCTCCCAGTTTCCCGTCGCTGGACGAGATCTCGCAAGCGGCCAAGGGGATTGCGCTGGCGCTGAGGGTTGCCATCGCGGGATAGGGCGGGCGCTGCTACAGGGAAGTCGCGCGGGCCTCGGAAC
Organism: Collimonas fungivorans; assembly: GCF_001584145.1. Taxonomy (NCBI): domain Bacteria; kingdom Pseudomonadati; phylum Pseudomonadota; class Betaproteobacteria; order Burkholderiales; family Oxalobacteraceae; genus Collimonas; species Collimonas fungivorans. Next base: position 2,877,402 of record NZ_CP013232.1, on the reverse strand, counting down.
GGCCAAGGGTAAAGGGGAGTGGCGGCGGTTCCGGCATCTCCAGGATCAATTGGCCGAACTCGCAGGCTGCCTGGGTCTTGCCGCTGCCGCTCCAAATCAGGGAGAAATCGGCGCTGGGCAAGGGCGGCAAGCCGTACTGGCCATCGACGATTTTCATGCCGGGCTCGAGGTCGTCGCGCGTCAACACCGTCACCGCCAGCCCGCCCAGTACGGCTGCGCGCAAGCCTTGCTGGCTGGGCGAGGTGAATACCACGTGCCATTCCAGCGCAGTACGGTCCAATTCCACGACGCCGGCCTGGCGGTAGATGCATGGTGCTGGAAAGAACGCCAGCGGCAGCGAAGCGCCAGGCGTTATCTCGGAATTTTCCGCCGCCACCCAAGCCAGCCGGGTGCGCCGCAATACCGTGCCGGTCTCGCTGCGGGGCAGGGATATCACTACTGCCCGGTCGAGTTCATCCGCCGCAATCATTGCCGGCAAATCGAGATTCATGCTGACGTGCACTTCAAGCCGGACCGCCGGGAAGGCGCGCGCGATACGGAATCCCTGTAAACCGCCGCAATTTGCCAGGCTGTTTGGCGCCAGTTACAAATTATTTGCACTAATAAGTTTACTTTTATCTCGTTTAAACTACACTGTGTAGTGTAAATATTCCTCGCCACCGCAAGGAATCTTCGACCAATCACAGTAGCAACAGGATAAACGGCATGGCAAGCGAAACGCTCACAACTCTCGATACCACAATTCCCCCAAAGTCATCGCAGCGGCGCGACGGCAAGTTCAGGAACCAGCTTCCCAAGCACAAGAACGGCTTATGGAAGACCTTGCAAATCATTTGGCGATTTGCCGTCCACAAGCCGGCCGGCACGGTGCCCGCCAAGCCCATCCCGGTGCAGGCGATCAGCCGCGAACAGCTGCTGGCGGCGCCGGACCGTTCGCTGTTCCGCCTCGGACATTCCACCATGCTGCTGAAGCTGCGCGGCGAATTCTGGCTGACCGATCCGGTGTTTTCCGAACGCGCTTCTCCATTTCAGTGGATCGGCCCCAAGCGCTTCCATCAGCCGCCGATCGGCATTGCCGAGCTGCCGCCGATCAAGGGCGTGATCCTGTCGCATGACCATTACGACCATCTGGACCATGCCGCCATCCTGCAGCTGGCCGGCAAGGTGGAGCATTTCCTGACGCCGCTGGGAGTAGGGGATACGCTGGTCAAATGGGGCGTGCCGGCGCACAAGATACAGCAGCTGGACTGGTGGCAAACCACCATGGTAAGCGGCCTGCAGCTGGTGGCCACGCCGGCGCGCCACTTTTCAGGGCGCGGCCTGAGCGACGGCAACCGTACTTTATGGGCATCCTGGGTAATACTGGATGACGACCTGCGGCTATTCTTCAGCGGCGACAGCGGCTATTTCGGCGGCTTCAAGGAAATCGGCGACCGTTACGGCCCATTCGACCTGACCATGATAGAAACCGGGGCCTACAACCTTGACTGGCCGGATGTGCACATGCAGCCTGAGCAGACCTTGCAGGCCCACCTGGACCTGGGCGGCAAGCATCTGCTGCCGGTGCATAACGGCACTTTCGACCTCGCTTTGCACGTCTGGCAAGACCCGTTCGAGCGCATCGTCGCGCTGGCCGAACAGCATGGAGTGCCGGTCAGCACGCCGCTGATGGGCGAGCAGCTCAGCCTCGCCGAGCCGCAGGCAGGGCGTCGCTGGTGGCGGGAGCAAGTGGCCTGAGCGAGACCGGACACCAACGAAGTTAAAGTGAAATATTAGAAGTAAAATATTTAAAGTAATGGATTAGATATTTTAAGTAATTACATGATTTGTATATAAAATTAAAATAGCTTATCGATTAAATACTCTTCCAGGCAGTCATTTCACCCATCGGTATGGGTATGGATCTTGCTCGCATTCCCAGGCAAAGTTATGTCCGAACCAGACATATATCTTGCAACGCGCAGACATTGTGCAATAGTCGCTGTGCCGTTCCAGACACTTTCCCTGAACAACCTGCAGGAGCTATATGAAATACGTACTGACAGCTTCATTGTTTGCCGCGGCCGCACTGGCTGCGGGCTGCGCCAGCCAGCCGGCGCCCGGCGCCAAGGCGCATTATCCCGGCCTCAAGACGCTCGATGGCAATCCGCCGCTGGTCATCGGCCACCGCGGGCTGGCTGGCCTGTATCCGGAAGAAATCATTGCCGGTTACCAGGCAGCCATCGCCGCCGGCACCGACTCGCTGGAGATGGACCTGATGTCGTCGAGCGACGGTGTGCTGTTCGTCTGCCACAACCCGTTCCTGAGCGACACCACCGATGTCGCCAGTCATCCTGAATTCGCGTCGCGCAAGAAATCGCGCACGGTCGACGGCGTAGCCGTGGCGCCGGACTGGTATATCAGCGATTTCACGGCGGCCGAACTGAAGACCCTGCGCGTCAAGCAGCCGATCGCCGTCCGCAGCCACCAGTACGACGGCATGTACCCGATGGCGACGTTCCAGGAAGTCATCGACTTCGCTAAAGCGACGCGTGCTGCAAACCCCAGCAGCACCCTGACGATCTATCCGGAAACCAAGAACCCGATCTACCAGCGCGCGCTGGGCGTGCCGCTGGAAGAAAAACTGCTCGCGATGCTGATCAAGGAAGGCTGGAACACCCATGATTCCCCAGTGTTTGTGCAGTCGTTCGAGCCGGAAAGCCTGAAGCTGATGCGCCGCCTCGGCCTGAAAACCAAGGTAGTCCAGTTGATGGACGGCGACGGCACCGATTTCAAGACCGGCGCCATGACTTACGGCTCGCCGGACACCGCCAAGCCTTTTTCCTGGCTGCAAAAAGGCGATCCGCGCACCTTCGCGGCAATGGCGACGCCTGAAGGCCTGGCTGAAATCAAGACCTATGCCGACGGCATCGGTCCATGGAAACTTTACATACTGCCGCCGCAGGGCGTGGATGCCGCCGGCAATGCCGTGAAGAAGCTGTCGGATGCATCCAACATGGCGCCGACAAATCTGATCCCCGATGCACACCGGCTGGGCTTGTTCGTGCATCCGTTCACCTACCGCGACGAACCGGCGCGCCTGACGCGCACTTACGGCGGCGACCCGAAGGCGGAGTACAAGGCTTATTTCGAGCTGGGCGTGGATGGCGTGTTCACCGACTTCACCCCGACTGCCAGGGCAGCGCTGAACGAATGGCTGGCGATAAAGCAAGCCAGGTAATCCAGGTATTTGGTAGGGTGGGCACGGTTTTTGTGCCCACGCTGTTGATGCGCTTGAGTAAACGCCATCCCCCGGGCTCTATTTTTCTTTACTGGAGCCCGGCGTCAGGAAACGCTTGATCAGCGTGCTCAGCATTTCCAGTTTCTTTTTCATGTCGAGCTCGGGGTCGCGCATCGTCATGTTGCCGACGCCTTCCATTGCGCCTAGCAAGATGGCGGCAGCCAAGTCCGGATCCAGTGCCTGGTCGATCTGCCCGCGTTTCTGCGCCGTTTCCAGCAGGGTAGCCAGCATCCCACGTATTTTCGCTGAGTGTTTGTTGACAATTTCCGCCATGGCGGGGTTACGGCCGGCTTCGGCCAGCATGTCCACGTGCAGCTGTTTTTTTGCGCGCATGTCGATCTGATGCTGCTGCGCAGTGCAGCTCTGGGTGTTGGCTTGCTCGATCTCCGCGATCAGGCCTTCGATTGGGTTTTCGCTTTTCATCAGGTGGTTGAAGCGTTCTTCCGCATGCTCGAGGCCGGTTGCGGCCATGGCCTCGATGATGGCTTCCTTGCTGGCGAAGTAGTGATAAAGGTGGCCGGCGCTGATTTTCGCCTCAGAGCAGATGCTGGAAATGCTGGCGCCGCGGAAGCCGTCCTTGGCAAAGCAGCGGCCTGCGGCTTCGAGGATGTCGCGCCGCTTTTGCTCATGTTTTACCGGGTCGATTTTGCGCATGGCGCCTCCTTAAAACCAAAAAGATACAAAATAGAGCGATCAATCTAACATAAATTGACGGCGGCTCATTCCTGCATATAATAGATAGAATGCTCGATCTATTAAATAATGTCAGTCGGACAAAACCTGTCGGGCTCCGAATAAAGCGGGAATGAATCGAAACGGATATGCAGAAAATGAGAATGTTTGCCGCCGCCGCGGCAGTTGCCATGCTCCTGAGCGCATGCGCAACCCAGCCCGCCTATACGCCGCCCAAGGCGCCGGTTCCTGCCGATTGGGAAAATACTCCGCATCCCGGAAAAGCAAGCGCAGTGGCGGCGAGCGGACAGTGGTGGACACAGTTGGGCGACCAGGCCATAGACAGCCTGATCGCATCGGCGTTTGCCGACAATCCGACGCTGGCCCAGGCGGCTGCCAGGGTCGACCAGGCCAAGGCCGCTGCCGGCGTAGCCAATGCCCAGCGTTTGCCTGCGGTTAACGGCAACGCCAGCGCCACCCGCGCGCAGACACAGAACACCCTGGGCGTCGGCGGCGGCTCTACCACCATGCTTGAGAGTTCGTCGTCTGTCGGCGCTGATTTCAGCTGGGAAATCGACCTGTGGGGACGCATTCGCGAGTCCGTAACCGCTGCACAGCGGCGCCTGGATGCGCGCACGGCGGATGCCCAGGGCGCCCGCCTGTCGCTGGCGGCGCAAGTCGCCAACAACAGTCTTTCCCTGCGCGCCTGTGCTTATTCGCTGCAGGTGCGCGATGCCGACATCGCATCTCGCGAAACCGAACTGGTCCTCACCCGCAAGCGGCGTGCAGTCGGTTATATCGCACCCTCGGCGGAATTCAGCGCGCTGACCAACCTGGCTAACGCCCGCACCGCGCGCATCAGCCAGCAAGAGCAGTGCACCCGCAGCGTCGATGCGCTGGTGGCGCTGACCGGGCAGCCGGCGGCAGCAGTGCGCCGCCTGTTATTGCCGGCCGCAGCCAGTGCCGATCCGCAGGAAAGCAGCGCGATCCTGGATGATGTCGCGAACGTTATGCCGACCCCGCCTGCGATGCAGCCGGCGCTGCCGGCGACGGTGCTGCGCGACCATCCGAGCCTGGTATCGGCCGAGCGTTCGCTGGCCGCGGCCTGGTCGGATATCGGCGTGGCGCGCGCACAGCGGCTGCCGACCATCAGCCTCAGTGCAATGCTGTCGGGGCAATGGCTGCGCGCCGTCGGCAATTCGGTCAGTTTCACCAGCTGGTCGGCCGGGCCGGGATTGAGCGTTCCTTTGTTCGACGGCGGCGCCGGCGCGGCCAATGTAGATGCCGCCACCGGCCGCTACCAGGAAGCAGCCGCCACATTGCAGTCGACTTTACGCACCGTGGTGCAGAACGTGGAGGATGCGCTGGCCTTCCAGACTTCGGCCGAGGAACGTGTGAAATCTTCGCAGGACGCGGTCGACGCCGCCCAGCTCAGTTTCCGCGCCAGCCAGGCGCAGTGGCGGGCCGGGGCCATCAGCATGTTCGAGCTGGAAGATATCCGGCGCCAGCGCCAGACCGCCGAAGAAAACTTCATTGCCGCCAAACGCGACCAGGGCCAGGCCTGGATCAGCCTGATGCAGGCGACCGGACAAATCGATAGCCCGGGCTGATACCGCACGCGGACGCCATCACAACCATACGATAGCAATACACCAGGAAACCTTGACCATGAATGCCTCCGAACCATTGGCCGTACTTGATAAAACCTCTGCCAAATCCACCCCGCGTCGCAAAAGCGTAGCCATCGCCATCGGCGTCGCCTTTGTCGCTGTAGCGGCCGGCGCCGGCATCACCATGATGGTGAAATCCGGGAAGGCCGAAGCCAAGCCGGTCCAGACCACGCCGGCGCTGACAGTGACGCTGGCCAGGCCGTCCCAGGCAAACTGGGCCGAGACGCTGAACGCATCCGGCGCCATTGCGCCTTGGCAGGAGGCAATCATAGGCAGCCAGATCGGCGGCTACCAGCTGGACCAGGTGCGCGTCAACGTCGGCGACCGGGTCAAGAAAGGCCAGGTCCTGGCGCGCCTCAATCCCGACCTGCTGCGTGCCGAAGAGGCACAGCTGGTAGCCGCTTACGAGCAGGCCGAAGCCAATGCCAAACGCGCGATCTCCTTGCAGGGCAGCGGCGGCATCAGCGACCAGGACGTGCTGCAGTCGACTACGCTGGCCAAGACGGCGCGCGCGCAGCTGGCGTTCAAGCAGCTGCAGCTGCGTTATACCGATGTGCTTGCGCCCGACGACGGCGTCATCAGCTCACGTTCCGCTACTCCCGGTTCCGTGGTCTCTACCGGGCAGGAACTGTTCAGGATGATATTAAAAGGTCGCCTGGAGTGGCGCGGCGAGGTGACAGCGGAGCAGCTGGCCCGGATTGCCGCCAGCCAGCAGGTGGCGCTGGCGCTGCCGGGCGGCGGCACGGCATCCGCCGTGGTGCGGCAAACCGCGCCGTCACTGGACAGCGGCTCGCGGCTTGGACTGGTGTACGCCGATATCGCCGACGGCCAGCCGGTGCGGGCCGGCATGTATGCAAACGGTTCGATCGCGCTCAGCCCGACCCAGGCGCTGGTAGTGCCGGCGCAGAGCATAGTGATTCGCGACGGCCATACTTATGTGCTCAAGTTCAGGGGCGACGGCAGCAATAAAGTGGAACGGCTGGCGGTCGTCACCGGGCGCCGGCAGGGAACCGACATTGAAATTGTCAAAGGCGTTGCGCAATCGGACCAGGTGGTAGTGCTCGGCGCCGGCTTCCTCAATGAAGGCGATACCGTGCGGGTTGCAAGCGCTGGGCCGGCAGCCAAGGAGGCCAAATGAATTTCGCCACGTGGTCCATCCGCAACCCGATCCCGGCGATCCTGCTGTTCGCCTTGCTGACTATCGCCGGCATCATGGGTTTCCACAAGTTGCCGATTCAAAACCTGCCGGATATCGACCTGCCCACCATCAATGTCACGCTGACGCAGCCGGGCGCGGCGCCGGCGCAGCTGGAAACCGAGGTGGCGCGCAAGGTGGAAGACGCCTTGGCGACCATGAGCGGGCTCAAGCACCTGCGCAGCTCGATCACCGACGGCCAGGTGCAGATCACGGTGGAATTCGTCCTTGAGAAAAATCTCTCGGACGCCCTGATCGACACCAAGAATGCAGTCGACAGCGTACGTTCGCAGTTGCCGACCGACCTGCAGCAGCCGACCGTCAGCGCCGTCACCGTCGGCGGCGATGCGGTGCTGGTGTACGCCATCGCCGCCGACATGGGTGAGGAGGCCCTGTCGTGGTTTGTTGACGATACGGTCGGCAAGGCGATTCTGGCAGTGCCGGGCATCGGCCGCATAGACCGGGTGGGCGGCCTGACGCGCCAGGTGCGTGTCGCCGTCGATCCGGTGCGCATGGCGGCGCAGGGCGTGACTGCGGTCGAGGTCTCGCAGGCGTTGCGCAACATGCAGCAGGAATCGTCCGGCGGGCGCGGCCAATTCGGCCAGGAAGAACAATCTGCGCGCGTGATCGCCACGGTGCACCAGGCCTCGGAGCTGGCCGCGTTCCCGATAACGCTGGCTAACGGCCGCAAGCTCAGGCTGGACCAGATCGCCACCATCAGCGACGCCAGCGCGGAGCGCGCCCAGATCGCACTATTGGACGGCAAGCCGGTGGTCGGCTTCAAGGTGTTCCGCGCCAAGGGTTACGACGAAACCGTGATAGCGAAAAACGTCGCCGCGGCGCTGGAAAAGCTGCAAGCCAGCAACCACACGTTGAAGTTCACGCGGATTTCGGGAACCGTCGGCTACACCAAGGAGCAGTATGAAGGCTCGATGGACATGCTGTACGAAGGCTCGATCCTGGCGGTGCTGGTGGTCTGGTGGTTCCTGCGCGACTGGCGTGCGACCCTGGTTGCGGCATCGGCGTTGCCGCTGTCGATCTTGCCAGCCTTCGCCGCCATGGCGTGGTTCGGTTTTTCCCTGAATACCCTGACCTTGCTGGCGCTGGCGGTGATCGTAGGCATCCTGGTGGACGATGCAATTGTCGAAATCGAGAATATCGAACGCCATGCGCATATGGGCAAGCCGATCCTGCAGGCGGCCGGCGATGCGGTCACGGAAATCGCGCTGGCCGTGATGGCCACGACCATGGCCCTGGTCGTGGTGTTCCTGCCGACGGCCATGATGAGTGGCATAGCGGGCCTGTTCTTCAAACAGTTCGGCTGGACCGCGGTGATCGCCGTCCTCACCTCGCTGCTGGTGGCGCGCATCCTGACGCCGATGATGGCTGCCTACCTGTTGAAGTCCAAGCCTGCGGTTGAGCAGCAGGATGGCAGCATCATGCGCTGGTACCTGCATGCGGTGCGCTGGTGCATGGCGCATCGCAAGACCACCATGCTGGCGGCGACGCTGTTTTTTGTCGGTTCGGTGGCGCTGATTCCATTCATCTCCACCGGTTTAATGCCGCCGGCCGACCGCGGGTATACGACAGTCAACGTCGAACTGCCGCCCGGCAGCTCATTGCAGAATACGCTGGCGGTAGCCGAGCGGGCGCGCACCGCGCTTGGCAGCGTGGGCGGCATCGATAACATCTTTACCACGGTAGGCGTGTCGCAGGTGGTCGGCGGCGGACAGCTGCAGGCTGGCGAAGTGCGCAACGGATCGCTGACGCTTTCCTTGTCCGATCGCGCCAAACGTCCGCGCCAGACGGAAATCGAGAAAGCCGTGCGGCGCGCCTTGCTGAATGTGCCAGGCGCCCGTTTCACGGTGGGTGCGGGCGGTCCTGGCGAGAAAATGCAGCTGATCCTTGCCGGCGACAATGAAAATGCGCTGAAGGCGACTGCCCAGGCGATGGAGCGGCAGTTGCGCGGCGTCGGCAGCTTGGCCAACATCAGTTCCACCGCCAGCCTGGAACGCCCGGAAATCATCGTGCGGCCCGACCTCCAGCGCGCCAGCGAACTGGGGGTGTCGACCGCCGCCATCGGCCAGGTGGTGAGGATCGCCACCGCCGGCGATTTTTCGGCAAACCTGGCCAAGCTGAACCTCGACAACCGGCAGGTGGATATCAATGTCAGCGTGCCGGATACTGACCGCCAGGACGTGACTACGTTTGCCAACCTGCATGTGCTTGGCCGCAACGGCCTGGTGCCGCTTTCTTCGGTGGCAAGTTTGTCGGTGGAGAGCGGGCCGTCGAAAATCGAACGCTACGACCGCCGGCGTTACGTCACGGTCAGCGCCGATCTCGGCGGCATGCCTCTGGGCGAAGCCCTGGCGGCGGCGAAAGCGCTGCCGGCGGTCAAGCAGATGCCGTCCAGCGTGCAGCTGATCCAGACCGGCGATGCGGAAATAGCGGCGGAACTGGGCGCCGGCTTCATGATGGCGATCGTCATCGGCGTGCTGTGCGTGTTTTGCGTGCTGGTGCTGCTGTTCCGCGATTTCCTGCAGCCGGTCACGATCCTGTCGGCGATCCCGCTGTCGCTGGGCGGCGCCTTCCTGGCGCTGCTGATGGCGCGCAGCGAACTGGATATCCCATCGATGATCGGCCTGGTCATGCTGATGGGAATCGTGACCAAGAATTCGATACTGCTGGTTGAATACGCCATCGTCGGCAAGCGCGACCGCGGCATGTCGGTGTTCGAGGCATTGATAGACGCCTGCCACAAACGGGCGCGGCCGATCGTGATGACTACCGTCGCCATGATCGCCGGCATGGCGCCGATCGCCCTCGGCTTCGGCGCCGACGCCAGCTTCCGGCAGCCGATGGCGGTGGCTGTCATCGGCGGCTTGCTGACCTCGACCGCGCTGAGCTTGCTGGTGGTGCCGGTGGTGTTTACCTACATCGACGAGTTCGAGCATTGGGCCAGAAGGCTGCTGACCTGCAACAGCGACGCCCGGCTCAAGGAAGCAGGCGCAAATACCTGACCACGGCCAGCGTCGCCCAAGCGAATCGGATCAGGCCGTAGCTGCTACGGCTTGAATCTGAGGCCGCCGCCAGGTGTGGTAACGATGACCCTGCCTGGCAAATGGGGAGTCCGGCTTGAGCGGCCTTCGCGATAGGTATCCGTGGTTACCGGCATCGGCGGCGGGTTTGCCGATTGCCGTTGCTGTTCATCTGCATATCGCTGGTTGCGCAGCGATTCGCCTAGCGCGGAAGCGGGCGAATGGCGGCTTCTAAAAGGAGGCGGGATATTCGCACCGTGCAAATTGCCCCGCTGTTCGCCTGGATTTTGCCGGACTGCCGGCGTCATGCCATGCCGGGAAAAATCGCAAAAGCCTGTGCCTTTATGCATGGATGAATACGGAGTCCGCAACGGTTCGCTGGGCCCGCCGCTGAATTTCAAGCCATCCGGCGTCACGCCGATTCTGAAGCCGACGCTGTTCTCGCTATAACTTGGCATGTTGCGACAGTCGTCGCTCTCGTCCCGCAGAAAAATCCTGGTTTTGGCAGCATCCGGCGCAGCCTTTCTGATTCGCGACGATAATAGTCTCTCGCGATCGGCTGGCGGCAAGGCGTCGAAAGCGCGCCTTGCCTTGGAGCGGCCGAGGCTGTCGAAAGCATTCTTGGCTTTGAGGCGGTTTTCAGCGCCAGAAAATTCGGGATCGACGTCGACAGCCGATGCGGGTGCAGGTCCGGCAAGCAAGCCTGCGACGATAATGGAGCTTGAACGAAACAGGCGGGGCAAGCGTTTTCTCATAGGATTTCCTTAAAGCAGTGAGATGTTGGCTGGCGTACGGCTGGCAAAACTTATCTGGAGCGATCGTTGCGGCTGAACATCTTGTAGAGACGTCTGGCGTGCATCGATGCGAAGGATATCCGCGGTGCGGATAAAAATTTACAAGCTGGTTTACGGGTAAATCAGCGAGGCTGAATTCTCGCTGTCATTATATTACAGACAATAATTGTTATCAATTGTGAAAAACAATTTCAGCAGAATAAGAAAATGGATCGCTTCCAGTTTGACTGCGGCGGCGATCCTGTTGCCGCTTTCAGCGCCGGCTGCTGACCTGACCGTGCTTACCGCCGGCGCCTACAAACAAGTCGTGATGGCCATGGCGCCGCAGTTCGAGGCCAGCACTGGCAACAAGATCATCCTGCAGAACGACACCGCCGGCGGCATTGCCAAACGCATTGAAGGCGGCGCCGGGTTCGACGTGGTGATCATGACGCCGGACCTGATCGCGCAACTGGTCGCCAGGCAGAAAGCGAATGCCGCCAGCGTGGTGAACCTGGCGCGGGTCGGCATTGGCGCCATGGTGCTGGCCGGCGCACCGAAGCCGGACATCAGTACCGTGGAGCGTTTCAAGCAAGCCCTGCTCAATGCCAGGTCGGTTGCCTATATCGATCCTGCGGCGGGCGGATCCAGCGGGATCTACCTGGCGCAGCTGTTCCGGCAATGGGGAATTGCCGATGAAATCGAGCGCAAGGCGGTGAAAGTGCAGGGCGGTTACGTCGGCGATCATCTGCTGGACAATGAAGCAACGCTCGGTTTCCAGCAGATCAGCGAAATCCTGGCGGTCAAAGGCGTAACACTGATTGGCCCATTGCCTGCCGAGATCCAGAATTTCACCGTCTACACCGCAGCCATCGGCGCCGCCAGCAAGGAACAGGCAGCGGCACAGGCGCTCCTGCATTTGCTGGCAAGCCCCGAAACGGCGCGGGTGCTGCAGGAAAAAGGGATGGAAGCGGTCAAGCCTTAGAATAAACCGATTGCAGTTAGATTGCAGTTAAGCACAAGGAAAACGTCATGCAAGGAAAATTCAAATCGTTGTTGATGTCCGCACTGCTGGCATCTGTCGCTTTCCATGGCGGCGCCAAAGCGCAATCGGTGGCGGCCCCCGCTGCCGGCAATGCGGTCGCCACGCCGGACAATGCGCTGTTGCTGACCGTGTTCCTGAAGCACGACCAGTCGCGCCCGCTGGGCGAGTTGAACGCGCAGCTTGCCAAGCAGGGGTTTTACAAGGCATTCCCGCCAGCCGGAGTAGAGGTAGTGAGCTGGTATGTAACGATGGGCATCGGGCAAGTCATCACACTGCGCTTGCCGGCCTCGCGCCTGCGCGAGGTCAACCGCGTGCTCGAAGACACAGCTTGGGGCAGCTACAGGACGGAGTTCTATCCTTCTTATGACTATAAGGCGGTAGCGCTGGCTGAGCATAACAAAGCACAGCAGGCCGCACAGTAATTCTTCGAATCGTACGCAGCGGCGCATTCCTTGCGCCGCCGTTTCGAATCCTCTTCCGAATCCTCCCCGGTTTCAATCGTATTCCTTCTTTTTTACTAAATTCCCGCCAGGAAAACAGCAAGTCCACTTGTAAAAACAACAGGTCCGATGACTTGCGGTAAAGCCAATGTAAACAACAGCCTGCAGCTGCATTCATTGCGCCGCAATATAGCCGGTGGGGCAATCTGGCAATACCACTCAGATACAGGTTGACAGTGGTTTTTGTGACCCTTACAGTCATCAGACAACATGTTTCCATGCGGAAATATCGAGGATAGATCGCAAGGGCGCGACAAAAAACGGGGCCGGCAATTTGCCGCAGCGATATGGCACCCGGAGCGCGCTCACATCAGGCAAGCCATTTCAATCTATCCAGGAGAATCAAGTGAAATCGAAAATGATAAAAGGACTCGCCATCAGTCTGTCGTGTTTGGCGTTTTCGGCGCATGGCGCCGGACTGCAGGGAACAGCGGAAACGGCGATCAGCCAGGCCGCCGCAACTCCCGCTGCAACTTGCCAGTACAGCACCTGGACCGCCGGCATCAATTATGCGGTCGGCAGCGTGGTGCAATATCCGGCCAACGGTTCTTTCTACAAAGAGGTCAATGCCGGCAGCAACGGCAGCGATGGCACCGATCCGACCATCAGCACCTGGTACTGGCAGCCCACCAGCTGCAGCGGCCCGGCCACGCCGCCGCCGACCGGATTCATCTACAGCCCTTATTTTTACTCCGGCGACTATGACGGCGACCAGCTCAACACTACCGTCACCGGCAGCTCGCAAATCCTGCTGAAGGTAATGCCGGCCAAGCTGCAGGCAGTGACCTGGGCCTTCGCCACCGGCAACTGCGGCAGCGAAAACTGGAGCGGCGTATCTGCCGCGGCCTTTGCCAAGGCGAACGTGGCCAGCTTCGTCAACGCGGGCAAGAAGTACATCGTGGCGACCGGCGGCGGCGGTGGCAGCTTTACCTGCACTTCGGACGCCAATTTCGCCAAATTCATCAAGACTTACTACAGCGCGAACCTGCTGGGCATCGATTTCGACATAGAAAGCAGCCAGACCCAGAGCGACATCAACAACCTGGTGGCGCGGGTGTCGGCGGCGCAGGCGGCATATCCGAACCTGCGTTACAGCTTTACGCTGGCGACCGACGGCGGCAACGAAAGCCAGAGCCTGGGCGGCACCGGGGTGAAGGTGATGACGGCGATCCAGAATTACGGATTGAAAAACTACACGATCAACCTGATGACCATGGATTTTGCCGAATCGGGCCAGGAAAACGCGGCGCTGTGCACGCTGAACAGCAGCGGCAAATGCGACATGGGCAAGTCGACCGTCGCTGCCGCCGAAAGTCTGCACAACCACTGGAAGGTGCCGTACAGCCAGATCGAGGTGACGCCGATGATAGGCGGCAACGACAGCACCGCCGAGACGTTCACCCTGGCCGATGCGGTCACGGTGTCGAACTATGCCTTGTCCAAGAAGCTGGCCGGCGTCCATTTCTGGGCCTTCTCGCGCGACCGCGATTGCGCTCCGCCGAGTTCGGACAACCACTCGTCCGGTACCTGCAATGACTATGGCAAGGCCGGCACGCTGGGTTATACCAACAAGTTCATTTCAGCTCTCGGACTATAAAAAGCACTTCGCAACCCAGGCCGTCGAGCGCCGCAGCACGGCGGCCTGCTTATCTGCGACAAACAATGGTCCAACACATATTGGAAAGCATTTTGAAAACTCCCGCCATCAGATATTTATTAAGAAGCGCCACGCCCGTCTTCATCGGCATGTGCATCCTGAGCAGCTGCAGCGACGGCGGAAGCTCCGATGCGATATCGGCCGGCGCCAGCGCGAAGCTGGCTGCCAGCGCCGGCTCCCCTTATGGCGGCAAGGCATGGCCGCTGCCGGGAACCATCCAGGCGGAAGACTTTGACACCGGCGGCCAGGATGTCGGCTACTTCAATTCAGCCAATGCCAACCAGGGCGGCCAGTATCGCAAAACGGAAGGCATCGGGATCGAAGCGACCAGCGATACCGGCGCCGGTTACGACGTCGGCTGGACCACCGCCGGCGAATGGCTCAACTACACGGTCAATGTCGCGGCTGCCGGCAGCTATGCGGCGCAAATCCGGGTCGCCAGCCAGGGGCAGGGCGGCACTTTCCATTTCAATGTAGATGGCGTCAGCGCCACGCCGCAGCTGACGATTCCGAATACCCAAGGCTGGCAGAACTGGCAAACGGTTTCCACCAATATCACTCTGAGCGCAGGGCAGCACGTGATCCAGCTGCACCTGGACAGCGTAGTCAACGGCGGCCTGGTTGGCAACTTCAATTGGTTCAGCATCGGCATCGCTACGCCAGTGGTCGACGCCAGCACCATAGACGGCAGGCACATGTTCGGCTACCAGGGCTGGTTTGCCTGCAACGGCGACGGCTCGCCTCTGAGCGCCGCCGGCAACGGCTGGCGGCACTGGGCGCCAAGCGCGACGCCGAACCCGCAAAACGTCAGTGTCGACATGTGGCCCGACATGCGCGACGTACCGGCCGGCGAGCGTTGCAATACGGCGTTTGTCATGCCCGACGGCTCACCCGCAACGCTCTACAGCGCCTGGAACCGCAGCACGGTCAACCGCCATTTCGAATGGATGAAGGCTTATGGCCTGGACGGCGTTTTCCTGCAGGAATTCGTGGGTGAACTGGAACCTGGCTCGGCCAACCGCCGTTTCCGCGATGGCGTGACGGCCAACGTGCGCGCCGGGGCAGAAGCAAACGGTCGGGTCTGGGCGGTGATGTACGATATCTCGGGAGAGAAATCGGAGAATATCATTCCGCGCATCAAGGACCACTGGGCGGCACTGGCGGCGGACGGCTCATTGGCGTCTAGCCGCTACCTGCACCAGGGCGGACGTCCGGTCATCTCGATCTGGGGCATGGGATTCACCGGCCACAACGCCACACCGGCCCAGGCGAACGAATTGATCGACTGGTTCACGAAAAACGCGCCCGACAACCAGCGTGCCTTCGTGATCGGCGGCGTGCCTTCACGTTGGCGCACGATGGGCGACGACTCGCTCCAGGATCCCGCATGGGCGGATGTTTATCGCCGCTTCGATGTCATCAGTCCGTGGACCGTCGGCCGGTATGGCGATGAAGCCGGAGCGCAAGCCTGGCGGCGCGACGTTATCGCACCGGACCTGGCCGAAGCCAAGCGGGTAGGGCGGCGCTACATGCCGGTCATGTTCCCGGGCGGACGCAACTTGCCGCGCAAGGGCGGCCGTTTCTGGTGGACCCAGTTCTACGAGTTCAAATCGGCCGGCAACAATATCTTCTACACCGCCATGTTCGATGAAGTGGACGAGGGTACGGCGATGTACAAGGTTGCCCCCAACAAGTCGCTGATCCCGACCGAGCCGCCGGCATCGGCCAACCGTCCGCCCTTCATCACGCTGGACGCGGATGGAGAAAGCCTGTCCAGCGACTTTTACCTGCGGCTTGCGCGGGAAGCCAACCGCGTTTTAAGCGGCGATCGTACGCTGGAGCCGACACGGCCAATCTCGCAATAGCTGTCATGAGATCGTAGCGACAAGAAGCGCAGGATGTTTCATTGCCAAAAGCAGCGAAACATCCTGGCGACTTCTTTTTTGAATCATGCCTGCGCAAACTCCAATTATGTACTATCATTAGTTACATGAGAAGAGACAGCAAACTTTCATCGATCCTCCACGTGCTGCTGCATATGGCGCACGGCGAGCGTCCATTCACCTCCGAAGAATTGTCGGCCTACCTCGGCACCAACCCGGTGCTGGTGCGGCGCGTGCTGGCCGGCCTGCGTGAACGCGGCTATGTCGGCTCCGGCAAGGGCCACGGCGGCGGCTGGACCATCACCTGCGACCTGCGCAAAGTGACCTTGCACGACATCTACGAAGCCGTCGGCGCGCCTACCGTTTTCGCAATGGGGCACCGTGCCGATCATCCGGACTGCCTGGTGGAAAAGGTAGTTAACCAGTCGTTGTCGAATGCTTTTGACGCGGCCGAAGCCTTGCTGATCGAGCATTTCAAGGACGTCACGCTGGCCGACCTGTCAGAGCGCTTCAACGTCCAATACACGAAACACAAGGAAGAAAACTATGCCCACCCAGCGCCCAAAAAATGAGTTCGACGCCGTCGTCGTCGGCGGCAGCTACGCCGGCCTGTCGGCAGCGCTGCAGCTGGCGCGGGCGCGCCGCCGCGTGCTGGTGCTGGACGCTGGCCAGCGCCGCAACCGCTTTACCAGCCATTCGCACGGCTTCCTGACGCAAGACGGCCGCGACGCCGCCGCCATTGTCGCCAAGGGCCGCGCCCAGCTGCTGGCGTATTCCACCGTCACCTGGCAGGATGGCAGCGCGGTGGCAGCTGCTGCCAATGACGGCGGCTTCCGCGTGACGCTGGATAGCGGCGAACTGCTGCAGGCGCGCCGGCTGGTGCTGGCGACTGGCGTGGTGGACGAGTTGCCGCAGCTTGAAGGACTGGCTGAACGCTGGGGCCGCAGCGTGTTCAGCTGTCCGTACTGTGACGGTTACGAACTCGACCAAGGCAGCATCGGCGTGCTGGCTACCGGGCCTTTGTCCATACACCAGGCTTTGATGCTGCCCGACTGGGGCAAGACCACGCTGTTTCTCAACGGCGCTTTCGAGCCGGATGATGAACAGCTGTCCAGCCTGGTTCAGCGCGGCGTGACGATTGAGCGCACGCCGGTGGCGCGCATTGCGGGCAAGGCCGATGTCGTACTGAGCGACGGCCGCATCCAGTCGATGGCAGGGCTGTTCGTGATGAGTCGCACCCACGCCGCCAGTCCGCTGGCCGAGCAGCTGGGCTGCGCGTTCGACGAGGGGATGACGGGCATGTTCATCCGCACCGACATGCAGAAGGCCAGCACCGTGGCCGGCGTCTATTGCTGCGGCGACGCCGCGCGCATGGCTCCCGGCGTGGCGCACGCGGTTGCCGACGGCGTCATGGCGGGCGTGGCGGCGCACCGGTCGCTGATCTTTGGTGCGGTTGCTGCCGTTTAGCGCTTGGCATACCTGGCCATACCCGGCTGATAAAAATCAACACACGTACTCGAATATATTGAGCGTGCGCGATATCGTGGAGAAAATGGAACATCTGTCTGGAACATTTGACTACCCACCGAAGCCGAATGGGGTCTGACGCCGAACGAGGCTGCCTTGCCACCAACCGCCGCCGCAGCCATCCGACGTTTGCCATCGACGATCTTGGCTTTCTGGTTGCCAGGAATTTATAGCACGGTTTTCTCTGTGCTTCTGGCATAATTGCTTATCGTCAACTTCAAGGCGAACAAATCATGGCCCAGAGCAGGCAAGAGGCAGCCGGCAGCTTAGATCACATGCTGCTAGCCAATGTCCTTTCGATCTTGGAACGTCAGGTGGGAACCGGGGAGCTTTCCTTTCGTGCGGCCTACGATATTTACGTGGCGATTGCGAAGGACCTGCGTGTTGCCTTGTCGATCAAGGAACTTGAGGACACCGGTCACCGGCTTGAAGCAGCCGAATTGAAGATGCCTGACATGTAACCCGAGGAAATTCGCCCATGACATTCCGCGCAGTCAATCCGCCTGGACCCACCATCCCGGGAATTTCGCAAGCGACGATTATCGAAAGCGGCAAACTGCTGCTGCTTTCCGGCCACGTGCCATTCCGGCCCGACGGCTCAGTCGCGGGACCGGGACTCGAGATCCAGCTTGAGCAGGTTTTTTCCAATCTTGAGGCGACACTGAGAGCCGCCGGCAGCAGTTTTGGCAATGTGGCGCGGTTGACGATCTACGTCTGCGATTTCCATCCCGGATTACTGCCGCTCATACGCTCCGTGCGCGACCGCTTCGTCGATACGGCGCATCCGCCGGCCAGTTCGCTGATCGGCGTGGCGGCATTGTTCCATCCTGATGTGCTGGTCGAGATTGATGCGATTGCTACAGTCTCTGCATGATTGATATTGAGAGCTGTTCACCAAGGCAATATAGCCAGCGCTGGAGGGGCAGGTTACCCGCCAAAAATAAAACTATCAGGAGATGTGCATATGAGCAATTTAGAGTGGAACCCGGTCACGCATGAGAGCTGTAACAACGTGAAAGGGCCTTTTTACCATGGCACTAAATACCGTCTCGAAATAGGTGACCTGTTAGTGCCAGGTTTCGCATCCAACTTCGAGGAAGGCCGGGTTTCAAACAACGTTTATTTCACTGCCCTCTTAGAGCCGGCTGTCTGGGGTGCGGAATTGTCCACCTCGCTTACCGGAGCGGAAGGCCGTGGTTACATCTACATCGTCGAACCCACAGGCACCTTTGAGGATGACCCAAACCTGACAAATAAGCGATTTTCCGGCAACCCTACACAATCCTACCGCACACGTGATCCCGTGAGAATCGTCGGTGAGGTGAATGATTGGACGGGACACCCACCGGAAGTGCTTCAGCAGATGCTCGACGGTCTCAAAGAAAAAATGCATAAAGGCTTAGCCGCGATAGAAGACTAGCGGATTCCAGTGTGCAATCCAAATCACTAGGCCCAAAATTGCTTGCCGTCGGCAATCGGCCATTAGCGCTCCATGGCGCATCCCGCGAATTTGACGGTGTTATTGCAATTTGTGCATGGCAACTTACCCAACACTCGACAGCTGGGTACATTTAGGCGAATTACGACAGGAGGGAATATGTCTGAACGCGACGCTAAGCTCCACGGCAGCTGGCGGCTGGTTTCTTTTGATACTGAGCTTCAGGATTCAAAGGAGCGCAGTCAACCGTGGGGCAGCAACCCAATGGGTACCTTATTTTCGGCTCTGACGGACGAATGATGGTACTAGTTACCGCAATGGCGCGGGAGCCAGGGGATACAGATGAGAAACTGGTGGCACTTTTCCGTACTGCGATAGCCTATACCGGACGGTATCGAATAGATGGGGATAGGTTCATCACAAAGGTTGACTCATCTTGGAATGAAGCCTGGAACGGCAGCGAGCAGGAACGATTCTACAAGCTTGATGGAGACAGGCTCGACGTCTTTACGGCCTGGATGCCGAACCCGTTAATACCAGGAAATCCAACAGGAAGGGCTGTTCTCAGTTTTAGACGCGAGTAATTTTCCCTGCGCTGAGTTCGCAACTAGTCGCAAGTCCTCGCTCAATGCAGAAAATCATGACTATTCTTGAAACAAAGCGGCTGAAATTGATTCCGCTTTCTGACGAACACCTAGCCGGTCTGGCGGCGATTAATAGTGATCCAGAGGTCATGACTTACATCGGCAACGGCACCCCAATGTCTGAGGCTGAAAGCCAGGCGATGATCGATCGCGTAAAACCGAGATGGACCTCGCACGGATTCTCATGGTGGGGTGTTTTCCGTAAAGACGACAATCTGATGATTGGTGCTGCGACATTGCAACCATTGGCTGCTCAGGCAGGTGCTGTCCCGGAAATCGGTTGGCGCTTAAGGCGAGACTGCTGGGGGAAGGGCTATGCGACTGAAGCTGCTGAACGGATCGTTTTGTTCGCAAAAGAACTAGGCATTCCAGAAGTGGTGGCCGTGGCAAATCCCGGCAATATTGCCTCCATTGCGGTGATGAAGCGGCTTGGCATGCAGTATCGCGGCATCGAAACCCATTACAACGCTCCATGCGCAGTCTACCAGGCAATTCTAAGTGTCAAATGACTGACTATCCGCAAAGGTCGAAATCACCTGTCGCCACGGCCCAAAACGGCTAGGGCAGTCATTTCCATCCGAGCTATTATCTAAATAATAACAGTATTTCAAGGGTCTTGACATGCTACCTACTAGTATGTAGAGTACGGGCATGAAACCTAACAACACATTCGACGAAATCATAAATTGCGCTCGTTCGCTGATAATTTCCGGTGGCTATAACGGCTTCAGCTATGCCGACATTTCCAAAGTGGTTGGGGTACGCAATGCGACCATTCATCACCACTTTCCAACCAAAGCCAATCTGGTTCAGGTACTTATTGTTAACTATCGAGGCGAAGTTCAGCTGGGCATAACCGAATTGGAGCGTAACGTCCCTGAACCGGTTGAGCAGCTTCGTGCATACATTCATTATTGGGAATCCTGCATTACTGACGCTACAGCCCCGTTCTGCGTGTGCGCGTTGCTCGCAACGCAATTACCGGTTCTTCCCGAAGAAGTTGCGTTCGAAGTACGAGCCCATTTTCGGACCCTGTCGGCCTGGCTGGCTTCTGTCCTGGAACGTGGCGCAGCACAGGGCAGCATTCGACTGGCAACGTCAGCCAAAATCGAGGCCGAAAGTTTCATGGCCACGGTCCATGGCGCCATGCTCTCAGCACGTGCTTACGGCGACGCCAAGATATTCGGCGTAATAACCGGTTCATTGCTGAAGCGTCTCCTGTAAATCTGCAGCCATAAATAGAGCTCAGTTTCACCTATATACCTACCAACTAGTAGGGATATTTTTGAGTAGTTTTGATTCATTTAGCAGCATCATTTTGTCAATATACGAAAGGAATCATCATGTTCGGGATAACGCCCCTAGGCTGGTTACATACAATTGGCAGTCTGCCTGCCATACCTTTGGCCATATATTTGTTTGCACGGTATGGCCGGATTGCGCCTCGCAGTGCTCCGGGCATGGTGTACTTCATTTCGATGCTGATAGGCGCAACTACGGTATTTCTTGTTGCGCATCAGCCAGTGAGCTATGGCATTGCCATTGCCACGATTCTGCTTTTGGTGACCGGTTACGGAATAGCGCACATTGCTTCCGTTGGGCGAGCTGCCATTTACATCGAAACCATTAGCCTCAGCCTTACTGCATTCTTGTTGATGGTTCCCACCGTAACCGAGACGCTGCGCCGCGTTCCGGATGGCCATCCATTCGTAACCGACCTGAAGTCTCCGCTTCTCCTTGGATTCCAGGGTAGTCTCCTCGTCATTCTTGTCATCGGGGTGACTGCTCAAATAATATTCCTGCGCAAAAAGGGAAGATCGATAGAGTTTAAGCCGCAAGGGTGACGCAGGATCATTTTTCAGACGGCTTCTTCGATGCGGCGAGCGATGGCTTCGCCCATCTCGGTGGTGGATGCACTGCCGCCCAGGTCGGCCGTGTGCGGTCCGCTCGCCAGCACCGATTTGATCGCGGCGACGATAGCGTCATGTGCCTGCCGCCCGGCGCCGCTGCCGCCAGTGAGAAAATCGAGCATCATGGCTCCCGACCAGATCATGGCGACCGGGTTGGCGATATTCTTGCCGTAGATGTCGGGTGCGGAACCGTGCACCGGCTCAAACAGGGACGGGAAGCTGCGTTCCGGATTCAGGTTGGCCGACGGCGCCAGGCCGATGGTGCCGGTGCATGCGGGGCCCAGGTCGGACAGGATGTCGCCGAACAGGTTGGAGGCAACCACTACGTCGAAGCGCTGCGGCTGCAATACGAAGCGTGCGCACAGGATGTCGATATGCTGCTTGTCCCAGGTGATGTCCGGATAGCCGCCGGCGACTTCTGCCGCCCGGGCATCCCACCAAGGCATGGAAATCGAAATGCCGTTGCTTTTGGTGGCGACGGTGACATGCTTGCGGGGCCGGGTCCTGGCAAGCTCGAACGCGTATTTCAGCACCCGCTCGGTGCCGCGGCGCGAGAACACGGCTTGCTGCATGACGATCTCGTTGGGCGTGTCCTGGTACATGATGCCGCCGACCGATGAGTATTCCCCTTCGGTGTTTTCGCGCACGATCATCATGTCGATGTCGCCGGCGTTGCGTCCCGCCAGCGGGCTGCGGACGCCTTCGAAGGTCTGCGCCGGACGCAGGTTGATGTACTGGTCGAATTCGCGCCGGAATTTCAGCAGTGAACCCCATAGGGAAATGTGATCGGGGACGATCACGGGCCAGCCGACTGCGCCAAAATAAATCGCATCCATCGGCAGCAGCTGCTCTTTCCAGTCTTCCGGCATCATGCTGCCGGTTTGCGCGTAGTAGTGGCAGCTGGCCCAGTCGAATTCCGTCAGCTCCAGCGCGATGCCGAAGCGTTTGGCGGCGGCGCCGACCACACGCAAGCCTTCCGGCATGACTTCCTTGCCGATGCCGTCGCCGGGAAGTACTGCAATTTTGTATGTGGTCTTCATTTTTCCTCTTTCATCGGTGTTGGCGGCACAGGGAAGGGCACTCTCGTCATTTGTGTTTTCTTATCCCGTCGCGCATCGCAGCTGCAACCGGACTGCGGATATGGTTTAAGATCCCACAGAGAACAGAGACAGGGTCAAATGATATGGCAATCCCGCAGACA
Organism: Collimonas fungivorans; assembly: GCF_001584145.1. NCBI lineage: Bacteria > Pseudomonadati > Pseudomonadota > Betaproteobacteria > Burkholderiales > Oxalobacteraceae > Collimonas > Collimonas fungivorans. Next base: position 2,854,969 of record NZ_CP013232.1, on the reverse strand, counting down.
ATGCCTTCGGTAGCGGCCCGCGATGAGGTTCATTTACAGTTTACGTTGAAACAGGGTATCGACACCGGGCAATTTTTCAAGGCGCTCGGAAAGCTCTAACGGCATGATCGCTCCTGCTGACCAACAAGACTTCTGGATCTGGATCACACAATCAAACGCCGCAACCCTCTAAAGGATTTATTTGCAGTAGTTCTGGGCTTCTGGTGCAGGACAGGCCTTTGCGGTAGCAGCGCCAGATCGTCAAACAATCAAATTGGTGCGCAGCCGTGCATTCTTTTCAAAAATGATATATGATGGTCGTCATGCGAATGAAATCAACCCATCCAGGCAGCAAGCGCGCCCTCCAGAGTCGCAAGGAGGCGACGCACGACCGCATCGTCGAGGTGGCTGCGCGCGCGATCCGTCGCAGCGGTTATGCCGGTACCGGAGTGGCGGATATCATGAAGGAAGCCGGATTGACGCACGGCGGCTTTTATGCGCACTTCGCCTCGCGTGAGGCGCTGCTGGCCGAAGCGGCCGACCGCGCCGGCGCCGAAGCGGTCAGCTTGTCGGCCAATATTGCCGCCGCCGCGGCGCCAGGGCAGTCTTTGCAGGAGGTGATGCGCGCCTATTTGTCGCAGCAGCACCTGGAAGAGGTTGAGAACGGCTGCCCGGTGGCAGCACTGGGCTCAGAGATGCACCGCCAGGTGCCGGAGGTGCGGCATGCGGCCACGCGCCACATCAAGGAGATGATCGATGTGGTGGCCCGCCAGCTGCCCGACTGGGGAACGCCCGGTGCGCACGAGCAGGCCATGTTCATGGTCAGTTCGATGATCGGCACGATGGTGATGGCGCGCGCGGTCGATGATCTCAGGTTGTCCGAGGCGCTGCGTGCAGCGGCCCTTAAGCATTTTTCAGAGGCTGGCAAATAAGGCTGGCCTGGCGGCCCATGTTCCGGGCTTTTTTTTGATAAATAATATGATGATCGTCATATTTAATAATGGCATTGAGAGAAAACATAATGAACAGCAAGATCGCAATCGTGACCGGAGCGTCATCGGGTATCGGCGAAGTCACCGCCGAGCAGCTCGTCAGGGCAGGTTACAGGGTGTATGGCACTAGCCGCCGTGGCACACAGGGGCGAAACGGCAAGCGCGCCTTTGAGATGCTGGCGCTGGATGTGACCAGCGAAGAATCCGTGGCAGCCGCTGTCGACGAAGTGCTACGGCTTGAAGGGCGCATCGACCTGTTGGTTAATAACGCAGGTTTTGGCGTCTCGCCGGCCGCGGCCGAAGAGAGCTCGATCCGGCAGGCGCAGGCGATCTTCGATACCAACTTCTTCGGCATCGTCCGGATGATCCGCGCCGTCGTGCCGCACATGCGGCAGCGCGGGAGCGGGCGTATCATCAACATCAGCTCGGTATTGGGTTTTGTGCCGATGCCATACATGGCCCTGTATTCGGCCACCAAGCATGCGGTGGAAGGCTATTCGGAATCGCTGGACCAAGAGCTGCGCACCCAAGGCATTCGTGTTTCGCTGGTCGAACCCGCCTATATCAAGTCAGCGTTCGACGCCAACCAGCTGCAGCCCGATGAGGCGCTCGACGAATATCGCGACCTGCGCGCCGGACTTGACCTGCGCGTGAAGCAAGCGCTGGAAGGCGCAGATGGTCCGGGCGTGGTGGCCGAGACGGTAGTGCAGGTGGCGCTGGCGGCGACGCCGAAAGTGCGCTACACCTCTGGCGCACTGGCCGGCCGCCTGCGTTTCCTCCGCCGGTTCGCGCCCGCCGCGCTGGTCGAAGCCGGCGTACGCAAGGACTTGAGGCTTGACTCCCAGCCAGCGCTGCGTAAACGCGCCACGGCTCTGTCACAATAATTTACGATAAAACGGGAGCAATACATGAAAGCCTACTTCATCAACCGCTACGGCAAGTCGGACGTGCTCATATCGGGCGACCGGCCCGAGCCGGTACTGCACGACGATGACGTCCTGGTGCAGATCCATGCTGCCGGTGTCAATCCGGTGGACAATAAAATCCGGGACGGCGAATTCAAGCTGCTGTTGCCATATAAGATGCCGCTGATTTTGGGCTGTGACCTGGCAGGCGTGGTTGTGCGCGTCGGTGCGCGCGTGCGTCGTTTCAAGGTTGGCGATGAAGTCTATGCGCGGCCGGACGACGACCGCATCGGCACATTTGCCGAATTCATCGCGGTTAAGGAAGAATCACTGGCCCTCAAGCGGTCAACCTGACGATGGAGGATGCCTCGTCGATTCCGCTGGTGGCGCTGACCGCATGGCAGACCCTGGTCGAAAAAGGCCAGCTGAAGAAGGGCCAGAAAGTGCTGATTCACGCCGGTTCGGGCGGCGTAGGCACGATCGCGATCCAACTGGCGAAGCATATCGGCGCCACGGTCGCCACCACCGCCAGCGCGGCCAACGCCGACATGTTGAAGGGCCTGGGGGCGGACATCGTCATCGATTACAAGAAGGAAGATTTTTCGACCCAGCTGAAAGACTACGATCTGGTGCTCGACACGCAGGGCGGAGACACGCTGAAGAAATCCCTTAGCGTTCTCAAGCCGGGCGGCAAACTGATCGGCATCGCCGGCCCGCCAGATCCCGATTTTGCCAGGCTGCGTGGCATGAACGGCGTTGTCAGACTGGTAATGCGGCTGCTTAGTTACAGCATCCGCAAAGCAGCCAGGCGCAGCGGCGCCAGCTACTCCTTCCATTTCATGACCGCCAACGGCCAGCAGTTGAGCGAAATCACCAGGCTGATCGAAGCCGGCCACATCCGGCCGGTAGTCGACCGGGTCTTCCCATTCGAACAAACCAGGCAAGCGCTGGACTATGTCGAAACCGGGCGCGCAAAAGGGAAAGTCGTGATCAAAGTGCGCTGACGGCGATCCTTTTGCCCATCCAGAAAACTGCCAAAAGGGCAGGTTTGTAGAAAATTCACTGGCCTGCCAGGATGTGAAAATAGTACAAGCCGGCCCCGGTTTTTGTGGTAGCGCCCGCCGGCCGGGCAACTCTATAGTCTCCCTGCGTCACAAAGACGTGGTGCATAAAAAACAGAGGAGACAATAGTGATGAATAAACTCGCCTATGCCGGTGCGCTTGCTGGCCTGGCATTCCTGATGCCAGCCGCTTCCGCGGCTGATTCCTGCAACGTTCCGCAATTGAAAGTACTGGCCCAGAAGACCCTGGGCCTTACCACGCTTGAGAAGTCGCTGGCCGACTACCGCAAGGCCAGCGGCACCCAGGTCGACCTGGTGTATTTCGGCGAGAACGATCGCCGCGGCAAGTCGCGCCTGGACGCCTCTACCAAGGCCGGCGCCTACCAGGTCTACTACGTGGACGAAGCCAATGTGGCGGAGTTCGCCGCCGCCGGCTGGATTCTGCCCTTGCTGAAATACTATCCGAGGGAATACGACTACAACGATTTCCTGCCTGGCCGCCGCGCCGTCGCCAGTTACAAGGATGTCGCCTACTTTGCGCCGCTGTACGGCGGCGGCGACTTCCTTTATTACCGCAAGGATTTGCTGGAAAAGGCGCACATCGCAGTGCCGAAGACGCTGGAAGAACTGCAGGCCGCCATCAAGAAGCTGAACAATCCGCCGGCGGTCTACGGCTGGGTGGCGCGCGGCCAGCGCGGTTCGGGCATGAATGTGTGGCGCTGGTCGCCGTTCTTTACCGCCATGGGCGGCGAATGGGTCGGCAAGGATGGCAAGGCCGGTTTCAATTCGGCGGCCGGGGTGAAAGCCACGCAAACCTACATGGATCTGTTGAAGTACACGCCGCCCGGCACTGCTACCTATGACTGGAGCAATGCGGTCGAGAGTTTCCGTGCAGGCAAGGTCGCCTTCATGATCGAATCGACGCCGTTCGCCGACTGGATGGAAGACCCTACGAAATCGTCGGTTGTAGGCAAGGTCGGTTATGCACGGCCGCCGGCGCCGCTGTCTTCGGCAGGTTTCGGTCACGGCTTTGCGATTGCCGCATACGGCAGCAAGGATGAATGCACGCGCCAGGCTGCCGGGAAATTCATCGCTTGGGCCAGCAGCAAGGAACAGGAGCAGGCCCGTCTCAAGGACGGCGTGTTCAGCGACTATAACCGCAGCAGCACGATTGCCAGCCCATACTTCCAGCAGCATGTGAAGCCGGGGATCATCGCCGGCCTGAACGCGATTACCGACACCACCAAGCTGAATATCTGGTCGTCGCCGCTGTGGCCGCAGGTTGGCGACAACCTCGGCGTGGTGCTGGAAGAACTGTTCACCGGCACCCGCACCGATGCCAAGGCCGCGCTGGACGACGCCGCCAAATATACCGACGCCGTCATCGCCCGCGCCGGCCGCCGCAACTGAACGTCCCTCCGGCTTGCCAGGCGGCCCCGGTCCGACGCCGCCTGGCGCAGCCTTTCGAGAAACGATAATGAATAAACGCCATAGCTCTTCCTTGCCCTATGTGTTCCTGCTGCCGCCTCTGCTGATCCTGGCCGTGCTAGCGCTGGTGCCCACCATCGGCGCGATCTACCTGGCGCTGCGCGACCGCATGCTGCAATACGCCGACAGCCATTTCGTCTGGTTCGAGAATTTTTTGCGGCTGGCGGCGGACCGCCGTTTCCTCAACGCCATCAAAGTCTCGGCGCAATGGGAAGCGGTTACCGTGCTAGGCACCCTGGTGGTGGGTGTGCTGCTGGCAGTCTGGCTGTTCGACAAAACCTCGCCTCGCGCGCGCAACCTGCTATCGGTGCTGCTGATTATCCCGGTGCTGCTGCCGCGGGTGTCGGCAGCCTTCCTGTGGAAATTCATGTTCTCGCCCTTGCTGGGCATTGTCAGCTGGCTGCTGGGTTTTGTCGGCCTTGGCAACATCGCATTCCTGTCCGATCCCGCCCTGGCGCTGCTGGCGGTGGCGTTTGTCGATGTCTGGCAATGGGGTTTGTTCTTTGCGGTGATAGTGCTGAAGCTGCTGGAAACCTTGCCGCCGGAACCGCTGGAAGCTGCGCGCATCGACTACGCCCGCAGCTGGGAAGTGTATGCCCTGGTGGCGCTGCCGATGCTGCGGGCGCCGCTGGTCAGCCTGGCGCTGATCAAGATGATCGAGTCGCTGCGTTCGTTCGACCTGATCTATGTCATGACCAAGGGCGGTCCCGGCATCGCCACCGAGACGCTGGACATGTACGCCTATTCCCAAGGAATCGGTTTGTCCGGCGATATCTCCTACGCCTCCGCGATGGCGGTCCTGATGATGGTGCTGACCACCGTGCTGTTTACAATCATTTGGAAGCGAGCAAAAAAATGGCAAGAATAATTGCAGACATGCCGGCGAGCTCCGAGGCGCAATTGACGGCGCCCGGCAAAGCTGCCGCCCGAGGCAAGCTGGTACGCGGGTTATTCAAGGCACTCAGCTGGCTGGGGCTGGCGCTGCTGGTGACGGTGGCCCTGTTCCCGGTGCTGTGGGCGTTGCTCAATTCTCTCAAGGAATTGATGGATATCGTCTCGCCGACGCCGCGTTTCCTGTTCCGGCCGACGCTGGACAACTATCGGCAGGTGCTGCACACGCCGGAAGTGCTGTCCGGCCTGTACAACAGCGTCCTGGTGGTGGGTGCTGCGGTGGGGCTGGGGCCTTGCTGGGCGTGCCCGCCGCTTACGCCATCGCCCGCTATCCATTCCGCCGGCGCGACGACGTCCAGTTCTTCGTGTTGTCGTTGCGCTTCCTGCCGCCGGTGGCGGTGGCGATTCCGCTGATGGCAATCTGGATCGACCTGGGCGTCTACGACACCCGTCTTTCACTGATAGTGACCTATCTCCTGACCACCTTGTCGACCATTATCTGGCTCTCGATCCCGGCTTTCCAGCGGGTTCCGCGCGAAGTCGAGGAGGCCGCGACCATCGATGGCTACGGACCGTATGTGGTGTTCTGGCGCATTGCCTTGCCGATCGCTTCCAAGACTTTGCTGGGCGGCGTTGTATTCAGCTTCGTGCTGGTCTGGAACGAACTGATGATGGCGCTGACCCTGACCTCGCAGCAGGCTGCGACCCTGCCGGTGATCGCCGCCACTTTCACCTCGATGGGGCAGGAAGTGCCGTGGGGCGTGGTCAACGCTTCCACCGTGCTGCTGGCATTGCCGCCGCTGGTATTCCTCGGTTTGCTGAGCCAGCTGCTCAATTCCATGCTCAAGCATCGCTGAGTTTTGTACAAGACTAAAAACGGAGCAGCGCCGTCTCGCTGCGCTAACAAGATAACGGAGTAGATGATGAAAGCCCTGGTTCTCGAAAAACAGCATGACATCCGGTTACGTGAAATTGACTTGCCGCTGGCCATCGGTCCGCGCGACGTCAAGATCAAGATCCATACGGTCGGCGTCTGCGGCAGCGACGTGCATTATTATCAGCACGGCAATATCGGTTCCTTCGTGATGCACGAACCGATGGTGCTGGGGCATGAAGCCTCCGGCGTGGTGACCGAAATCGGCGCCGACGTCAGGCACCTGCAGGTAGGCGACCGCGTCTGCATGGAGCCCGGCGTGCCGGATTTTGAATCGAAGGCGGTCCGACTTGGCCTTTACAATCTCGATCCGGCCGTGCGCTTCTGGGCGACACCGCCGATCCATGGCTGCCTGACGCCGTTTGTCTCGCATCCGGCTGCGTTTACTTTCAGGCTGCCGGACAATGTCAGCTTCGCCGAAGGCGCAATCGTCGAGCCGCTGGCGATCGGCTTGCAGGCCGCCACCAAGGCCAGGATCAAGCCGGGCGACCTGGCGGTGGTGATCGGCGCCGGCACAATCGGCATGATGACGGCGCTGGCGGCGCTGGCAGGCGGCTGCAGCCGGGTGGTGATCTGCGACCTGGTGCAGGAAAAACTGGATCTGATCCATGCCTATCCCGGCATCACCACGGTCAATTTGCGCCAGCAATCGCTGCTGGAAACCGTGATCGGCCTGAGCGGCGAGTGGGGCGCCGATATCGTGTTCGAGGCCAGCGGCAGCGACAAGGCTTACGATGGCATCTTCGACCTGCTGTGCCCGGGCGGCTGCCTGGTGCTGGTAGGCATGCCAGCCAACAAGGTGGCCATCGATATCGTAGCGATCCAGGCCAAGGAAATCCGCATCGAATCGGTATTCCGCTATGCGAATATCTTCCCGCGCGCACTAGCCCTGATCGCTTCCGGCAAGATCGACGTCAAGCCTTTCATTTCGCGTTCTTTCAAGTTCGCCGACGGTGTCGCTGCCTTCGAGGCTGCCGCCAGCGGCAATCCGCACGACGTCAAGATCCAGATCGAATTGGAGTAAGCACCATGGCCAGCATTGTTTGCGAAAAACTAGTAAAGCACTACGAAGGCAACCCGGTGGTCCACGATTTCAGCATGGAAATCGCGGACGCCGAATTCATCGTGCTGCTCGGCCCTTCCGGCTGCGGCAAATCGACCATCTTGCGCATGATGGCCGGGCTGGAAGAAATCAGCGACGGCGCCTTGCATATCGGCGCCAGGCAAGTGAATGACTTGCCGCCGCGCGAACGCGATATCGCCATGGTGTTCCAGAACTACGCCTTGTATCCGCACATGACGGTCTACGACAACATGGCTTTCGGTCTGCGTCGCCTGAAAACGCCGGAAGGCGAGATCAGCCAGCGGGTCGGGCAGGTAGCGCAGATGCTCAACCTGTTGCCGCTGTTGCAACGCAAGCCGAAGCAGATGTCGGGCGGCCAGCAGCAACGGGTGGCGATCGGCCGCGCCATGATCAAGACGCCGGCGGTATTCCTGTTCGATGAGCCGCTCTCCAACCTGGATGCCAAGCTGCGTGCCCAGCTGCGCGGCGACATCAAGCGCCTGCACCGGCAATTGGCTACCACCTCGGTCTATGTTACCCACGACCAGCTGGAAGCGATGACGCTGGCCGACCGCATTGTGCTCCTGAAAGCGGGGCGGATCGAGCAGGTCGGCACGCCGGCGGAAATTTACAACCACCCGATATCCAGGTTCGCAGCCGGATTCATCGGCACGCCGGCCATGAATTTCATCGATTGCGTCGCTAGCCATGCAGATGGGATGATCGTCCTGAATAGCGGCGAAGCCCGATGGCGCTTGCCGCAGTCCCAGTTTGCCATCGGTGACGGCCAATCCGTCGTGCTGGGAGTACGGCCTAACCACATGTTCACCACCAGCGCAGGGGACCAGCAGATTGAAATACTGGGACAGGTCGACCTTGTGGAGCTGCTGGGAGCCGAGTCGCTAGTCAGCCTGTTGCACGCGGGAAAGGAAATCACTGCGCTGGTGCCCGCCAACCGTTGTCCGCAAATAGGGGAGCAAGTATGTTTTAATGTCTCGATGAACGACCTGCATGTGTTCGATGCAGAGACAGGTCGCAGCCTGGTATTGCGCCATTGATGCATGTTGGCCACAGGCAATAATAGGAGACGACATCATGCAGCCGGACCTTGAGCTTATCCAGAAAGTGCAGTACCAGTCGTTCCGCGTCTGGTCCCACGGCTATCCGCACCAGGTAGCGCGCTGGCATTACCATCCCGAGTACGAGCTGCACTATTTGCGCGAGACCCGCGGCAAGATGTTTGTCGGCGACTATATCGGCGATTGCGGACCGGGCAACCTAGTGTTTACCGGCCCCAACATTCCGCACAACTGGGTGAGCGAACTGGCGCCAGGCGTCAGCGTGGCGGAGCGCGACCTGGTGCTGCAGTTCGGGGCTGAATTCGTACAGGATTGCATGGCGTTGTTTCCCGAATTCGGCCAGGTACAGAACCTGCTCAGCGAAGCGCGCCTTGGCGTGCAGTTCGGCAAGGAGGCGGAGGCGCGCGCACATGAAACCATGAGCGCCATGCTCAGCGCCAGCGATACCCGGCGTGTGATCTTGTTCCTCGATTTGCTGGATTATCTGTCGCATGCGCCGCGCGTGCGGCTGGCCAGCCCCAGCTACGACCCCAGCATCGACCAGCGCCGCAACGCCGTCATCAACCAGGTGCTGGCGTATATCCTGGAAAACTACACCGCCGACCTGAGGGAAGCCGACGTTGCCGAGCTGGCGCGCATGGCCGGCGCCGCCTTCTCGCGCTTCTTCCGCAAGAATACCGGCCTGACCTTCGTCCAGTACATCAACCATCTGCGGCTCAACCGCGCCTGCGAGCTGTTGATGAACAGCGAGTTGTCGGTGACCGATATCTGTTATCGGGTGGGCTTCAATAACGTCTCGCATTTCAATCACCAGTTCTTGCAGAAAAAGCAGATGTCGCCGTCCAAGTTCAGGGCCTGCCATCTGACGCAAGGCAGTTGCGGCTCCAGCCAGTCCGCCGCCCAATAAAAAAAGGATTCATTCATGTACCTGGGAATCGACCTCGGCACTTCCGAGATCAAAGCCATGCTGGTGGATGGCGATAACAAGGCGGTCGCCAGCAGCGCCGTCAAGCAGAGCATCAGCCGGCCCTATCCGCTGTGGTCGGAGCAAAGCCCCGAAAACTGGTGGCAAGCAAGCTGCGACGCGCTGGATCAATTGCGGGCAGCGGCGCCGGCGGCATTTGCCGCGGTGCGCGCGATCGGCATCTCGGGCCAGATGCACGGCGCGGTCCTGCTCGATGCGCGCCATCGGGTGCTGCGGCCGGCGATCCTGTGGAACGACAGCCGTTCTTTCGCCGAATGCGTCGAATTGGAAACGCTGGTGCCGGAATCGCGCCAGATCACAGGCAACCTGGCCATGCCGGGTTTCACCGCGCCCAAGCTGCTGTGGCTGCAAAAGCATGAACCAGCCGTGTTTCGCAGTATCTCCAAGGTGCTGCTGCCCAAGGATTACCTGGTGTACCGCCTTACGGGGGAACTGGTGTCGGACATGTCGGATGCCGCCGGCACCTTGTGGCTGGATGTGGCACGGCGCGACTGGTCGGAGCGCATGCTGGAAGCGACCGGGCTCGGCCGCGAGCAGATGCCGGTCTTGATCGAGGGGCGCGATGTGGCCGGCCAGCTGAAGGATGACCTGGTTCGCCAGTGGGGCTTCAGCGGCAAAGTGCTGGTAGCCGGCGGCGCCGGCGATAATGCCGCCGCCGCGGTCGGGGTGGGGGCTGTGGCCCCCGGCAGCGCCCTGGTGTCGCTCGGCAGCTCAGGCGTGATATTCGTCTCGAACGATCATTTTTCTCCGAATCCGGCGCAGGCGATGCACGCTTTCTGTCATGCCTTGCCGCAGCGCTGGTGCCAGATGAGCGTGACGCTGGCCGCTACCACCAGCCTGTCATGGGCCACGCGCCTGACCGGACACAGCAGTGAAGCGGCGTTTGCGCGGCTGGCGGAAGATGCCGTGATCGAAACGGCGCCGATTTTCCTGCCATACCTGAACGGTGAACGCACGCCGCATAACAATGCCCAGGCCAGCGGCATGTTCTTCGGCCTGAGCTCGAACACCGATGCCGCTGCGATTGCCTACAGCGTGATGGAAGGCGTGGCATTTTCGCTGGCCGACGGCTATGCGGCGCTGGGGGCGGCAGGCACTCGCGTCAGCCAGGCTGTATTCGTCGGCGGCGGCGCCCGCAGCCGTTTCTGGGGTTCGCTGGTGGCCTCGTCCTGCGGCTTTGCGCTGCAGCGGCCGGTAGGCGGCGACCTTGGCGCCGCTTTCGGTGCAGCCCGGCTGGCGCGCATGGCGGCTACCGGCGAAGCGGCCGAGGTGGTATGCCGCAGCTTGCCGGGGGATGAGCTGATTGTGCCGTCCGCCGTGCTGGCGGCGCGCCTCAAGCCGCGCTATGAACGTTACAAGCGCTTGTATCTGGCGACGAATGACAACGCGCTGCAGCAGCCGCGGGCGGGCCTGGCAGACTTCTGATCAGCCGGTCGAGTCCAGCTCGCGGATGAAGCTGTCGATATGTGCCAGCACGCGTGCAGGCTACTCGATTTGCGGCAGAGCTTGAACGATAAGCATCAAAGACTATTCCGAGTCCGCACATGCATCAGCTTCATGCGCGGGCAGCAAATCGCATGGCTGCCGAGTTCATGCAATAGCGTAGGCCAGTCGGCTTGGGGCCATCGTCAAATACATGCCCCAGATGGGCATCGCACAGGCGGCAAGATACGGCCGTACGCTGCATGCCAAAACTGCGGTCGGTTTCGCCGACAACGTTAGCCGCCGAAATCGGTTGCCAGAAACTCGGCCAGCCGGTGCCCGATTCGAACTTGGTCCTGGAATCGAACACCGCGGTATCGCAGCAGATGCAACGATACAAGCCATCTTTGTGGTTATTCCAGTCTTTGCCAGTAAATGGCCGCTCCGTTCCTGCCTGACGCGCAACCAGATAGGCGATCTCGGAAAGCTGCTTGCGCCAGTCGGCGTCCGCCTTTACCAGTTTGGGGACGCGGACCGTCTTGTCCAGCTTGCCGGCGGGAGAAAACAGATCGATGGTCACGTCGGTGCCCGGGTTTGCAGCTGCCAGCGGCGCAGCTACGGCTCGCCCCAGCAAACTGCTGACCGCGACGGCGCCCAAGCCGATTTTCATGAACATACGGCGCTGGACATCCGGTGCGGTTGCGCCGGCCTTTGCCTTGTTTTCCGGGATATTCATATTGCCTCCTATCCGAAAGTGAATGCGAACGCCTGCGCGCCGCCATCGAGGAATTCAATAGAAAAGGTGTGCTCGCCGACATTGCCTGTTTGCCTGATCAGCTGATATAGCCGTTGTTCGCTGACTGTGCCGTCGCCGTTGTCACCGATGTCAGCGCCGTGCGACTGCATAGGCGGCTGGCCGTCAAGCGTGACGCGAAACCGCACTGGCTTGCCATCGGCTCCGGGGCCAATCACCAGATGCAGGTCACGTGCATAAAAGCGGAAAGAGATCTTGCCGGTCGCGGCGGCTAGCGTGGCTTTCTCTTTGTCGACTTGTCACTTGCCGTCCAGCCCCCATTGATTCAGCGCCAAGGACTTGGGCAAGCGGTATTCGGCCACACGATTCGGCTGCAGCTCCGGCGCCGCGGCGAAATTGTCGGCACGCTCATAACCCAGGTAGGTCTCCGGCGACTGCATATGTTCGCTGTCGGCTGCGGCTTGCACGCCGCCGGCAGTGATCGATGCACCCGGCGCAGGGAGGTTCTTTGCTCCGGCATCAACCAGAAGCTGGCGGATCAGCATTTCCGATTCGTCATAGTTGCCTTCGCCAAAATGATGGCCTCGGATCCGGCCCTGCGCGTCGATAAAATAATGTGCTGGCCAATACTGGTTATTGAAGGACTGCCAGATACTGAAATTGTTATCCAGCGCGACGGCATAGCCGATTTTCATTTCTTGGGCCGCGCGCTGCACATTCTTCAGGTCTTTTTCAAAGGCAAATTCGGGAGCGTGAACGCCTAGCACGACCAGGCCATAGTCTTTGTATTTCTCGCTCCAGGCTTTGACGTAAGGAAGCGAGCGCAGGCAATTGATGCAGGAATAAGTCCAAAAATCGACCAGGACGACTTTCCCGCGCAATGCTTCTGGTGTCAGCGGCGCCGAGTTGATCCACGCGGTGGCGCCAGCCAACGACGGGAACTGGCCTTCAACGCTCGGATGTGCGCCTGCGCTGCTCATCATGGCGTTGCCGCCGCTCATTGCGACGGGAGTCCCGTCGGCAGGCGCCGGCTTAATCCGCTCTATCAGCGATTGTTCCAGGCGATTGGTGCTGTTGAGCGACAAGCGCGTCAGCACATCGGTGTCCCAGCCGGCGGCAATGGCCACAACAGCAAACAGGATTGCCACGCCCAGGCCGCGCCGGATCCATTCGCCCGCGCCCAGGGATTTTTTCATCAGCGTGAAGACACGGCCGCCAATCAGCAATGCCGCGCCAAGCGACGTTGCCGCACCGGCCGCATAGGCAAACAACAATAGCGAGGTGTGCGTGTTCGGCCCGGAAATGGCCGCGCCGGTGAGCACCAGCCCCAGGATAGGCCCGGCGCAAGGCGCCCATAACAGGCCAGTGGCAATACCCAGCAAGAACGCCCGCACCGCGCCGGAACCGCCCTGGTTATCCGATGCACCTTGCACCAGGCGATTTCCCAGCGAGACGAATGGTTTTGCAACGATATCGGCCAGGCGCTTGGACAACAGCGTCAACGCGAATGCTGCAAGCATGATGAGCGCCAGCACGCGACCATATTGATTGATATGCACAGCCCAGGCGCCGCCTACCGCCGCCAGCGAAGCGATGCCGGCGAAGGTTGCGGCCATGCCGACCAGCATCGGCAGTCCAGACCGCAGGAATGGCTGTTCTGCGCGGGCAAACACAAAAGGTAAAACCGGCAAGATGCAGGGGCTGAGAATGGTCAGCACTCCGCCCAGGAATACCAGCAAAAACAAGATCATTTTTTCTCCGTTATCAATGCAATTGGCATCGTGTCAGCTGCAGCAACGCAGTCTTTCCGTGTTTCCTGGAGCTACAATCGATTAGTCGCCGGTTTCGCCAAGTCATTACAATAATATGCTGCGACGAGTGACACGCGACATTGGCTTGTCGGACCGGATAATTGCACCGAGGAACTCCAGGAATCCAGAGTAGGGCAGGAGGGAGGGCAAAAGCATTACAAATGAATGACAATTTGGTCATTCAAAATAGGCGCCGCAGTATGGCGCCCGGCTTTTTGTTTTTTTCTAGCGCCAGCGCGCCGGCCAGCGCCGGTCATGGAAGAAATTGTTGAACGCCAGCGCGATCGCCAGCAACAGCAGCACGCCGATCAATACTGGAAAAAGCAGGAACATCGGTGTCGCCGTCCCGCTTAGCATGATCACCAGGGGATCGGCGCCAGCCGGCGGGTGTACGCTGCGTGTTATCTGCATCAGCCCTATGGCCAGGCCGACCGACAAAGCCATTTGCCAGAGGCCGCTGCCTGCCAGCATGAAAACGCATAATCCGACCAAGGTCGCGATCAGGTGGCCAAGAACCAGGTTGCGGGGCAGGGCGAACGGGCTTTCGGGAGCTGCAAACAGCAGCACGCTGGACGCTCCGAACGGCGCAATCAGCAGCGGTGCGCCAGACAGGTGTCCAAGCAGCCCTAGCAGGCCGATCGCACAGAAGCCGCCGGAAAAACCAAGCAGCGCCTGTTTATAAGGTGCGGCAGCCGTGCGCGGCCTGCCAAGTTGAGTTTGTTCCTGGAGATTGCTCATCGGATTCCCATGCACGGAATTGCAGCTGGCCTGGATTGCCAGGCCAGCTGCCGGGTTAGGCTTTCTTGAAACGGCTTGCCTCTTCGGAACCGGAGGTGGCGTTGCCCTTGCTGTAGGAATGCGCGCCGACACCTGCCAGCTGGCCGCCTTGTACGATCAGATATTCGTCGCGGATCGGCCGGCTTTCGAAGTAGCACTCCAGGATCTCCCTGGTACCCGCCGCGTAGCGTGTCTGCGCCGAAAGGCTGGTGCCCGAGATGTGCGGCGTCATGCCATGGTGCGGCATGGTCCGCCATGGATGGTCGTTCGGAGGCGGCTGCGGGAACCAGACGTCGCCGGCATAACCAGCCAGTTGCCCGCTCTCCAGTGCGCCGACGATGGCGTCGCGGTCGCACAGCTTGCCGCGTGCGGTGTTGATCAGATAGGCGCCGCGCTTGAAATTCTTCAGCGACTTCTCATTGATCATATGCTCCGTTTCCGGATGCAGCGGGCAGTTGAGCGTGATGACGTCGCATACCTTGCTGAGGCTTTCCAGGTTGGAGTGATAAGTCAGGTTTAACTCTTTTTCCACGGCCTCAGGCAGGCGGTGGCGGTCCAGGTAATGCAGCTTGACGTCGAACGGCTTGAGCAGGCGCAAGACCCGCAAGCCGATGCGGCCGGCGGCGACCGTGCCGACATTCATGGCTTCGAGGTCATAGGAGCGCGCCACGCAATCCGCGATATTCCAGCCGCCCTTGACCACCCAGTTATAGGACGGGATGTAATTGCGTACCTGGGCCAGTATCATCATGACCACGTGCTCGGCTACGCTGTGGCTGTTGCAGTAGGTCACTTCGGCGACAGTGATGTTGCGTTCCATCGCAGCTTGCAGGTCGGTGTGATCCGAACCTATGCCGGCGGTGACGATCATTTTCAGTTTTTTCGCCTTGGCGATGCGTTCGGCAGTCATGTACGCCGGCCAGAACGGCTGCGAAATGACAATCTCGGCATCCGGCAGTTCGCGGTCGAGGACGCTGTTATCGCCATCTTTGCTGGAAGTGACTACCAGCTGGTGGCCCTGGGCTTCGAGATATTTGCGCAGGCCTAATTCGCCCGAGACGCTTCCCAGCAATGCGCCAGGCTTGAAATCGATGGCTTTCGGCGTGGGCAGGGTTTGCCCATCCGGATAGCGCTCCGGCTGCGGCAGGTCGTCGCGGGCGTAGGTTTTCGGATAGCCGGTGACCGGGTCGTCATACAGAACACAGACAATTTTTGCCATTTGAATCCTCCTGGTAGGTTTATGTCGTTGCCGTTGCTGGTCTTTAAGCAAAGGGACAGGGAGGATTCTGGGCGGTTAGGCGTCAACGATCCAATACCGTAAAGCAATCGTTTAATACATGCCGCTTATCAAACTGTCGAAGCGCGCCTGGAGCGGCGTCTTGAGCGCCATTTCCAGTGCGGCCGTGATGACCGGCGAGTAGGGATCCTGGCGGCGCACTACAAGTCCGATGTCGCGCGAGAGTGCAGGGGTGATCGGCACCACGGTGATTTCCTGCCGCAACTCGATCAGGCTCAGCACGCTGTGCGGCACGACGGCGCAAAAATCGCTGCAGCGCAGCTGTGAATACAGGGCGAAAATCGAATCGCTTTCCATGCGGATGCGCGGACTAACTCCTGCGCGCCGGAAGGCCGCATCGACGATGCGGCGGCTTTGCATGTTTGCAGTCAGCAAGCACAAGGGCAGTTCTGCCGCCTCGGCCCAGGTCAACGATTTACGGCCTTGCAGCACGGAATTGTCGCGCACTGCAAGTACGTAGCGCTCAACAAACAAAGGATAAACCTGGAAGCCGTCCATCGATTTATCGTCCATGAAAGTCAGGCCTATATCGATGTCGCAGGTATCCAGGCGGCGCGCAATTTCATCGGAAGGCAAGGACAGGACCGTGACTTTGATCTGGTCGTAGCTCTCCTGGCAGGATTGGGTCAGCAGAGGGACGACTGGCATGGTGGTAGGGATGGCGCCGATACGCAATGTCCCGGACAGGTTTTTATGCGCATCGACCGTCTCCTGGCGCATGGCGTCGTAACTCGACAGCATCTGCTGGGCCCAGCCGACAACCCGTTCGCCTTCTGTCGTCAAGCCTTCATAATTCCTGCCGCGGCGCACCAGGCTGAGGTCAAGTTCCTTTTCGAGGTTGCGGATGGCATTGGAAAGGGCCGGCTGTGACACATGACACGCTTCTGCAGCGCGCGAAAAATGTCCTACGTCTGCCAACGTGACCAGGTATTTGAGTTGTCTTATAAACATGGAGGCAATGAGAATTGAGGCTCGGCTACGGTATGAATACGCATCAAGGCAGGTTTTTCAAGTGGTTTCACAACTGGGGAAATTATGGTTGAAACGTATACTACGTTATTCCCATGAAAATATAACGTGACCTGCTGGAATCGACGACTGAGCTTAATGGAAAATAATCACAGGGTTTCCTGCCAGACCAGCATGGCCTGGGTATCAATATGAATCTGCATGTTAAGATTCGGCAAATTCTGACCATTTTTCCGATTCATTTTCCGATTCATTTTCCTTATTAATGACCAGAAAACCCAAGCCAGCTCCGAAAGATGCCACTGCGCGCAAACCCCATCCCAAGCTGCGGCTGGCTTATGTCATCGGCAGCCTTGACCGGATCATCCGGCGCCGGATATCCGAAGCACTTGCCCCGCTCGGCCTGACCATCGGGCAATTCACCGTCATGTCGGTTCTGGATGCAGGCGGCCAGGCATCGAATGCCCAGCTGGCGGAACGTTCCTTGATCACGCCGCAATCAGCCAACGAAGTCATGAACGCCATGGCGACACGAGGCTGGATTACCAAGGAACCTGATCCGACCCACGGGCGCATCGTCTTGCTCCAGCTTACCGATGAGGGCCGCGCAATCCTGCGCCAATGCGAGCAAGCGGTAAGCGTGATCGAAGGCCAGATGCTTGCCGGCATGGCGCCGGACGTAGCGAGCTCCGTGCAGAGTTACCTCGAGCTGTTCGTGCGCAACCTGCGCGCCTGATACTCCCCGTTTTCTTTTAAAAGTTTTTTTGTTTTATCGACTTAATCGTGTTTGACATATCAGGCTACCTGATATAAAGTGAATTCCAAGGATGGTGATCGGCAACCGGCATCGCCAGTTTTTTTTTGTGATATTCATAAGGAACTAGATATGAGCGCTTACCAAGGTCGTTGGAAAACAGTAGAGGTGAAGGTCGAGCACGGCATCGCATGGGTAATGTTCAACCGCCCAGAGAAACGCAATGCAATGAGCCCTACGCTCAACAGCGAAATGCTGCAGGTGCTCGACGCCATCGAACTCGACAACGCCGCCAAGGTGCTGGTGCTGACCGGTAATGGCGCCGCCTGGACTGCAGGCATGGACCTGAAAGAATATTTCCGTGAAGTCGACGGTGGCCCCGAGATTCTGCAGGAAAAAATCCGTCGCGACGCTTCGGAATGGCAATGGCGGCGCCTGCGCATGTATGCAAAACCTACCATCGCGATGGTCAACGGCTGGTGTTTCGGCGGTGGATTCTCGCCGCTGGTGGCATGCGACCTGGCGCTTGCTGCCGACGAAGCCGTGTTCGGCCTGTCGGAGATCAACTGGGGCATACCGCCTGGCAACCTGGTGAGCAAGGCGATGGCGGACACGGTAGGCCATCGGCGCGCGTTGCATTTCATCATGACGGGCGACACGTTTACCGGCGCCGAAGCGGCCGACATGGGCCTGGTCAACAAGAGCGTGCCGCTGGCGCAGCTGCGCGCCGAAACCATCGCACTGGCGGCCAAGCTGCTCGAAAAAAACCCGGTCGTATTGCGTGCCGCCAAACATGGATTCAAGCGTTCGCGTGAACTGACCTGGGAGCAATCGGAAGACTATCTGTATGCGAAGCTCGACCAGGCCCAGTTGCGCGATCCCGAACAAGGCCGTGAACAAGGCCTCAAGCAGTTCCTCGACGACAAGGCGATCAAGCCCGGCCTGCAAGCCTATAAGCGTTGAATCGACGGCGCTGTCCGATAACTATAAAGGAGACCATCGAATGAACGAAATCAGCATGCTGATCGGCGGCAAGGAGCTGCCAGCCGCCGACGGCCGTACCTTCGAGCGGCGTAACCCGTTGAGCGGCGCCATCGCCACCCGTGCGCCAGCTGCCAGCCTGGCGGATGCCGATGCGGCGGTGGAAGCCGCCCAGGCAGCGTTTCCGGCATGGGCTGCACTGGCGCCGACCGAGCGCCGCAAGCGGCTGCTCAAAGCCGCCGACCTGATGGATGCACGCACTGGCGATTTCATCGCGGCCGGCGTCAGCGAGACTGGCGCGATGCCGAACTGGTACGGCTTTAACGTCATGCTGGCGGCCAACATGCTGCGCGAGGCGGCGTCGATGACGACCCAGATCGACGGCAGCGTGATTCCATCCGACGTGCCAGGCAATCTTGCGTTTGCGCTGCGCCAGCCATGCGGCGTGGTGCTCGGAATCGCGCCCTGGAATGCGCCCGTGATCCTTGGCACACGGGCGCTGGCGATGCCTCTGGCGTGCGGCAACACGGTTGTATTGAAAGCGTCGGAACAATGCCCTGCGGTACACGCGATGATCGGCGCGGTCCTGCTTGAGGCCGGGCTCGGCGCGGGGGTGGTCAATGTGGTGACCAATGCACCGGAGGACGCAGCGGCGATTGTCGAAAGACTGATTGCACACCGCCATGTGCGCCGCATAAATTTCACGGGTTCGACGCATGTGGGACGCATCGTTGCCCAGCTCGCCGCGCAGCATCTGAAGCCGGTGTTGCTGGAACTCGGCGGCAAGGCCGCTGTGCTGGTGCTGGCCGACGCCGATCTCGACGCTGCCGTGAACGCCATCGCATTTGGCGCATTTTTCAACCAGGGCCAGATCTGCATGTCGACCGAGCGTGTGATCGTGGATCGCCGGATTGCCGATGCGTTCGTCGACAAGCTCGCCGCCAAGGCGCAATCCCTGGTCGCCGGCAATCCGCTTGCGGCAACCAGCGTACTCGGCGCCATGATCGACGCCGGCGCAGTAGCGCGTGTGGCGGCACTGGTTGCAGATGCCAGCGCCAAGGGTGCGCGCTTGCCGGTCGGCTGCAGGTACGAAGGCGCTGTCATGCAGCCCGCTATCGTTGACGGCGTTACGCCAGACATGCGGATCTATCGCGAGGAATCGTTCGGTCCGGTAGTGACGGTGCAGCGGGTGGACAGCGACGAGGAAGCAGTGCAACTGGCCAACGACAGCGAATACGGGCTTGCATCAGCTGTCTTCAGCCGCGACATCTCGCGTGCGCTGGCCGTCGCAAAACAGATTCAATCCGGCATTTGCCACATCAACGGACCCACCGTCCACGACGAGGCGCAAATGCCCTTCGGCGGCGTAAAAAACAGCGGTTATGGACGCTTCGGCAGCAAAGCATCGATTGCCGAATTTACCGATTTGCGCTGGATCACGATCCAGAACGAGGCTCGGCACTATCCGGTCTAACACCGGATGCAATCATGACCACTGGTCGCAACGCCTTCATGCAGAAAGGCGGACCACAACAGAAATGCAGGAGACAAAAGCATGACTAGTGTTGAAACTGGCATGGGTGTTCGCTACAGGGATGTGGCGGTGACTACCGCTGCACCCGAAATCGCCAGGAAAGGCGATGCCTGGTATTTACGTTCGGCCGAGCCGTTGCAAGCATTCCCATTGCGCCTGACTGACCGCCTGGTCAGCGGCGCGCAAGCGCATCCGGAGCGGATCCTGGTGGCGCGCCGAGACCACAGCGGCGCTTGGATCACGATCACTTATGCCGACATGTTGCAGCGTGCGCGAGCTATCGGCCAGGCGCTGCTCGATCTCGGCCTGACGCCGGATCGGCCGCTTGCCATCTTGTCCGGCAACGACCTGGAGCATTTGCAGCTCGCCTTCGGCGCAATGCTGGCCGGTATCCCGTTCGCACCGCTGTCGCCGGCTTATTCACTGGTTTCCAGCGATTTCAGCAAACTCCGCTATATGCTGGAACGGTTGCATCCGGGGCTGGTATACGCAAGTGACCATGCGATGTTCTCGCGTGCTATCGATGCAACTGTCCCGGCCGACGCCATATTGGCGACGAACCAGGCGACGCCTCGTTCCATCACGGTCGGCAGCTTGCTTGAGCACATTCCGACCAGCATCGATACGGTATCCGCACGCATAGATGGCGGTACGATCGCCAAAATCCTCTTCACCTCAGGTTCCACCCGGCAGCCCAAGGCGGTTCCGACCACGCATCGCATGTTGTGCAGTAACCAGCAGATGCTGTTGCAAACGTTTCCCGAGTTCGCGAAAGAGCCGCCGATGCTGGTCGACTGGCTGCCCTGGAATCACACCTATGGCGGCAGCCATAACCTCGGCATTGCCTTGTACAACGGCGGTTCGCTCTATATCGACGACGGCAAGCCGGTCGCCGGCAAGTTCGAGGAAACGTTGCGCAACCTGCGTGAAATATCGCCGACTGCCTACTTCAATGTTCCCAAGGGCTGGGAAGAACTCGCAATCGCGCTGGAAACGGACGAGGTATTGCGGCAACGCTTCTTTGCCCGCGTGAAGCTGTATTTTTTCGGCGGGGCAGGGCTGTCGCAGGCGGCCTGGAGCCGGCTGGAACGGGTCACGGAGCAATATTGCGGCGAGCGCATCCGCATCATGGCCGGCCTTGGCATGACGGAAACCTCGCCTTGCTGCCTGTTCACCACCGGAACAGGCACGCGCGCAGGCTACATCGGATTGCCGGCCCCAGGCTGCGAGACAAAACTGGCGCCGGTAGGCGGCAAGCTGGAGTTGCGTTTTCGCGGCCCCCACGTGATGGCCGGATATTGGCGTCACGAAGCATCCGGCGCACAAGTGTTCGACGAAGAGGGTTTCTATTGCAGCGGAGACGCGGCAAAATTTGTCGATCCTGAACGTCCTGAGATCGGCTTGCAGTTTGACGGCCGTATTGCCGAAGATTTCAAACTGAACTCTGGCACGTTCGTCAGCGTCGGGCCGTTGCGCGCTCGCGCAGTATCGGAAGGTGCGCCGTATGTACAGGACGCGGTCGTCACCGGAATCAACCGCGGGGAAGTCGGCTTGCTGGTATTCCCGCGCATTGATGATTGTTTTCGGCTTGCTGCACTTGCGCCTGACGCCAATCTGAGCGAAGTGCTCAACGCCGGGCCGGTGCGGGCATTTTTCGCCGATCTCCTGGCGCGCCTGAACCGGCAGTCGACGGGAGCAACGACATTTATCGCCCGCCTGCTGGTTCTCGAGGCGCCGCCTTCGCTTGATCTTGGAGAAATCACCGACAAGGGCTCGATCAACCAGGGCATGGTGCAAAAGCATCGGGCTGACCTGATCGAAGCATTGCACGCTCCCGGCCCCATTGACCCGCGTGTGATTGTTGCGCCCGGCAGATAAAAACGGACATTGTGCGGCCAGCCTGGCTGCAGCGCTAGCTGTATGCATCAAAGCCATATCGGCAACCATTTCGCAATATTCAATATTAATAGGGATAATTAATATGAAAGCGTTCGGAACAGAATCGTTGGATAAGGGCATGGCCACTACGTCGGTTGCCAGGTCCGGAGCGCTGACTACATTGGGCCTGTGTTTTGCCGTCGCGCTGCTGGAGGGGCTCGACTTGCAGTCGGTCGGCGTCGCCGCTCCCCGCATGGCGCATGAGTTCGGATTGTCGGTGGCGCAGATGGGCCTGGCGTTCAGCGCCGGGACCTTCGGCCTGCTGCCTGGCGCAATGTTCGGCGGCCGCCTTGCCGACCGCATCGGGCGCAAGCGCGTGCTGGTGATATCGGCCTGCCTGTTCGGCCTGCTATCGATCGCTACCGCCCTGGTGAGCGATTTCCATACGCTGGTGATTGTAAGGGTGCTGACCGGCATCGGCCTGGGCGGCGCGCTGCCCAACCTGATTGCACTGTCGTCGGAAGCGGTGCCGCCACGCTTGCGCAGCACCGCTGTGAGCGTGATGTATTGCGGCATTCCATTCGGCGGCGTGATCGCTTCAGCCATCGGTGTATCGAGTGCGGGCGATGCGGAATGGCGCCATATCTTCTACGTCGGCGGTGTGGGTCCGCTGGTCCTGGTGCCGCTGCTTCTGTTATTCCTGCCTGAATCGAAGGCATTCGCGAAAGCGTCGCGCGACGGCAAGGCGAGACCTGATCCTGTCGGCGCGATACTCTTCGGCGACGGCCGGGCCATATCAACGCTGCAGATCTGGATCAGTTATTTTTGCACGCTGATTGTCCTCTATTTCCTGCTTAACTGGCTGCCATCGTTGATGGCAGCGCGCGGTCTGACGCGCCCCGAAGTCGGCTACGTGCAGATTTTCTTCAACGTAGGCGGTGGCCTCGGCGCATTGTTCATCGGCATGCTGATGGATCGCATGCCTCCCAGGGCCGTGGTGGCAGGCATGTACATCTGCATTATCGCTTCGCTCGCCGCCTTGTCCATGGCGCCTGGCTTCACTGCGCTAACAGTTTCAGCGTTCTGCGCCGGCATGTTCGTGATTGGCGGGCAGTCGGTTCTGTATGCGCTGTCAGCCGCCTTCTATCCCGCTGCGATGCGCGGCACCGGCGTCGGAGCCGCCGTGGCTGTCGGCCGCATTGGTTCTGTGGCCGGACCGCTGGCAGCAGGCCAGCTGCTGGCGATGGGCAGCAGTTCTGCCATTGTCATCGGCGCCAGCATTCCTGTCACGCTGGTGGCCGCGGCGGCAGCACTGCTGCTGGTGCAGCGGCCGCGTGCGAATGACTGATGCTTTCGTGAAAATCCGATAATAACTGCCTGGGGAGTTCGATAATGTTAACGTCCAAACGCATTCTTATGTGCAGCGCACTCAGTGCGGCAAGCACGGCCGCCGTAGCGCAAACCAGCGTAACCCTGTATGGGGTGATCGATACCGGTATCGAATATGTGTCGCATGCGAATGCAGCAGGCGATCACGTGCTGCGCATGCCAGGCGTCACGGGCGAGTTGCCCTCGCGCTGGGGTGTGCGCGGCACCGAGGATCTCGGCAGCGGTTACAGCGCGGTGTTCACCCTGGAAAGCGGTTTCAACGTGCGTGCAGGCGATTCCGGGCAAGGCGGGCGGCTGTTCGGGCGCCAGGCTTTCGTCGGGATAAAGGGGCCGCAGGGCACGCTAGCATTCGGGCGGCAATATACGATGACCTACCTGGCGCTGGCCGGCGCCGACCTCATCGGCCCCGACATCTACGGCCTCGGCTCGCTGGACGCCTATGTGCCGAATGCCCGCGCCGACAATTCGGTTACCTATGTCAATACGCTGCACAACCTGACGCTTGGCGCCGGCTACTCGTTCGGGCGCGATGCCGCCGGCACCGGGAATTCGCCCGGGGCGGGCACTTGCGCCGGTTCCCTGCCTGGCGCCGCCACCGCATGCCGGGACTGGTCGGTGATGGGCAAGTACGATGCAGCATCCTTCGGCGTCGCCGCATCGTATGAAGAGCAACGCGGCGGTCCGAATGCCGCTGCCAATTTTTTTGACGGCGTGGCGCCGA
Source organism: Collimonas fungivorans (assembly GCF_001584145.1). Classification (NCBI taxonomy): domain Bacteria; kingdom Pseudomonadati; phylum Pseudomonadota; class Betaproteobacteria; order Burkholderiales; family Oxalobacteraceae; genus Collimonas; species Collimonas fungivorans. The sequence continues at coordinate 2,831,305 of NZ_CP013232.1, read as the reverse complement.
CAGTACTCGCGAGCAGCTCTGACAAGGACGCACGCGCACATATAAGCGCATACGCGAAATTCGGAGACGCCAAAATCAGCGCAGGCTGGCTGAATCGCCGCGTCGATACCGAATCGGCCGCGGTGGCCGATGTGCGCTCGAACCTGTTCTTCATAGGCGCATCGTATCTGGCGACGCCGGCGCTCCTGGTCGATGGCGAGGCATACCGGATCATCAACAAGGACCACGACACGCGCGCGGCGATGGGAACTTTGCGCGGCACCTATTTCCTGTCCAAACGCACCGCACTCTACGCGCAAGGTTCTTACCTTGCCAATAGCGCAAAGGCCCGATATTCCGTCAGCGGCGGTGGCGGCGGCACAACTCCGGTCGCGGGAACAGGGCAGGCGGGCATCATGCTCGGCATGCGGCACATGTTCTAGACTATCGGGCAAACCAGAAAGCAGCCGCTGTCCTGATTGATTGCTCGTCAGGTTTGCTGTCAGAAGCCCAGGCGACAATTCCGTCGGGGCGTATCAGTACAGTGCTCAAGTCCAGCTGTTCTTTCGCCCGGCCCGGAACATACTTGATTCGGCCGCCGTATTCACTCGCCAAAGTTTCGAGGGAAGCATTCATATCGAAATCAAGCAGTATCCCTTGGCCGCCATGCATCAACTCGCCGACTCTTGTACCGTCCTCGAACTCAAAGTTGGGAACGCTGTGGCCTGCCAGAGGATGGCCGCCGCCGAGATTGTAGTGCGTGAGAATACCCCACACCCTTCCTGCAAAATAGGTGGCGCCGTCACGGGTATTGATAAGGTCGCGCATAATTGCGTTCAGCGCGCGGGCATGCGGGTCCGGTCTCATGATGGCAACCTGGGCGCGCGACCAATCCAGAACCTGTGCGCCAATTGGGTATCGTTCAGCATGATAACTGTCCAGCAAACCTTCAGGCGCTTTGTCCTGGACGATTGCGGCGAGCTTCCAGCCCAGGTTCATGGCATCGCCCAGCCCAAGGTTGAGTCCTTGGCCTCCCAACGGCGAATGGATGTGCGCTGCATCGCCAGCTAAAAATATCCTTCCGTTGCGGTAGCTTGTAACCTGCCGTGCACGGTCGGTCCAGGTGGTTGCGATATGCAGGGTGCTGATGGTCACGTCGGTATCCGAGATGCGGCGCGCGACCTCCTGCACGTGTTCAAGCGTAACTGGTTTCTTTGCATGATGAAATGCCCCGGCATCAAAATCCTGGAGTATCAGGTAACCCGGCTGGGATTGGAAGTACATCCCTCTTGGTGTCACGTTTCGGCCTGGGCCGAGTTTCTCCGGGTCGGCAATATCCAACAGTGCGGAGTAGCCGGTAAATTCTGGTTCCGTACCTGCGAACTCAAAACCACCGGCCTTGCGAACGACGCTACGGCTGCCATCGCAACCGACGAGCCATTTGCTTTTAAAAAATTGCTCACCTGACTGAACCGTCACCCCGTCCTCGGTTTGCTGAAAGCCGGTAATGGCAAGCCCGCGCTTGATTTCTACCCCCAAGGCCTCTGCGCGGCGAGTCAGCACCGATTCAAACTCCCCCAATTCAGACAACAAACTGGTATCTATCGAGCTCGGCAGGCGGTACTTCCACTGTGAGGTGTCAATATTGTCGTATTGGAATTGAATGCCGGCGAAGTGCCCCCTGGACGACGGAGTTGCGTCTCTTGTACGGAAGCTGGCGCGCCATGGGGATCTTTAAGGCGTTTTGGCAGCTCAAGTTCTTTTAGCAATCCACGACGATAAAGCGCCTCAATAGTTGGGGCCGAGAGCCCTCGCATGCCGAAAGGGAGCTGCTTTAAGGGCGAGTGCGGATCCTCCGCCTTTTCCAATAGCAGGACGGCACACTTGGCCAAGGCCAGTTCACAGGCAAGGAACAGGCCTACGGGCCCTGCGCCGGCAATGATTACATCGTAAATGAAATGATCTTGTGCGGATTTCTTGCTTTCAAGCGTGGTTTTCAAGCGTAGCTTTCATGTGGAATGACTGATACGCAAGATACTTGAATGCTTCGGCGTCAGGCTTGTACAAACGCGACAAAATCGCTGCCCACGGCCTGTTTGCCTTTCTTTGCTTTGCGCGCGAATGCAGCCGGCGTAGTACCGCTGTAGCGCTTGAACTCCCTGCTCAGGTGGGATTGATCGGTATAGCCCAGTTCACGCGCCAAGCCGGCAAGGCTGGAATCCGGATAAAGCCATAATTGGTTTCGCGCCTGCTCAAAGCGCATCAGGCCGGACACGTCTTTAACGCTATGGCCGGAAGATCGCTTGAATTTCCTTTCCAATGTACGAACGGTCGCATGAGCCGCCGCCGCTACCTGGCTTACCGGCATGGTGCCGTTTGCTGCGCTCATGGCGACTCCCGCTTTGAATAACATGCTGTCAATGGCGACCCGCGACTGTGCATCAAGGAAATACTGTTTTACCTGGACCAGCGCTTCATCTATCCTTCCGGCGCGAATCGACTCATTCAATGTGGATTGAAGCTGGGCGATAGGGTGCTCGAATATACGCACTCCGCCTTTACCGGACGGCAGTCCGAGCAGATCGAACACGGCCCAGGGAAAGCACCTGATGCCAATGATTTCTAAACGGTTTTTCGCGCTTAAAAGAACGGGCTGATTGAGCAGTCCCATCATGAATGGCGATGGCAATGGCTGTAAGCCTCCATTGCTGGAAATACTGCAGGTGCTTCCGAAGTAGAAAATGATCTCGGCATAGCCGTCAGGCAGCACTTCAAAATTCGATTCCACATCTCCGAAATCTCTTCTGTTATACCAAAAGCACTTTATGGCATCCCGCAGCTCTTCGAGAGATTCAAATTCCTGATGCAGCATATTGATTTATACGTCCTTGTTTGAATTGGCGAGCAGGTAATCAACGATATCCACGACCATGCTGGAACGGGGCTGGCCGGCGACGCGAGATAACCACCATGTACTGCCGGGAAGGCGCGGATAGCCGGGCAGGATGGCGATTTGTCCGCGAACCAGGCTGTCGTGCGCCAGCAGGTAGGGCAGGCAGGCGATGCCGCGTTTGCGCAACACCGCATCCAGCAATAGACGTACGTCGTCGTAGATCGCATGTTTCCGGAACGCCGCCAGCTGATGACGAAAAATGCCGGCAGTCGCATCGTCGGTCAGGCTTTCCTCCAGACAAACCAGGCCGGTATGCAGATGATGCTGCTCCAGGGGAACATCTATCAGCTCGGCGGCCAGTGCGGTATTGCCCACAACGACCCATTCATCTTGCAAAAATGGCACTTCCATTAGACCCGGTTGCTGGATCGGGCGGTTTCCGATAGTGATGTCGACATCGATTTCGTCGATGAAACGTGCGGTTTCATCTGTCGAGAACAAGGGGAATAGCCCCGGAATCCGGTCTTGCAGGAGTTCTATCTGGGGCTGCAGCCAGCCATGCAGCAATGGCGCCGGGCACACCAGTACAACCAGTCCCGGATCCAGATAAGTGGCGATGCGCGTCAAACCGCTGTGCAAGGTGCCAAATGAGCGTTGTACGCTCTGCAGCAAGACTTCTCCCGCAACGTTCAATTCCACCCCGCGTCCGATCCGGTGAAACAGCGGCTGGCCAATTTGTTCTTCAAGCAGTTGTATCTGATGGCTGATTGCGGATTGCGACACGCACAGCTCGTCGGCCGCACGCGAGAAATTGCCGAGGCGGGCAGCCGCTTCAAAGCCGCTCAACAGCTTCAGTGATGGGATCCGACTGGCTGACATATGAGATTATCTAATTAATCGAACCAATAAACATCAATATTCCTCAAGTGTAGCATGCGCCATAATCGTCCTGTATTCACTTTGCATAGCCTAAATCGATTGAATGAATTGGGTTGGTCCGCTACCGAGGAAGAATTAATGACGACACGACGTGATGTATTGGAACATGGGCTTAGGAACTCTGGCGCCGTACTGTTTGCGGGCCTGTTCGGTGGCTTGAACAGCCCGGTCCTGGCTGCGGCCGGAGACAAATGGCGCATGCCGGACGAAGCAGAGCGGCATGCAGCGACATGGATGGCTTTTGGGCCGGAGGAAGAAATCTGGGGTAAGCGCCTGCAGGCAGGGGCCCAGGATAACCTGGCCGAAATTGCCCACGCCATTTCGGCTTTTGAACCGGTAAACATGCTGGTGCGGGAGGAGGACTATGAGATCGCCGCCCGCAAATGCGGTGCAGCGGCCAAGCTGATTATCCATCCGATTGACGATCTGTGGATGCGCGATACCGGACCCGTATTCGTTAAAAATGAGCAGGGGAAAATTGCCGCGGTTAATTTCAATTTCAACGGCTGGGGAGAAAAACAGGACTACCAACGCGACGCCCAAGTTGCCGGCTTCGTAAGCGCACAGACCGGCGCCAGGCCATTGCGAAGCAAGCTCATCCTGGAGGGCGGCGGCATCGAAGTCGATGGCGAGGGCACCGCGATCATCACCGAGAGTTGCGTCCTCAATCGCAACCGTAATCCTGGCGTGAGCAAAGCGCAATGCGAGGCCGAGCTGATGCGTTTGCTCGGCCTGGAAAAAATCGTATGGCTGCCCGGGATCGCAGGGCAAGATATCACCGACGGCCATACCGATTTCTACGCTCGCTTTGCCGGCCCTGGCGTGGTGCTTGCAGGCTACGAGCCTGACTCTTCTTCGCCCGAGAATGCAGTAACCAAACGCCATCTGGACATATTGCGTAAAGCTACTGACGCCAAGGGGCGCAAATTGCGTGTTGTGGTGTTGCCAGGGCCGTCCACTGTGCGCAGCAAATATGAGAACAAGGAATTTGCTGCAGGCTATATCAATTTTTATGTGTGCAATCGCGCCGTACTGGTCGCTGAATTTGGCGACGCCAAATCCGATCGGAATACCTACGATATTTTGCGCGACCTGTTCCCCTCGCGTGAAGTGCTGCAACTGAATATTGACGCGATTGCTGCTGGCGGCGGCGGTATTCATTGCACAACTCAGCAACAACCTGTTTGAGCTATGCCGGCTTGCACGGCGACCGGCTGCATTCAGTGCGTCCGGTCGCCGTTTACTTGTAAATGAGAGGTGGCCAGGCGGCTGCATTCCATGCTCCGGCTGAATTGAAACTTTCCTTGAAGAAATGTGTTTTTGTAGTATACCTCTGAGGTGGCAGGGTCGAATCTCGCTCGGTTTACGGCTGCAATGAGATTCGCCTGCCAGGTCGCAAGGTCTTGCGGCTGCCAATCCAATCTGAATTTATCGATGAAGCACCGAACCGGTCGCTCGGACAGGACTCGCCTGTTCCATGGCGAATTGAAAAAAGGGAGAGCAACAGCTTGCCGGCAACGACCAGGAGCCTATCTGGCACAGCAAGCGATGGCGAAGTAACGGTAGCGCGTTTGTCAGTCAAATCACCCAGTTGTGTCGCCGCCAGGCGGCACGTCTTTAACAAGAAAGGGCTAGAGATGAAAACAGATCGTCCCATGAATGCCAGCACCTCTCCTCAGACAATCCGAAGCAACATGCGAGCCGCAGCGGCGGCGCTGGCGCTGCTTGCCGGGTTCTGCGCGGCTTTTTCAACGCCGGCGGCGGCTGAAAGGTTGCCGCCCGACCAGCCTTACATGGATAACACCGCTTATGCCTACGGCCCCACTGACGGGCTGGCGGCGTCCATTGTCAACGAGAAGGCAGCCGTTGCTTATCACCAGCTGACTTACCGCGAAAGCGGCAAGCGTGTGGATTACACCACCACCACCGGACACCTGACCGCGGCCGACGCCAGCGGCAAGCCGGAGGCATCGATGTTCTATGTGGCTTATACCGCAAAGAACCGGGGACCGTGGCCGCGTCCTGTCACTTTCTTCTATAACGGCGGGCCGGGGTCGTCGTCGATCTGGCTGCGCCTGGGTTCCTTCGCGCCGAGCCGGGTCGCCACGCCAGACCCGTACACCACCGGCTGGCCCAATTTTCCGCTGGTGGATAACCAGGAGAGCCTGATCGACACCACCGACATGGTGTTCATCGATCCGCCCGGCACAGGCTTTTCCGAAGCGGTGCTGCCCAACACCAACCAAACCTTCTGGGGCGTCGACCAAGATGCAGGCGTGATGCGCGATTTCATCCTGCGCTATCTGGCGGTCAACCCGCGTCCGCGTTCGCCGATCTACCTCTACGGCGAATCCTATGGCACGCCGCGTACCGATGTGCTGGCGCCGTTGCTGGAACAGGCTGGCGTGCGCCTGAGCGGCATCGTCCTGCAGTCTTGCATACTTGACTATAACGACCAGTATCCAAGCGCTTCAGACCTGCAGCGGGCCACCGATTACACCGTGTCGCTGCTGCCGGGTTATGCCGAAGTAGCGGCATTCTTCGGACAGGTCACGCCGCCGCCGTTCGGGGTGCGCAGCTTTGCCTGGCGCATGCGCGATTTCTCGACCCGCCGTTACGCCGAATTCCTGCCTTACGGCCCGACTTTCCTCGGCCTGGCCAACCCGCCGGTATTCCCGACGCCCGCGGTGTATGCGCAAATGTCGCGCCAGAGCGATATCAACGTCAGCGCCTTGCAAGCCTACCTGGGGCCGAACCCGCTCAACACCGCGCTGGTGCCAGGTTCGACCATCGGCGGCTACGACGGCCGGGTGTCGGTGCCGAACGACAGCCCGATGCTGGTGGGCGATTCCGATCCGTCCGATGCCTTGATCGCCAAGCCGTTCCCGGTAATCCTCAGCCAGCAGCTGCCGGACTACCTGAAGTACACCGCACCGAACACCACCTACGTAACCTTGAGCGATGCCGCCAACATCAACTGGGATTTCAGTCATGGCGGCTTGCCGGTGCCGGATACCATCCCCGATCTGCTGGCTGAAATCACGCTCAATCCGCATATCAAGGTGCTGGTTGAAAATGGCTACCACGACCTGGTCACGCCATTCTTCATGACCGAGAAAGACCTGGGGCGGCTGAAAAGCGTAGCCGGCATCCGGCCCGACATCCAGGTGACGCATTATGCCGGCGGCCACATGATCTACCTTGAGGACACCTCGCGGCCGCGCATGAAAGCCGATCTGGTGAACTATTACGAAGGTCGGCGGATCGCCGGCGCCATGACGTTCGCAGAGCTGCCGGCGCCGTGGTCCGACATGGGACCTGCAGGCACACCTTAGGAATGCGAGGCAATACGCAGAACCGGCGCCGACGGCGTCCGGATCGACTATGATGAAGAAAGGCGTATAGGAAATCCTATGAAAAATACATTTTATCTAATGATATTTGCCCTTTGTGCAATAGCAGGCCAGGCACAAGCCAGCGATGCCGCTGCGACCCCGGCCGCGAGCGTGAAACATGGCGTGGAAGGTCCGTTCTTCCCGGCGGCAAGGCCAGCGTCGCCGGCCGCTCCGGCGTCGACCGGCGCAGTACTGCAGGGGCAAGCCATGAGCCGCCTGAAATCAAACTTTGACGCTGCCGACGTCGCCAAGACGGGGGCGCTGACCCAGACGCAGGCGCAGAAGAGCGGGTTGGGTTATGTCGCCAACAATTTCGGCAAGATCGATGTCAACAAAAGGGGCAAGGTGACATTTGACGATGTGAAGCATTACCTGCAGTCGCAACCGTAAACCTGGCGCCCTGGCCAGGAGTGGTAGAGAAGAGCGCAGCCGCCAGCTGGTCGGCTGCGCTTTTTTCGCATCGCTGTAGAAATCCAGTGTTGATGCCAAGACAGCTGTTGCGAGCAACGCCGCCTGCCGGTCACTCATCGCTGTTGTGACGCTTCGTGCAATCGCCCGACCGCCAGCGCCAGTTCATCCGGCGTCATCGACGCAAATCCCAGTCGCAGACCGTTGACCGGTTGATTGAGCGGCGAGAATTGGCGGCCGCTGCGCACGAAGAGTTGTTTGCCGGCGGCATGCCGCACCATTGCATCGACGTCGATATCTTCCCTGAAGGTGGTCCACACGGCCAGTCCGCCTTCGGGATTACGCAGCGTGATGCGCTCTCCGAAATGGCGATGCAAGGATTCCAGCAAGGCGTCCTTGCGGGCGCGATAGAGTCTGGAGACGCGCCGCACATGCCTGCGCAGTTCGCCGTCGGCGATCAGATCGGCCAGCATCTTTTGCATGACGGCGTCGCCGTGGGTGGAGATCAGCAACTGATTTTTGCTCAGCGCGCCGACCAGGTTTTCGGGGCCGACTACAAAGCCGCAGCGAAATGACGAACCCAGCAGCTTCGACAGCGAACCGATATAAATCACGTTGCGCTGTCGTGCATCGCTGGCCAGCGGCAGGTAAGGCCGTCCGTCGAAGTGATATTCGTGGTCGTAGTCTTCTTCGATGATGGTGAAGCGATGCTGCTGCGCCAGCGCCAGCAATTTTTGCCGACGGTCGACACGCAGGCTGACCGTGCTCGGAAACTGGTGATGCGGCGTCAGATAAATCAATCGTACCTGCCGCTGCAGGCATAGCGCCTCGACCTGGTCCACGCGGCAGCCGTCCTGATCGACGTCGACCACTTCAATCTGCGCACCGAGTGCGCGAAATATCGCCCATGCCGGCGGGTAACTGAGCCGTTCCACCAGTACAACATCGCCCGGGCGAAGCAGCGCCCCGGCAGCCAGATGCAGCGCCATCTGCGTGCCCTGCGTAAGGCAGATATTCGATGAGTTGGCTGCCAGGCCACGCGTGGTGCGCAGCATTTCGGCCAGCGTCGTGCGCAACTGCTCGGCCGATTCATGGTTGCCGTACTTGACCCAATCGGATTTGAAGGCAGCTTTCATCGCGTTGCGGTAATAACGATGCAGCACGGCTTGCGGCAGCAGGCGATGATCCGGCGCGCCGTTGTCGAAATACATGGTGTCGCGCGTTCTGCCCGTGCGCGCCGAGAGAACGTAAAGATCGTTGAAGTAAGGCGGCAAATCGAGCGCGATGAAATCCGGCGCAAAGCGTTCGTCGTCAGAGACGCTGCGTTTCTTCTGCGGCTTGTCGGGCGGCGCCGTCTTCGAGGCAAACAGCGTATTGACGAACGTTCCGCGGCGCGGTTCACTGACCAGCCAGCCTTTGATGACGCCTTCTTCGTAAGCCAGGATCACGGTCTTGCGATTGACGTCAAGGATGTCTGCCAGTTCACGCGTGCCGGGCAGGGCGGTTCCCGGCTCCAGACGGCCGCTTTGAATGGCGTCGATGAGGCAGTCGAGGATCTTGCGATAGGAAGCTTTACCGCCTGGATGGTCGAGATCAAGGTTAAGCAAGAGCTGCCATTTTCTCATCTGGACCATGTGGATTATTCAAATCTGGAGGTTTCAATGGTCCTATTCTAACGCCATAATGGTTCGTCACTTATTTCACTAGCGCAAGGGGATACGATGCCAGGCCAACATACCATCACATTGGGACAATCCGGCATCACCTTTGCCGCAGGAGACGAGTTGTTGCTGGATGCGGCGCTGGCCGAAGGCATCTCGATCCCGTTTTCATGCCGCCGTGGCGAGTGCGGATCATGCAAGGTCAAGGTGCTCAGCGGCGCCCATGAAAGCAATCCCTATATCGCTGCCGGTACGCCTTATCCGCTGGCGGGCGATGAGATGCTGCTGTGCCAGAGCCATGCCTGCGGCGACATGTGCATCGACATCCCCGGCTGGTCGCTGGCTGCACAGGCATTGCGCTTTGAAGCCGAGATCCTGAAAAAGGAAATATTAACGCCTGACGTCACGCAACTGGTGCTGGCGCCACGCCGCGCGCAATTGGTGTCCATCAGGGCAGGCCAGTATGTGAAATTTTATCTTGACGACGGTAGCAGCCGTTGCTTTTCTGTCGCCAATATCCCCGCAGACGATGATGGCAAACTTGTCTTCCATATCCGTCGCGTGGCCGGAGGATTTTTTTCGGAGCAGATGCTGGACCGCCTTGCCGTCGGCGACATGCTCAGCATCGAAGGCGCGTTCGGCGCCTGCACCTGGCAACCCGGCGCGCATTCAGCCTTGCTGCTGTTTGCGACCGGCACCGGCTATGCAGGCATCAAGCCGGTTCTGCTGGCTGCGCTGGCTGATCAGGATACGACGCCTGTCGTGTTGTACTGGGGCGGCCCGCGCGTCGATGATTTTTACGACCGGGAATTTCTCGGCCGGCTGTCTGCGCGCAATGCACGCTTCAGCTGGTACGGTGTCGTCAGCTCCGCAAGCCACGTTGTGGAGGGTTTCCGGCAAGGTTATGTGCAAGACTTCGCCGTAACCGATTCTTACGTGTGGCAGAGTGCGCGCGTTTATGCTTGCGGCAATCCGGCCATGGTGGCCGGTGTGCGCGAGCGCTGCATGGCGCTGGGCTTGCAGGCGCATCACTTCATCGCCGAAGCTTTCGTGCCGTCGGGTGCAATTTCGGTGCCGTTGGCGCAGGGCAGTTTCGATCCGGTATGGGAGCGCGTCGGTCCGAAGTATTCGCTCGACGGCATGCTGGCGGCGCGCGAGCAGTCGATCCGCGCGCTCGCGCAAATCGTCGGCAAGCTGCGCGTAGGCATGACTACCGGCGAAGCCGTGGCGATGGCCAACGATCATTTGTGCAGGATGGGGTCCTCGCATACCTGGCATCCGACCTATATCCGTTTCGGCGACGATACTGTCAGAACGCCGCGCCAGGGGGTGGAGCAGGATCGCAGGCTGCGCGACACCGACATTGCCGTGATCGATCTCGGTCCGGTGTGGGACGGTTATGAAGGCGATTTCGGCGACACCGTCGTCTTCGGGGAGAACGGCCTGCACCGCGCCTGCGCGCAGGCGGCGCGCGATGTCTTCACAGCCGCCAAGGAGGCTTGGCAGACCGGCCTGACCGGACGTGAACTATACGATTTCGCCGAAACTGCCGCTGCACGCGGCGGTTGGCAGCTGGAACGCAACCTGGCCGGGCATCGGATATCGGATTTCCCGCATGCCTTGTTCGGCCCGGCCAAACTGGCGGAGATGGAAATCGTGCCGAGCAGCACGGTCTGGGTACTGGAAATCCAGTTGCGCCACCCGACCGAGCCTGTCGGTGCGTTTTATGAGGACATCCTGATCGGCACACCTGGTTCGGCCTGAGCCGGCAGGGCAATTGCCGTTCAGTTCCAGGGCAGGGAATAGGTCTTGGTGTTGCAGAAGCTTTTCATCGCTTCCAGCACGCCTTCCTTGTAGCCGAGGCCAGAGTCCTTGATGCCGCCAAACGGCGTCAGTTCCAGACGATAGCCCGGCACCTCTCTGACGTTGACGCTACCCACTTCCAGTTCGCGGATGAAACGGGTAATGTAGTCCATGCGGTTGGTGCACACCGACGACGACAAGCCATACGGCGTCGAGTTCGAAATCCGGATGGCGTCAGCAATATCGGTGCAGCGGATCACCGGTGATACTGGCCCGAAAGTTTCTTCGGCAACCAGCTTGCAATCTGCCGGCACGTGATCCAGCACGGTCGGCGAGTACACGGCTCCGTTGCGGATATTGCCATACAACAGTTTGGCGCCGTGGCGCTCGGCATCCTTGACCTTGGCTTCGAACTCAATCGCCGCACATTCGTCGATCACCGTTCCCATGTCGTTGTTCGGGTCCATCGGGTCGCCAAACTTTATCGCCCGTGTCTTGGCGACCAGCTTCTCGACAAATTCATCCGCCACCGCCTGGTGCACGATCATGCGTTTGATCGCGGTACAACGCTGGCCGGAATTCTTGTACGATCCCGACACCGCCAGGGTCGCCGCTTCTTCGATATCGGCATCTTCCATCACGATGATCGGATCGTTGCCGCCTAACTCCAGCACCTGGCGCTTGTAGACGGCCTTGCCGGCGATGTATTTCCCGATCGGCACGCCGCCGGTGAAGGTGACCAGGTCGACATCGGGATTGGTCAGCATTTCGTCGGCGATTTCTTTCGGATCGCCGGTCACAACCGAAAACATTTCCGGGGGCAATCCGGCTTCGTACAATATATCTGCCAGCAGCAAGGCGGAAAACGGCGTCTTCTCGGTCGGTTTCAACACCATCCGGTTGTTCGTCGCAATCGATGGCGCCACCTTGTGCGCGACCTGGTTCAGTGGATGATTGAACGGCGTAATGGCCGAGATTGCGCCGAGCAACGGCTCTTTCATGGTGTAGACCTTGCGCTGCTTGCCATGCGGCGTCAGGTCGCAGGAAAATACCTGGCCGTCGTCCACCAGCGCCTGATTGGCGGCAAATACGAAGACATCGCAGGCACGGCCAACTTCATACAGCGAATCCTTCTTGCACAGTCCGGCTTCGGCGGTGATCAGGTCGGAAACGGCATCGGTATTGGCGCGCAGTATTTCCGCGGCGCGCAACATGATCTTGGAGCGTTCGAAGCGCGTCAGCGTCGATTTGAACTGACGCGCGGTACGGAAGGCATCGCGTATATCGCCGACCGTCGCTTTCGGAATTGTCCCGACCAGCTTGCCGTTGTAGGGATTGAGTACCTCGATCAGGCGCTCGTTGCCTGCCAGCCTGCCGGCAATCCGCATCTTCTGACGCAGTGGTTCGCCTTCTTTGATTTTTTTCAATTCGCTTAGCATCGACATTTCATCTCCAGATTAATTAATCGCCGGCATCACTGCCGGATACCATTCGTTTCGCCCAGCGGCGCAATACAGAACTCAGGCGGCAGCATTCATCGCCAGGTAAAACACGTCGAAATTGCGCAACCGGTGGTCAGAAGGAATCGCCCCAAGCTTGCGATTGAACATCAGTGGCACACGCTGCTCCGAGATGCCGCCATGCGAGCGCAATGGCAACTTCAGCTCGGACAGGTCGTGGCGGCTGGCAGAAGTGCCGATCACCGTCAGGCGTTCGCTGACTACCACCAGGTCGCCGATACGGTCCTCGGGCAGCTCAAAGCGGGCAGCGGCTTCTGCGCGCGTCAACACCAGTTCGATGCCAGGAATCGCGCGCACCTGCTGTGAAACGCTCGCCAGGTTCGCGCCATCATTCAGGTATACGGTGGCGTAAGAGCCCAATGCGCCGTGGTGCACGACATAGGGATCGGTAATCGGCAAGATGACGCGGGTTCTGCCATTGCCGACATTGCCGACATTGGCGTCCAGCAGGTCCTGCAGATAAATTACGTTAGGCGTGCCGGCGCTGTCGGTCTTGGCGTTCATGCCATGATCGGCGGTCAGGCCGATCACCGCGCCCAGCGCATCGAGCTGGGTCAGGTAGTGATCCATCATGGCGTAAAAGGCATTGGCGCCCGCCGTGCCGGGGCAAACTTGTGCTGGATGTAATCGGTGGTGGAAAGATACATGAGGTCCGGACGTTGCGTTTCCAGCAGCTTGACGCCGGCGGCGAATACAAACTCCGACAATTCGGCGCTATACACCGACGGCAACGGCATGCCGACCAGTTCCAGCAGATTCTCCACGCCGTTTTGCTCTAGCGTGGCCTGATCGGCCTTCTCTGCCGAGAAACAGATGCCGCGCATCTTGTGGCCAAGCAAACTGCGCAATTTATCCTTGGCAGTAATTACGGCAACCTTGGCGCCAGCGTCGGAGAAGGCCGCAAATATCGTACCGGCGCGCAGGTATTTGGCGTCATTCATCATGACTTCCTGATTTGCTTCGCGGTCCAGGAAATAATTGCCGCAGATGCCGTGCACCGAAGGCGGTGCTCCGGTGACTATCGACAGGTTGTTCGGGTTGGTGAAGCTGGGCACTACGCAGTCGCCGGTAAGCACGGTTCCCTGGGCTGCCATCTTTTTCAGGAATGGGGTGACGCCAGCCTGGATTGCCTGATTGATATATTCCTGTTCACAACCGTCGACACATACGACGACGACAGGCTGAGCCATCCACGGGTAACTGCGGCCGTTGACCTGCAGGGTTTTATTGCCAGACATGATTTAACCTTTCGGGTTTTTTGGGAATAAGGGAGCTGCAGCTGCAAGCACACAAAGCCTGCGGCAGGGACCGGCTGTCTTATGCTGCGGACCGACAAGCAGGCATGAGACGGCCGGGCAGCCCTGCTAGCGTTTGATGAACATCGCAACAAACGCACTGATTACGCAGCTGACGGCGACAATTGGAAAGATCAGTGCGGTATTTCCTGAGTGATCCAGCAATCGTCCGATCAGCGGCTCACCAAGGCCTGCAAACAGATACGATGAAAAATTCATGATGCCTGTGGCGGTGCCGGCGCGACGCGAGCCGACAAGATCCGGACATAATGCCCAAAACGATGATGCTGGCCCGTACACAAAAAAACCGCAGAGGAATAACGCCATGACTCCAAGCATCGAATGGCCGGGGATGGCAAACATCCAGACGCTGGTTATCGCTCCCAGCACCATGTAGAGCATGATCGCCTTATATCTCTTCGAACCGAACAATTTGTCCGATATCCAGCCGTTGCTGAGCGCGCCGATGGCCATTCCCACAGGAAGAGCGACGCTGATCCACTTGGGATCAATAAAAGCGTCCGGCGACTTCGCCCAGTTCGATCCGAAAAAATGGACGGGAACCCAGACAATGAGCCCGTATCTCGCCGCGTTCTGAAAACCCAGGGAGAGGGCCGCCACGATCAAGCGCCAGTTATTCAACACGGCCTTATACCGTGTCCAGGAAGATTCCTGTTGCTCGTCGTGGATAGCGTGCGCCGCATCTCCCTGGTTGGCAACGCCGGTGTCCAGCGGCTTGAAACCCAAGTCTTCCGGCCGTTCGCGCGCAACCAGATAGAAGAATATGCCGCCGCCAAGCATTAAAAGAACGGGGATCCGGAATATCCATCGCCAGTCAAGATGCATGACGTCGAGCACGACAATCGACGTGACATAAGAAAGTACAGAGGCGCAACCGGCGGCGAACACATAGAAACCATATACTTTCCCGCGTTCGCCGATGCCCCACCAGTTTGACAGCAAGCGGCTGCCTGGCGCCCAGCCTAACGCTTGAAAGTAGCCGTTGACTCCCCATGGAACGATAAGGGTCGCATATCCGCTCGAAAAGCTGACGATCCAGTTGGCCAGGCAGGAAAGAATGGCCCCTAAACTCATGATCCGGCGGCCGCCGAACTTGTCGGCGAGATTGCCGTTGATTGCCTGTCCGATGGCATACGCCCACAACATCGCACTGGATACCCAGCCCAAGGTCTCCTTGGAAAAGCCAAATTCCTTTTGGATGCCTGGAATGGCAAAACCAAAGGTCTGCCTGCCGGTGTAGAAAAACAGATAACAAAGCATCGCCGCAAGCAGCATTCTCCATTGCGCCCGGCGAAAGCTGGAGTCGGTTGCCGCGAGCGGCTCCGACGCCGTATAGACGTAACTCATTGCATGTCTCCTTTATAGAGGTTAACCGGGTTGCTACTCCTCCGGAAAACCTCATTCCTGTTTGGTTGGAAAAGGTAATTTTTATTATGTAATCGATATGGATACTGCGGTGTTGCAGGCTTCTTGTCCTCCCATGGAAATGTAAAAATCGTCAGCTGTTCATGGCAAAGCGACAGCGGCCTTTGCACCGATAAAATTTTTCCCGCGCGCGCCCTGCATAGCATGCTGCACCATCTCCTGCGCCTCTTCGTCCGAAACGCCATAGTCGGAAAATTCGGTCTGCACTTCCAGCTGGTGCAGGAAATTCCGCAAGCGCTCTACCGCGGGTTTCCGGTCGCTGTTGAACGCTTTCTGCAAGGCGGCGTCTCTATCGGGACGCTCGCCCCATGCCATGCCGAGGACCAGGGGGAGGGTGAACGAGCAGGCTATGCCATGCGGCAAGCCGTAGCGCAGGGTCATCTCGTACGAAATGGAGTGAGCAAGAGCGGTTTTGGTGTTGGAGAATGCCAGTCCTGCCTTCATCGCTGCAAGCGCCATGGACGATCGCAGCGCCCGGTTGTCGAGTTCCTTGGCAAGTAGCGGCAGGCAAGCCATGATTTCGTGGATCGCGCCGATCGCAAAGGCGTCGGAAACCGGATTCGCATTGACGTTCCAGATCGATTCCAGCGCGTGCGACAAGGCGTCCAGTCCGGTGGAAACGGTAATCGACCTGGGCAGGGTAAGCATCAGCTCCGGGTCGACGATAGCCGCTTTGGGCCAGGTGCAATCCAGGTGCAGCGAGTATTTCTTTTGTTTGGCGGCATCCCAGATCGTGGCCCACGGCGTTACTTCGCTGCCCGTGCCCGCGGTCGTCGGGATGGCAATCAGCGTCTTCACCCGGCTTGGCGTGAACTGCTTGCCGCCGGCAAGCAGGGCCAGCAGCTCATCGAAGCTTCCGCCTTCCGTGCCAACCATCAATGCCTTGGCGGTATCGATAGCGCTGCCGCCGCCCAGCGCCACAACCGTATCGCATGCATGTTCGTCCTGCCAGAACCGGTCGTACATTTCCGCCAGCTGGGCAACATCCGGATTAGGGCGGACATTTTCAATGGCATAAACCAGCTGGTCGCCCAGCAAGTCCTCCAGTTTTTTAAGCAGGCCTAAGGAGCGCGCTTCGGGAAACGTCACGACCACCACCTTTGCGCCGCCGACGATACGGGGCAGTTCTTCAAGGCTGCCCAGACCGAAGTGGGTTGCGACGGGATTGCAGAACCGGTGTGTCATCGATGTCTCCTGTTTATTGGTTATGGACTTTTAGTAAATAGATTGTCGGTGCGCCCATCGCATAGTACAAATCGATTATTCTTCTATTTCTATCGTTTTAACCGATAATGAAAAATTGTCATATTTGAATGGCATATATGTACTTTGGGGATATGGCCGCGGGAAATGACAGGACGGCCATATGGCCACTGAGGAAGATGTGTTTCTGAAGGATCTTTATGTACCAGTACCATAAATGGATTCGTTCGTTCCATGCCGTAGCCAAAACACACAGTTTCACCGCCGCCGCGGCCTACCTGAGAATAGGCCAGCCAACCGTCAGCGAGCAAGTCAAGGCGCTGGAAAGCAGGTTTGCCGTCGAACTGTTCCACCGCCGCGGCCGGCATGTCGAATTGACCGATGCGGGCCGGCGGCTGTACGAAATTACTGAAGGGATTTTCGGTCAGGAAGACGAAGCGGTTCAGCTATTGCAAAGCTTGCATTCCCAAAAAACAGGATTGCTGCGTATCGGGGCAGTTTCACCGCCTGTCGTGATGAACCTGACCTACGATTTAATGCGCAAGCATCCGGGCATTGAATTCGCGATCTCCATCAACACGGAAAAAGAAGCGCTCGCCAGGCTCTATGATTTCACCATCGACATAGCAATCCTGGCTTTCATAGAAACGGACAAGCGATTGCACGTCGTGCCGTACCGGACCTATCCTATTGTCGCGGTGGTCAGGGAAGACCACGCCTGGGCGAGCAGATCGTCGGTACCGCTGGCGAGCATAAAAAACGAAGCTGTCATCATGCGTGAACCCGGCTCCAAGACGAGAGAATTGCTCGAGAACGCGTGCCGGAAACAGGGCATCCAGATCAATTGTGTAATGGAACTGAATAGCCGGGAAGCCACCATGCATGCGATTGCGGAAGGCTTGGGCATTGGCTTCGTATCCGAGATCGAATACATGGCGATACCGGGAACCAAAGCGATCAAGCTTAGAGATGCACCGGTAACCATTGACTATTACATGTGCTCACTCGTCGTGCGAAAAAATCGGCCGCTCATCAGGAACGTACTTGAGTCGGAAACCTTGCAGAAGACCGTTCGTAAAAAATAGTCCGGCGGGTCACTTGACGTCGCAGCCCGCCGAATGGCGGGCTGCGTGCGTTTTACGTGCACGTCTGCGCGCATCTACCAGCCGATAGTGACTGTTGCCGTAGTAGGCGCCGAAGTATGAAGAGATGAACTGAATCCCCATACGTCATCGTAAGCAAAGCCGTAGGCCAGCTTGTTCACGCTATGATCATGCCAGAATTTCGAGAAGTAATTGGATACCTGTCCGTTCGGATAGAAGTAAGCCGCGTTACTCCAGTGCGCGGGATCTTCGACGACGTGGCGATTGATTGCCGCAGTCATTTGCGCCTGGATTTGCAGTTGCTTGTCGTAAGCCGGTGTTCCCGGCGTGGTTCCGGATCCGTCGTTCAATGCGCCGCTGCCTAACAATGCCATTGCGGTGGTAGGGCGGTTATTGATGTAGTAGCTTCCTTGTCCATCGGTGAACTGGAAGCGATTGCCGACAACGCGGCCGGAAAATGTTCCCTGTTGATCCGTGAACGTCAGAGTTTGCGTGCTGTATTTGTTCCAGAGAGATGCAATATAGCTGTCCAGATAGTTGCCGTTGGCGCCGCCGTTATTGAAGCTTGCGTGGGCAGGAGCAATAATGCGGTACGGCGCATATGGCGCCTGGGCCAGGCCTTTGAACTCATCAGGAACTTCCGCCAGATATTTTTGAAACAGTGCGGCGCGCGTATCTGTTTCTCCAACTGTCTGGTCGTAGCCATCGAGTCCCTGAAGGCGCAGCAAGACGGGGAAGCCGAATTGATCTACCCGGGTGGTATTGCCGAAAAATCCCTGGTTTGGAACGATCGCCATTTCGACGAAATCGAAGGTCACGTCAATATTCGGATCCGACGGATTTTCGATATTGGCGCCGGCATAGCCAATATTGCCGTTCACGTCCTGGTTGACTTTGATATACATGGGACTTCCCACGCTGAGCAGCAGGCGCGCCGAATTTATCGGCGGAATGGTGACCGATTTTCCTTGCGCCAGCGAATGGAAATAGTTTGTATATCCTTGTCCATTCTTGTTCAAGGCTCCGTTGTCGCCGATACCCATGGGGATCAGGTTTCCGCCCGTATCCACATACACGAAGCGGCCGCTGTTCCAGTCCTTGCCGATGATTGCCCAATAAACCTGGCTATCCGGATATGCGCCTCGCGTGCCATTGACCAGATTGAATGTAGTGAGACCGCTCCAGTTTCCTGCGGATGGCGGCGGTGGCGGCGGAGGTGGATTTCCGGCGCCCACGGTAAAGTTGAAGGCGGGGGTATTGTATGCAGGCGTCCCATTATTGTACGTAAACCAGTATTTGATGTTGCTGCCGGTGCCGACGCTGTTTATTCCCTGAACATAGCGGCCGTTGGCACTGCTGGTGCGGAGGTTTTGAAGATCGCCGCCGTTGAGCTGGTAATGTATATCGACCCAGCTGGTATTAACATTGGACTGGAACCACACAGTGGCGCTGCTTCCTGCTACATCGACGCCTTGAGAATAGTCATTCGTGGATTGTGCCTGCGCCTGAGTCATGAAGAGAAACAAGCTCGCCAATATACTGACGAAGTAGAGCGCTGTTCGTTTCATCGGATCCCTTTTCTTGATGTTTGAAGCCACTCGAGAGATGCAGGCATTGCCTGGATAACGGACAATGACCTGCGAAGAAAACATCGCGTACGCCTGGTTGATGATTTCGGCCGGTGTGAACAGGTGCGATCCAATGTTGATTTTCGGCAAGCTTATAACATTGACACTAGTGGGAATGTCAAGAAAAACCGTCTCTTGACGTCGGTGCCGCGTGACGCCGACGTCAAGCCGTCAATTAGTGTCTGTCACATTAAAGGAGTGAAAATGAACAAGGGATATTGGGTAGTTGCGTATCGATCGATATCGGACGAGTCGGCATTGAAAGCATACGGCGCGCTGGCCGGAGTGGCGATTGCTGCGAACGGCGGAACCATCTTGGCGCGCACCTCGGACGGACTCGAGGTGCACGAAGCGGGCCTGAAGCAGCGCACGGTCCTTGTCGAATTCTCCAGCTTTGAACATGCGCAACGGACATATGCCAGCGAGGCCTACCAAGCAGCACTGCGAGTGCTGGGGACCGCTGCCGAGCGTGATTTCCGTATTGTCGAGGGTTCCGGTCAGTAACTGTGCGAGCGCATGAATGGTGCCTGACGGCATTTTTCCCTACGCAGAAGGGCGGGAGCAGCCATCATGGTGCCAGAAATTGGCACCATGGTGAACTAGACTGCGTTTCCCGACACAACAAAAGAGAACCATCCATGACTACACATACTCAGCAAACCACCCGGTTTTGCCTCGCTGAACCAGAGGGATATGGCCTGCCATGAAACGTATCCAATATAACAAGTACGGCGGCCCGGAACTGATGCGGCTCGACGACTTCGAAGTGGCCGCGCCGGGTAAAGGCGAAGTGGCCGTGAAGGTCAAATTTGCAGCCATCAACCCAATCGACTGGAAACTGCGCAATGGCCAGATGAAGATTGTTACGGGAAATACCTTCCCCCGCGCGATGGGCATGGACTTCTCTGGGGTGGTGACCGAGATCGGTGCAGGCGTGACGCGCTTTCGTCCGGGGGACGCCGTGTTCGGTCTAGCCCGTTTCAAGGAGAGCGGCGCCCTGGGTCAGGCTGTGGTGACCAAAGAAGCCTTCTTGGCAAAGAAGCCCGACGAAGTTTCTTTCGAGGATGCGGCTTGCATCGGCACTCCGGGTATAACGGCCTGGAACGGTTTGGTAGATAAGGCGAAGCTGAGCGCTGGCCAACACGTTTTCGTCAATGGCTGCGCTGGTGCAGTGGGCGAAGCGACCGTGCAGATAGCGCGTATGTTCGGGGCCTCGGTTGCAGGCAGCTGCAGCGCAGGGTCGATGGAACGGGTACGCTCGCTCGGCATTCAAACCGTCTTTGACTATCGAGCCACCGTTTTATCGGCGATCGGTGAACGTTACGATGTGGTGTACGACACAGCCGCCACGATGACCACCGAGATAGGACTCAGCCTGCTGAAAAAGGATGGTGTGTTCCTCGACCTCAACCCAACCCCGGGCAAGTTCATCCGTTCGATCTTTAACCGCCGACTGAAGCCGATTGTGGGTACGCCGAGGCCCGACATTCTCGATAGCCTTGCCGATGCCGCAAGAAAAGGAAAATTTCGACTGCCGATCGCCAGAGTCGTACCTTTGGGGGACGCGATCCAACTGATCACCGAGCTTGAGGCAGGTCTTAAGCTCAGTGGAAAATGCCTCGTCGTAATGGATTGAGCATGTCGCGAAGCCATCGGTTATTCGACCTTTTGCAAGTCCTTCGCCGACACCGTGGAACGGTGTCCGGTGAGGTACTTGCACGCGAGGTTGGCGTATCGCTACGCACCATCCGTCGCGACATTGCGACACTGCAAGCATTAGGTGCTGATATCAATGGTGAGCCAGGTATTGGTTACATACTCCGACCAGGCTTCCTTCTGCCGCCGCTGTCCTTCACGGCAGAAGAAATTCATGCACTTGCGGCCGGCGCCCAATGGGTCAGCCGCCAAACGGATGATGCCCTGGCGCATGCCATGCTGAACGCGATTGCAAAAATCGATGCAGTGCTTCCGTCAGAAATGAGACGAGCGCTGGATGACAATGCGCTGTATATCAGTCGGCAAAGCGAAGATACAGGGGTTGATCTGGCGCGGGTTCGACAGATGCTACGCGAGCAGCGCAAAATGCACATCGCGTATAGAGAAGAAGACGGGCCCGTGCTGGAGCAAACGATCTGGCCGATCATGCTCGGTTTCGTGGAGTCACGGTGGTCCATTGCTGCCTGGTGCGAGTCGCTTGGCGATTTTCGTCGCTTTCGTGCCGACTGCATTGTGACGGTAGATTTTTTGGATGAGCACTATCCCGGTACTCGCCGGCAATTGGTCAAGGAATGGCAGGCTCAGGAAGGGCATCCCTGCAAGCGACGAAAAAGCGCCTGCTAAATCTCATCTAGCTGAATTGGGTTTCAAGGAGTCTTACGACAGGGTGGCGGCGTTCGCCAGGCAATGGAGGGAAGGTCAAAACTGAGCGGGGCAATTCGGCACACAAACGAACAGATGGACGCCTTCGTGCGCGCCCATCTCCATTGCCAACCAGATAGAGTGTAAGCGGATGTCGCTTACACCGAGCTTCACAGCACTATAGCGCGATATCTGGCACTTTTTTCACTTGTCCAGGGTGCTCGACGGGAGCGGTCCCTGGAACGAAGCCCTCCAAACTTGGCGATGCGATAGTCAATTGCAAAGTTTCAGCGGTGCTTGCCCATGTCGTCGCAAGCAGCTGCGGGTTCTCATTGAGCTTTTGTCCATAAGTGGGAACGATCTCGCGAATTTTTTTCTGCCAGGCAGGTGTATTCATCCGATCGGGGAAAACCTTCTCCAGCAGTGACAGCATGATCGCTGGCGAGGTAGAGCCACCAGGTGACGCGCCCAGCAATGCAGACACGGAGCGATCTTCGGAAACCACGACTTCGGTACCCAGCTTCAATACGCCGCCCTTGTCGGGCATGTTCTTGATGATCTGCACACGCTGGCCGGCTTGCCACAAACGCCAGTCTTCGTCCTTTGCCTCAGGCATGTAGCGGCGCAGCGCCGCCATCTTGTCTTCCCTGGACAACTCCAATTGCTGCGCGAGATATTTGACGAGTGCAAACTCATGGGCGCCGACTTGAAGTTGCGGAATGATATTGGAGGGCGTGGTTGCCTTCGCGATATCGAAATACGATCCGTTCTTGAGGAATTTGGTGGACCAGGTGGCGAACGGCCCGAACAGCAGCACGGTTTTACCATCCAGCACGCGGGTATCCAGATGCGGCACCGACATCGGTGGCGAACCCGTATCCGCAAGGCCGTAGACCTTGGCCAGATGGCGCGAGGTAATGGCGGGATTATCCGTGACCAGGAATTCTCCGCCTACCGGGAAACCGCCATACTGCTTCGCTTCAGGAATTCCCGACAACTGCAGCAGCGGCAATGCGGCGCCACCGGCGCCGATGAAGATGTGGCGTGCATCAACGGTCTGGACCTTGGAACTATCCTTGATGTCGAAAGCCGATACACGCCAGGAGCCATCCTCATTGCGGGTGATCGAGCGTACCTCATATCCGGTGTTGATCTTGCCGCCCGCATTGCTGCTGAGATGCTTGTAGAACTGGCGGGTAATCGCGCCCAGGTTGACATCGGTGCCGAGCGGCGAACGGGTGGCGGTGACCATCTCGTCCGGCTTCCGGCCTTCCATCATGATCGGAATCCATTCAGCAATCTTGGTCGGTTCCGTCGTCATTTCCATGCCAGCGAACAGCGGCGACGCCTTCAAGGCCGCGACGCGTTTGCGAATGAATTCACGGTTCTCCGGACCAAAGACCAAATTCATGTGCGGTGTCGAATTGATGAATTCGCGCGGATTGCCCAGAACGCCCTTGCGCACCTGATGCGACCAGAATTGGCGCGAGATCTGGAAGTTCTCGTTGATGCCGATCGCCTGGGTAATATGCACTTCACCCTTGTCGTCCATCGGGGTGTAGTTCAGTTCGCAGAGCGCCGAGTGGCCGGTGCCCGCGTTGTTCCAGCCATTCGAGCTTTCTTCCGCCACTTTGTCCAGGCGTTCGAACACTTCATAGGTCCAGCCAGGCTCCAGCTCGGACAGATAGACGCCGAGCGTCGCACTCATGATGCCGCCGCCGATCAGCAGCACGTCCACCGTGCGATCCGCCTTGGCGGCGCGGAATTGGCCACCGAACAGGACCGAGTAGCCGCCCAATACGGCTGCGGCGCCAACGGCAGTTCCAATAAATTTACGCCGGGAGAAGCGCTTGCTTTTGGCGTTTGCTACCGTGTTCTTGTTATTTTCTTGACTCATGGAAATTTTTCGTCGTAAGTAATATTGAAAGCGATCGGCACCCTCAATCAAAAACGGTGCCGGATATTGAAAAAACCTCATTCAATCGAGGAGCAGGTGCTCAATTATGCTTGATTTGCGAGGTCATCACAAAACAAACAATTCACCCAGCGACCACTGCCGCCAGACACACTTGTGGTGCGAGGTGGTGCAGGAATGCTCGCGCAGCCCCATCTGCGCAGATCGCAGCGGGCGCGCGATGCCTGTTGAAAGTTGCGCTCCGAGATTCAAGTATTGCTATTTTATTATTTAATACTGTCGGAAGTGCAATTTTGTGCTGAGCCAAAACCGTCGCCTAGGCTCACGTGCCTTTGCACAACGCAATTTGTGAACTTATGTTAATTGCCCGAAATTTCTCTGGAAAAATTATCTTTTGAAAATTAGTCTTCATTTCATCAAGTAAATTTTCTTCATCCCCTTGAGAATGTGAGATTTTTCAAGTACGCAATGCGGCACATTGGGCATTCCTTGATGCACCCAAATAAAATTATTTGCACAGACAAATCATTCCAAGCGGGGGAGCAATGGATAAATTGGGTTTTGCAAACGGACTCACGGTTTGGAACGATTTACGTTTCACAATGCCACGCAAACTATCTCCGTTGGCCACGCTGGCCATCCTGATTTTTTCCATCATTCTTGTTCCCGTTACCGCTTCGGCGCAACCCGCGTCTGCTGATGCCGCTATTGAAACGGCTCGGCAATGGCTGACTTTAGCCGACAGCCAGCAAGTCGATCAGATGTGGGAACAAAGCGATGCGTTGATGAAGTTGAAATCAGAGCAAGGCGCCTGGATCAAATACGTCAACGATATGCGCATCCGGCTGGGAACATCACCCAGCAGCCGTATCTGGCAATCGATGGAACACCAAATTAATAATCCGAGTTTGCCTCAGGGTGAATTTGTCGGGATCACCTTCGTTTCGGTCTATGCCAAGGCTTCTTCGTGGGAACGCGTCTCTCTGATCTGGAAAGACGAACACTGGGCCCCAGTGGGCTATCAGGCAGGTGCTATATCTGCGGCGGCTCAATAAGTCGCAGCAAATTTCCGGTGATCATTTCCTGTAGCACAGCACCTCAAGTCAATTTCATCCAGGTAATGGCTCTGATTCATTGTAGAGAAACACTTTAACTTCAATAGAGGGAAGCATGAGTAAATCTTATTGGATCGTTTATAGCCAGGCGCTTCGCAATCGGATTGTTGCATCAGAACTCACGCGAGGAAAAGGAAAGTCTAGCCGCTCAGGGCAGACGCCAAGAAAGTCAGGTTTGCTGACCGCGACTGCAGCTGCGATCCTGTTCGCCTTCAGTGGCCCCATGTTTGCCGGCACAGCTATTCAGATTGACCAGATAAATGGCTCTTCCGCAACGGGTAGTGGCGGCAGTGCTCCTGCCACGGCAGGCTCATTTTCGATTGCCATTGGTGGCGGCAGCGGCGCCAATGCACAGAATATCAGCGTCGCTATCGGTGATGCGTCCACTGCGACTGGAACCAACTCGGTGGGCATAGGCAGGCAGATTAGTGTGACTGGCAACAACGGCACTGGAGTCGGCTGGGCAGCGGTAGTGAGTGGCGCGAACGCCACTGCGGTCGGGCAGAACTCCAAAGCCACAAACACCGGCGATTCGGCATTCGGCTCCGCTGCGGCGGCCACAGGGGGTTCTAGCACTGCGCTTGGCACAGGTGCAATCTCTTCCGGCACCAATAGCATTGCAGTTGGTTCAACTGCCAGTGCTTACAACACCAATGGCATCGCCATGGGCAGCGGCGCGGTTGCTGGCGTCAGCGGCTCGGCCACCATTGCCAATGATGTCGCATTGGGTGCTGGCGCGTCGGCGACAGGCGGCAACACGGTGGCCATCGGCGGCAACGCCGTGTCTTCGGGCGTGGATAGTGTAGCCTTCGGCCATAGCGCTACCTCCAGCGGCACGACCAGCATTGCGATCGGTTTTGCGGCGGTTGCTGCCAACACCGATGCCACGGCAATCGGGAACCAGGCAAAAGCAACTGGCGCGCAGGACACAGCGATTGGCGTGACCTCCGCGGCGACGGGCGGCAATAGCACTGCGGTTGGTAATCATGCGCTCTCATCAGGAGGAAATTCCACGGCAGTCGGTGCGACGGCTAATGCTTCCGGTGGTCAGGCGTCCGCTTTGGGCCTGGGTTCTACTGCAAGCGGAACCAACGCTACGGCTTTGGGGATCGGCACGGTAGCGTCGAATTTCGGCAGTACGGCGGTGGGCAATCAATCGCAGGCTACTGGTCTGAGCGCGGTAGCCTTGGGTAGCTTCACTAATGCCGGAGCGGCAAGCACAGTGGCAATTGGCGATACATCGTCAGTAGCGTCAGGTGCCGGCTTGGGTTCTACCGCGATCGGCTACAAGTCGAACGTGACCGGCGGTACCGGCGCGGTAGCAATCGGTAGCCAGCAGACAGCAAGCGGCAATGGTGCGGTAGCGATTGGTGATCCAAATTCAGCCACCGGCACCGGTGCTGTCGCAGTGGGTGCGAACAATACCGCCAATGGCAACGGTGCGTTGGCGCAAGGTAGCGGCAACGCAGCGACAGGCCAAGGCTCGGTGGCGTTGGGTAATGCGTCCACAGTTTCGGCCGCCGGCGGCATTGCATTGGGTGATACCGCCAGGGCATCCGCCGCGAAGGGCGTAGCTCTGGGTTCCGGCGCGACCGCCACCAATGCAAACGATGTTGCGTTGGGCACAGGTTCGACGACGGCAGCGGCGGTAGCGACAGCAACCGGCACCATCAACGGCACTACATACAATTATGCAGGTATTGCGCCCACCAGCACGGTGAGTGTAGGAGCATTGGGTAGCGAACGCACTATTACCAATGTGGCTGCAGCTCGTATTACTGCGACCAGCACCGATGCGGTGAACGGCAGCCAGTTGTTTGCCACCGACACGGCAGTGACCAATCTTGGCACGACAGTCACGAACATTAACAACGGTGGTGGCATTAAGTATTTCCATGCCAATTCGATATTGGCGGATAGCCAGGCGACTGGCACGGATTCGGTGGCTTCAGGGCCTCTGGCCGTGGCCTCCGGTATCAACGCATCGGCCTATGGCAATGGCGCAAACGCGGCAGGGGTGAGCTCGGTGGCGGTTGGCAATCAGGCAACGGCCAGCAATATCTATGCGATAGCGCTAGGGTATAACACCAATGCAAGCGGCAGGAATTCGATTGCCCTGGGTTCTAATGCGGTGGCAGTCGGGAATGTGAGCACCAATGGCGGTCCAGCGAATGGATTTGCAATTGCGATCGGCCAGAGTGCCACCGCGACTGGCAGTTCCTCTACTGCAATTGGGGGAAACGCTGTGTCTTCGGGAACGAAGGCGCTGGCGCTAGGAGACACGTCCTTCTCGTCGGCAACAAGGTCTGTTGCGATAGGATCAAATTCGAGAGCAACCGCAGACTTTGCATTAGCCATTGGGAACCTAGCGACGGCTACAAACGCTGGCGACGTGGCTCTAGGTTCGGGATCAGCGACGGCGGCGGCGGTCGCCACCACTGGAGTGACGATCGGCGGTACGGTCTACACCTTCGCAGGCACGGCGCCGACCAGCACAATCAGCGTTGGCGCCGTTGGCAGCGAGCGCACCATCACCAATGTAGCGGCAGGTCGGGTGACGGCGACATCGACGGATGCAATCAACGGCAGTGAGTTGTTTGCGACGAATCAGGCGATCGTAAAATTGAACACAGGCGGAGTAGGCCCAGTGCAATATTCGGATGCCGCAACGCCGACCACGCCAAATGGTGGCATACCATCCCAGGATCTGACCCTGGTCGGCGCGGCTACCGGTCCGGTGATTTTGCATAATGTTGCACCAGGC
The DNA here is from genome assembly GCF_001584145.1 of Collimonas fungivorans. NCBI lineage: Bacteria > Pseudomonadati > Pseudomonadota > Betaproteobacteria > Burkholderiales > Oxalobacteraceae > Collimonas > Collimonas fungivorans. The sequence goes on along the minus strand of NZ_CP013232.1, from coordinate 2,803,880 downwards.
AGCTTGGGTGCGGCATCAACGGATGCGATCAATGGTTCTCAGTTGAACAAGGCTGGGACGTCGATAGCAAACAACTTCGGTGGTGGTTCGACGTTTGATCCGGTGACCGGTCAGGTCACGGCGCCGAACTATACGGTCCAGGGGAATAATTACAATAATGTGGGTAGTGCATTGGGCGCCGTGGACAACAACTTAACCACTTTGAACAATAGCCTCAACAACATTAATGGCGGTGGTGGCATCAAGTATTTCCATGTGAATTCCACGCAGCCGGACTCACAAGCAGTCGGAAATAATAGCCTTGCGGCAGGACCTAATGCGGTTGCAAACAATGCCAACAGTGTTGCAATCGGCAATGGCGCAACGGCGTCCGCCGACAACAGTGTTGCCTTGGGTAGCGGCTCTCAAGCGACACGCGGTGCCCAAAACTATGTCGGCCCGTATTCCAACGTGCAAAACAACACTGCTGGTACGGTTTCTATCGGCGCCCCAGGTGCTGAACGTCAGCTGACAAGTGTCGCCGATGGGTCGCAAGCTACCGATGCAGTCAATCTCAGGCAATTGGATGGCGCTGTGACCCAGGCTGCCCAATACACCGATAACCAGATCAAGAATCTTGCAAATAATCTTGGGACCGGATCGACTGGGATGTTTCAGGTAAGTCCTGACTCAACCACGGCCCCCAAGGCTACAGGCAGCAGTTCTGCGGCCGGTGGATCGGGGGCCGTTGCATCCGGCTCGAACTCCACTGCGCTTGGCCACAATGCCAGTGCAACCGCCAATAACTCGGTTGCTTTGGGCAACGGTTCAGTTGCCGATCGCGTCAATACGGTTTCTGTGGGATCTGCCGGGAACGAGCGTCAAATTGCCAATGTGGCGGCGGGTACGGCTAATACAGATGCCGTCAACGTGGGACAGCTAAATAGCGCAACCAAGGGCGCAGTCAAATATGACGCTAACGCGGATGGCTCGGTGAACGACACCAGTGTGACACTTAATAGTGGCGGTAGTGCTGTTGCAATTCATAACGTCGCCAATGGCGTGTCGTCGGGTGATGCCGTCAACTATGGTCAGCTTCAAGGCGCTGTCAGTCAAGCAAATGCTTATACGGACAACCAGATTGCTGGCGTCCGTCGCGATATCAATCAGATTGGCAAGAATGCTGATGCCGGCGCGGCTTCTGCGATTGCTGTCGCGTCGCTGACGCAGTCGATCTACGCTGGTGCCGGCATGGCATCTGCTGCAGTCGGTACATATCAAGGACAAAGTTCGCTCGCATTAGGGGTTTCCAAAGTATCGGATAACGGCCGTTGGGTGGTCAAAGCTGCAGTAACGACGAACACGCAAGGTCAGTTTGGTGCCGGCGCCGGCGCTGGCTTCCACTTCTGATTGTCGCCTTGGAGACCGTTAATCTACGCCATGTTGTCCAGGTTCTTCGGACCTGGACAACAAAAAATAAAGGGTGATATATGAGTAACAAACATAAAGTGCTTGCCGCGCTAACATTCGTGGCGATGCTGCTAGGTGGATGCGCTACCAGTCATAACGCCGCTGAAAATACTACCGATGCAAGCGGTGATCAACAAGTGAAGTTTCCTGCTCGATCCACGGCGTGGCTTAAAGAGGGTACTTTTCCAAATGAGGAGAACCTGCGGAAGATAAGAACTGGGATGTCGAAAAATCAGCTTTATGCGCTAATCGACAAGCCACATTTCAGCGAAGGGCTCTTTGGACCGAAACAATGGAATTACATTTTCAATTTCCGTACAGGGAAAGGGGATGAGTTCATCACATGCCAATATCGTGTTGATTTTGATGCGAATAGCTTAACCAGAGCTATGTATTGGGATCGTCCTGAATGTGCAAACATACTGAACCCAGTGCCTAATGCTGCTCCCCCTGCGCTTGCCGCCGTCGCACCGCCAGTGGAAGTGCAAAAAATAAGTTTGGCAACTGACGCATTATTTCGATTCGCTCATGGAGAGAGAAAAGATATTTTGCCCGAAGGACGGGTAAAGCTAGATCAACTCGCTCAACAATTAAAAACGATGACTGTCGAGAAAATACTTGTCATTGGCCATACAGATCGTCTTGGCACAGATGCCTACAATGACGCGTTGTCATCGAGTCGCGCCAAAACTGTGGTGAGTTATCTTGCTGACGCGGGAATTCAGTCCGCATTAATGCACGCTGAAGGGAGGGGCAAGCGAGAGTCGATAACTACATGTGATCAAATAAATCGTGTAGAGCTGATTTCTTGTTTGCAGCCAGATCGTCGCGTGGAGTTGGAAGTTACCGGGAAATCTAAGACGCTATTGCGAAAGTAAATTAGTGATTTAAGGAAGATCCAACAAATAAGCGAGCATGTCAAGGAAAGGAGGGGTGGTAGCGGTAGTAGGCGTGCCTGAAGATGGACGTCTTCGTGCACACCAATCTCCATTGCCAACCAGATAGAGAGTAAGCGGATGCCGCTTACACCGAGCTTCGCAGCACTATAGCGCGATATCTGGCACTTTTTTCACTTGTCCAGGGTGCTCGATGGGAGCGGCCCCTTGAACGAAGCCCTCCAAACTTGGCGATGCGATAGTCGATAGTCAATTGCAAAGTTTCAGCGGTGCTTGCCCATGTCGTCGCAAGCAGCTGCGGGTTCTCATTGAGCTTTTGTCCATAAGTGGGAACGATCTCGCGAATTTATGCGACCAGAATTGGCGCGAGATCTGGAAGTTCTCGTTGATGCCGATCGCCTGGGTAATATGCACTTCACTCTTGTCGTCCATCGGGGTGTAGTTCAGTTCGCAGAGCGCCGAGTGGCCGATGCCCGCGTTGTTCCAGCCATTCCAATCGCATTGATCGGATGTGAACTTAGCCGTGCCAGCAATGAAACCACGGCACTGCGTGCGGGGTTCGTGGAGAATTGGCTATGTCACCATGACCCGAATGATGCACTTTACATTTAAATTCAAATACGTTAAATTGGTCCAGCCATTGAACCAGTGTAAATGGCCGTTTATAAAAAATATCAATACGGCAATGTTCTGGAGCGGCTATGTATTTGAATGGGAAGGGTGAATGGAACGCGCAGTTTTTTTGCCATATCAATACGAAAGCAAGGCGTTCAGCTGGAGTTTGTTGGTGAGGCGGTATTGCTGTCGACAGCCGCGGCTTGGCAAACAAGTTAGTGCGACATGTGCCGCGGATGGAGCGACAAAGCTGTCAAATACGATGCTGTGATGGGTATGTGACTGGAGATACTGTCAGTAATGTTTCACGCGTTACCGTAGGTTGTTTTATTGCATTTAGCATCAGTCTGAAAAAATAAATTAGCCCAGCTATAAAGAAATGGAGACAGGGATCATGACGAAAGACAAAATTACCAATCGTTCTTCTGGAACAGATGAAGGCTTCAGAGCTCAGAATGGCTCACCATCGAACCCATCGCGCCGAAAGATATTGACCCAAATAACGGCGTTGGCGGCATCCCCGCTATTGGCCGCCTGTGGCAGCGGCAATGAGGACAATCCCGCTGCATCCAGTCCAGCTGGCGTCGCCAGTACCAGCAAGTCGGCCGTTGTTCCCGGTATTGTGAGAACAGCGCCAACGTCTAGCATTGCAAGCCAAAACCTCTTCTATCAAGCTGCGGGCAATGATTGGCAGAGTACTTGGCTGCCAGTCGGCAATGGCCGGACAGGTGCCATGTTGGCCGGAGGCGTGCTGCTTGAGCAGTTGCAATTCAATGAACAGAGTTTGTGGACAGGTACTAATAATACAGATGATGGCAGTGCTGCTGCTAATGGCAGCTATCAGAATTTTGGCAATTTATCGCTTTCGCTGGGCGGTGTTTCCCCGCCGGCGATCACTTCGCCGAATGTCAGTGCAAGTGCCTCCAGTTCAGGTCAGGGCATCCTGTCTACCGTTGACGGCAGCATCAGGACCAAGTGGTGCATTGCAGGTCCTCCGAACGTGGTCACCTGGCAGGCAGCACTTTCAAGTGCGGCGGTTGTTTCCAGCTACACGCT